>JAVFAO010000039.1:0-28806 GCA_034002465.1 Myxococcota bacterium
CCTCCAGCAGCCGTCATGGGCAAGGACACGGAGTACGAGCTGTGCATCGAAGAGGGCGCTGAATGAGCGATAGAGGGAGACTCGGTCGACTGGGAATTGGTGCTCGATCAGGATCTGTTCGACGTCGGCGTGAGTGAGGGGTGCTTTGGCGTCGAGCAGGATGGCGAGCACGGCGACGCGGATTTTGGTTTTTCGCAGTCTGCGCTCGCCGATTCTGCTGGCGGCGGAATGAGCGCAGGGCGAGCTGAGCAGCGGTGTTGCGGGGAGGCTGGCTTTGGGCTTTGCGTCTGACATAGGGCCGCCTTGTTCAGGCAGAAACGGCGGGAGGATAGGTGATTCGCAACTGAGTTGCAAGTGGCTCTGGTGATTTGGGCTCCTCTGTGCATTCGAGTTGTGCGAGCGTGGCTTTGAGTTGCGTAATCGGCAGCATGCTCTCTTGTCGATTCTGGTGGTGGCGTGTTATGTTGCGCGTCACTTTGGTGTTCGCAGCGCGAGTCGACGCTGTGGCGCCGGATGCATGCACACATCGAGGGGTGAAATCAGATGATTCAGCTGAGAACTTACATCTTTCTCGATAGTCTCCAGCCGCAGCTCACGAGCTTCATCGGGAAGACGGCACGAGGCTTTCTGCCGATCCCGGAGATGGCGTCTTTGTGGGTCGAGATTGCGCCGGGCATCGCGATTAATCGGGTGACGGACACGGCGCTGAAGGCGACTCGGGTGGTGCCTGCAATTCAGATTGTCGAGCGAGCGTTTGGCCTCTTGGAGGTACATGCCGAGGACAAAGGCGATGTCCTGAATGCGGGTGCCGCGATTTTGGACGCGCTGGGTTTGCAAGAGAGCGAGCGCATCAAGCCTCGAATTGCGACGAGTCAGATCATCCGCTCTGTGGAGCCGTATCAGGCTCAGATCATCAATCGCAACTCGTCGGGGATGATGCTGTTGCCGGGGCAGTCGTTGTTCATCTTGGAGACCGAGCCTGCGGCCTATGTGTCCTATGCTGCGAACGAGGCGGAGAAGGCTGCGAACGTCTTTTTGATTGATGTTCGTTCGGCGGGGGCTTTTGGGCGGCTGTACCTGGCGGGTCCAGAGGCAGAGATTGACGCGGCGGAGCAGGCGGTGACGGAAGCCCTGAACGCGATCACCGGTGTAGCGATGAAGTAGCGCGCACGAGCGGGGCTGCTGCGCTGGTGTGCTGTTGGTTGTATGAAAGGCGATGGTCCTCTCGAAGCGGAGGGCCTCGAGCGATGGCTCGTCAGGCGTCGTCGAGGGGCGGCGCCAATACACATGAGAGGAGAGCGTCATGTCGGAAGCGCTGGGAATGATCGAAACCAAGGGATTCGTGGGCATGGTCGAAGCGTCGGACGCGATGGTCAAGGCTGCGAAGGTCGAGTTGGTGGGCTATGAGAAGATTGGTGGCGGCTACGTGACCGCCATCGTTCGTGGTGATGTGGCGGCGGTGAAGGCAGCGACCGAGGCTGGTGCACGGGGTGCCGAGCGCGTAGGCGAGCTGGTTGCAGTGCATGTGATTCCGCGTCCGCACGCGAACATCGACGCGGTGCTTCCCTTGGGGCGTGGTCCCAAGAGCACGCCAGTGGTGGACTGAGCGGGTTCTTTCGCCGAGCGTAGACAGCCTGCGTCAGTGCCTCGGAGTCAGCGGGTCATGCTGTTGACGGGGTGTGGTGTGCGCAGCGGCTGCATTTTTGCTCGGGACCAAGCAGCTTGGCGTCGTTGGGCGCCAGCCACGGGGGTTGAAAACCATGCTACTCGGCAGAGTTGTTGGAACAGTCGTCGCGACGCGCAAAGAAGAAGAGCTCGAGGGTTTGAAGTTCCTTCTCGTGCGGGGGCTCGACCTGAACAATGCCCTGACCAACACGTTGGTGGTTGCTGCCGACGCGGTTGGGGCGGGCGTTGGGGAGGTGGTCTTGTATGCGAGTGGCAGCTCTGCGCGGCAGACAGAAGTGACCAAGAACCGGCCTGTCGATGCGGTCATCATGGCCATCGTCGATCAGTTCGAGGTTGGTGGTGAGCTTCGCTACGTCAAGGAATAGGGCGCGACTCGACGCAAGGCGAGTGTGCGCTCGTGAGTGAGGCGGTGGCGCGTGCTTGCGCTGTCGAAGTCGCTCGAAGGAGCCCGTATCGTGAAGCTTGACGAAGAGAGAATTGGTCTTCTCGTCGACAAGGTTGTCGAGCGTCTCGGGCGTAGCGCCTCGCCGCGTCCGGCGAGCCCGCCACCGACGCAGTCGGCGAGCTATCGCTATCACTCCAAGGGCGATGGGGGAATTTTTGCCACCGTGGACCAAGCGGTTGCGGCTGCCAAGACGGCGCAGCGGCAGCTCGTCGAGGGTACGGTTGCGATGCGCAACGCGATGATCGCGTCGATGCGTCAGATCTCGCGCGAGTACACCATCGAGCTCTCGGAGCGTGCGGTCGCCGAGACGGGCCTGGGACGCGTGGATCACAAGATCAACAAGAATCGCTTGGTCATCGAGCGCACGCCTGGGACAGAGATTCTGCATCCGGTGGCGCAGAGCGGTGACGACGGTTTGATGTTGACCGAGCGTGCTCCGTTCGGGGTCATTGCGGCCATCACGCCTTGCACGAACGCCACTGAGACGATCCTGTGCAATGCCATTGGCATGATCGCTGGTGGCAACAGCGTCGTCTTCAACGTGCACCCCTCGGCCAAGAAGGTCAGCGCCTTTTATGTGACCTTGCTCAACGAGGCGATCGTGGCCGCGGGTGGACCCGAGAATTGCATCACCTGTGTGGCCGAGCCTACGATTGAGTCGGCCGGTGCGGTGATGAAGCACCCCGACACGCGTCTGGTCGTGGTGACAGGTGGTCCTGCGGTGGTGCGCGCTGCGATGAACAGCGGCAAGCGCGCCATTGGCGCGGGTCCCGGCAATCCTCCTGTGGTGGTGGACGAGACAGCGGACCTGAAGCGAGCCGGCGAGAGTATCGTGGCTGGCGCGGGCTTGGACTGCAACATCGTGTGCATCGCCGAGAAAGAGATCATCGCGGTGGAAGACATCGCGGACCTGCTCAAGCGGGAGATGAAGAAGGCGGGTGCCGTCGAGGTGACCGGGCGCGACATCAAGCGTCTCGAGCAGCTCGTCACGCCAGGTGGCGAGGTCGCGCGCCAGTTCATTGGGAAGCGGCCAGCCCACATCTTGCGCGAGATCGGCATCACGTGTCCCGAGGATGCACCCATTGCCTTCTGTGAGGTGGACAACGAGCGTCATCCCTTCGTTCAACATGAGTTGTTGATGCCGGTGATTCCGTTCCTGCGTGTGCCCAACGTCGATGATGGAATCGACATGGCGCATCGGGTGGAGCACGGGTTTCGGCATACCGCCTGTATGCATTCGACGAACATCGCGGCGCTGCACAAGATGGCACGGCGCATGGATTGCTCGATTTTCGTCAAGAATGCGCCAAGTTATGCAGGCTTGGGGCTGGGCGGCGAGGGCTACACCTCCTTCACCATCGCCTCGCCTACCGGTGAGGGTCTCACGACAGCATGGCACTTCACGCGAGAGCGTCGCTGCACGCTGAAAGAGTACTTCCGCATCGTCTAGTCTCCGACTGTATTCGGTCCTTTTGAATCAGCACCATGCCGACAAGTTCCCCCAATGCGGCTACGACCTACCCCGATGCGCTTGGCGTCATCGAATTGGGCAGTATCGTGCGGGGACATCGCGTGCTCGATCAGATGGTCAAACGCGCCCCTGTGCGGGTGCGTAGAGCGTATGCGGTTTCGAGCGGGAAGTTCCTGATTTTCGTGGATGGTGGGGTCGCTGAGTTGGAGGAGGCGCTGGATGCAGGGCTGGCCGCGGCAGGCGAGCGCTTGCTTGGCTCACTGCTGCTGAGCTCGGTGCACCCTCTGCTTTGGCCGGCGCTCGATGCGTGTACCGCTCGCGAGCATCACCTCGGCGTAGGCATGGATGACGAGCCCCTCGACGCGATGGGGCTGCTCGAGTCGGCCTCGGTGGTCGATGTCATTCTCGGGGTCGATGCCGCGCTGAAGGCGGCAGAGCTGCGTTTGGCGCTGCTCCACCTGGCGCGTTCCATTGGCGGCCGGGCCTATGCGGTGCTGAGCGGTGGCCAAAGTGATCTCGAAGCGGGGATCGAGGCAGCGCTGGCTCGGATGCGGGAAGAGCTGCTGATCGAGTCCGATGTGATCACCGCACCGCACGATGACATGACCCGAGAGCTCTTGGGTTTGTCCACTATCCATCCCAAGTACTAGTGCTGCGCGAGAGCGCGCGAAGGTCGAATCGTGATGGCCAAGGCTAGTGAGTCCAACAAAGGATTATGGACGATTCTGATCGTCTTTGGCGGCCTCTTTGGGGTCTTCGTGGTTTTCGCGATGCTGGTGTTCTCGGCCATGGGCGCTGGGCGCGGCGGAGACAAGCAGATTGGGGTGATTGAGATCGTTGGCCCGATCCAGTCCTCCAAGCAGGTCTTGGAGGACATCCGAAGCTTCGCGGAGTCCAAAGAGATCAAGGGTATCATCGTACGCATCGACTCGCCTGGCGGTTCGGTGGGGGCGAGCCAAGAGATCTTCGAGGCTCTCCGCAAGCTCGACAAGAAGGTCGTGGTGTCGATGGGCAACGTCGCGGCGAGTGGGGGCTACTACATCGCTTGTGCAGCGCCCAAGGTGTTTGCGAATGCGGGTACAGTGACAGGTTCCATCGGTGTGATTTCGCAGACCTTCGAGGTGGATGCGGTGATGGAGTATCTGCAACTGACGGTCAATACGGTGACCACCGGGGAATACAAGGACACGGGCTCGCCGTTTCGCGACTTCAGCGAGAAGGATCGCAAGCTCTACGAGGCCTTGTTGCAGGACATCTACCTGCAGTTCGTGGACGCCGTCGCCGAGGGGCGTGGACTCGAGCGCAAGGAGGTCCTTCCCTACGCGGATGGTCGAATCTTCACGGGCAGACAGGCTTTGGAGGCCAAGCTGGTCGACGAGCTTGGGGGCTTCGAAGCGGCCTTGGACTACATGAAGGCGGAGCTGGAGATCAGCGGTGAGCCCACCTTGGTGTATCCGAAGCGGCGGCAGAGTCTGCTCAATGCGCTCTTCGAGGAGAGCATGTCCGCGTTGGGGACCGAGATTCGACAGGCGGCGACGCCGAGTTTCGAATATCGTTGGTCAGGCGCGGCGCCGCAATGAGACCGAAGGGCCTAGGTCTGTGGCCAGACAGGAATACGTGCGCGGTGCTCTCTCTGCGGCCTTGCCGCGGAGGCTAGGGTGCCTCTTTCGCTCCACGACGCAGTCGTGGAGTGCTGGTTTTGAGTTCGTCGGTCGCCGACGCGTCGGCTCAGCGCCCAGGGCAGCGCGACGAGGTGGCGTTCGCGATGCTGTCAGGTGAGTCAGGGAGCAGGTCATGTTCAACGATGGTCAGTCTGCGCGCAGGCGTTGCTTGTCATTCGCCCTGGGGCTGTGTGTTCTGCTGCCGCACTTTGCCGTGGCACAGGAGGCGGAGGAGCCTCGGCGTCTCAGTTTGTCTGATGCGATCTCGATGGGGCTGACCCGGAGCCCACAGATTGAGGCGGCTGAGTTTGCATCACAGAAGGCGGCGTTGGTGGTCGATGAGGCGTCTTGGGCCTGGACCCCAAAGTTGGAGCTGAGCTCGACCTGGGCACCGATGCCGAAGGTGGAGCTGGACTCGACCGATGAGAAGGCCTTCGAGGATCTTGGGGAGTGGGGCTTCTTCACGAAGAACAGTGTGGAGCTTGGTTTGCCCGTTTTCACGTTCTTCAAGCTCAGCACGGTCGAGGAGCTGGCCGAGATTGGTTTGGATGTGGAGCTGCTCAAGGAGCGGGAGGCGCGCCTCAAGGTGAGCTACGACGTGGCCCGTGCGTTCTACGGACTGCAGTTGGCGAATGCGGGACTGGTGGTTTCGAAGGAGGCCACGGGTTTGCTCGAGCGGATTTCGAGAGAATACGAGAAGCTGTGGAGCCAGGGTGATCCGAGCGTGAAGAAGACGGATCGCTATCGTATCGAGATGGCAGCGTCGAGTCTGACGCTCTTGCACAACGAGCTGGAGATGGGGCGACAGCTGGCAGAGCAAGGTTTGCGTCTACATCTCGAGCTCGAGGGGGAGTTCGAGCTGCCCAAGATGCGCTTTCGCCCCGATGAGGCAGTGCTGCTTTCGCTGGATGCAGTCCTGGAGCTTGCCCGAAGCAAGCGCCTCGATTTGCAGATGCTAGACAAGGCGGTACAGGCATCAGAACTCAACGCCAAGCTCGAGTCTTTGAAGTGGTGGCCTGACATCGTTTTTGGAGCGAGACTCAACCAAGCCTATAGCAATGCCGTGCCGGAGGTGCCGGAGGAGACGATCTATGCCTATGATCCGTACAACTCCTTCGGATTTGGCGTGGCGTTGACGTTGCAGTGGAAGCTCGATCCGGTCAACCGCTACTTCAAAGTGGCCGAGGCTGACACGGAGCTCCTCAAGTTACAGCAGCAGCAGCAGCTCGCCCGCAGCGCTGCAGCGTTGGAGGTGGAGAAGCTCTATCTCGAGTCTCTCAACGCACAGCAGCAGGTGGACTTGGTGCAGAGCTCGCGGCGCTCGGCAAAGCGTTTCATGACGCAGGAGCTGGTGGACTATGAAGTGGGCGGCGGAAAAGTGGACGACGTGATTTCTGGCGTTCGTGGGTACATTGAACAGCGCAGCCTGTATCTCCAATCGCTCTACGATTTCCGTTTGTCTCTCGTGCGCTTACAGCTTGCGACCGGCGCAGAGAGCGTCTCCGAATTGCTGGCGAGTGGTCGAATCGAGGACTACTTCGAGAGCGAGGAGAGCGAAGAGGCGGATGAATAGCGGCGTGCGCCGAGGCGTCAGAGCGGTTGTCTTCATCGCGCTGGGAAGTGCCCAGCAAGCTACCGAGGTGAAAGATGAAAAGTAGGTTTTTGGGCGTCTTGGTGGCGCTCTTGTTGAGTGTGAGTTGGGCAGGCTTCGCACACGCCGAGTCACGACCGAAGCCGATGGATTTCGTCAAGGCGCAGCACAAGTCATTGATGAGCATCTTGGAGCGCAAGGTGAGCGCGGAGAATGCTGCCCAAAGGGCCGCAGACCTGCGTGCCGTCATCAGCGCGCTCGTCGACTACGATGACCTCGCCATCCGCTCTCTGGGAAAGCACTGGGATGAGCGGACTGCCGAGGAAAAGACAGAGTACCAAGCGCTGTTTCGGGAGCTCGTGGAGCTCACCTATGTAGACCGTCTGGGTAGCAAGAATCCCGATGCAGAGTACAAGGTGGATTGGGACTCGGAGCAGGTCAAGGGCAAGTTTTCACATGTGATCTGCTTTGTCCTCTATGAGGATACAGAGACCGAGTTGGAATTCGTCCTCGTCGAGAAGGGCGAGTCTGGCTACCTGATGAACAATCTCCTCATCGATGGTGCGAGTATCGAGGACACCTATCACCGCAAGTACAGCGAACAGATCGAGAAGGAAGGCTACGCCTCGCTGGTTGCGCAGATGAAAGAGCGGATCGCGGAGCTCAAGAAGAAGATGCCCTGAGACCAGCATGCAGCCTTCGAGCGTCCGACGTCTCGTCTTCACGTCTTCAGCGCACGCTCTTCGTTTCGAAATGTCGTCAGGATGGGTGGCTTGCTTCGCAGCGCGTCTTCGCATCCTGGCTACGACGTCATGGGGCGGCGGAGCTAGGGATTAGGGATACATGGCCTCATCGCAGCGTCGATCGTGGTGCTTGTAGTACCAGTTCTGGGTGGAGTCGTGCATTTGGTTGATGACGGTGGTGACGTTGCCGAGCTTCCACATTCCTCGGTTCGCGTCCTGAGCGTTGTATTCTGCCCGACAAATATCTGCTCTCTTGCTTGACGTGAATGAGGTGTATGAGAGGGCATTTCCTTGAAATGCCATCTCCGTGGCAAGGTCCCTTCCGTCGATGGAGATGTATGCCAAATAGCGATCATAGGTGTCCATAGGGCACCATTCGCCAGGGGCGGCATCATCACAGGTGAGGTAGCCTTCTTTGCCTGCGGCGAAGGCGACGAGCCCTTGCCAAGCGCCAAGTCCCCAGATTTCGTCGTCGGCGACGCACTGATAGCGTCGACCGTAGAACTCGGTGAGCACCTGCTCTTTTCGGCATTCCGGAGCAGCCAACCCTTGCAGTCGGATGGTGTAGGTTTTGAAGGCGGCGATGCCAACGAAGACGTCGAGGGTATCGCCGTCGATGATGTGTCCGATTCTGACTGGGGTGCCGTTGACGAGCTCCCTCGGTCCCTCGATGATGAGCTCTTCCTCTTCGAGCTCGTCGGGGGGTATGAAGTCGTCGCTTTGCTCTTGGTCGGGCATCGAGGCATCGAGCTCCTCGAGCTCAGTCTGGTTGTCGGTGTCGACCTTGGGCGGGTTCGACGCATCGTCGCAGGCCCAGAGGAGCAAGGAGGAGAGGATGAGCAGGGTTCGTGTCTTCACGCAGCTCTCCATGGAGAAGACGGCGGAGAACTGCCGTCGTGTTGAGCTTAGCCCTCCGCGGCCTGATACGCAAGTCCGCGTTCTGGCTTCAGAAAGCAAGGGCGTCTGAGCGACGAGGCGAGGTGCGGCTCTTTGACAGGGCGCAGGGGCGTGATATGCTCTCGATGCGGGTTTCTCAATTGTTGGGAACTTGCCGAAATTGCAGTGGAAATCTGCATCTATGAGCGATGATTACAGCACTCGACCAGTAGCGCCTCTCAAGGCAGCGCTCGGTGCTCGCGGCGATGATCCCGAGTCCACGGCAAAGGTGCCGGACTCCGCGCGGCTGCTCTCTGAAGCAGCGCTCTCGGAGTTGGAGGAGCTGATTGAGCGTGGTCGGGCTCGGGATGCGCTTCCGCGGCTCGATGACGCACTGCGTCGTCATGGAGACAGTGCACGGTTGCGCGCGCTTCGGTGTCAGGCGCTGCTCAAGTTGGGTCGCACGCAGCTCGCCGTGTCGGAACTCGAGGAGCTCAGGCGGCGTTTCCCCAATGATCGCCGAGCAACTGCGCTCTTTGAGCAGGTGCTGGGGGGGAAGGGTGACGACGACGACACCACGACGAGCATGCCGGTGATTGCGGCGCCGAGCCTCTTTGGGGATGATGAGGTGACCGCTGTCGTGGAACCTGCCGATGTGCCTGCCCTCTTGGAGCGAGCTCGGCGCGCTCAGGAGCCCTATGTCGACGAGCTCCCCACCATTCACGAAATTCCGACCAACCCACATGGTGCAGTGGTCGAGGCGTCGCCCGCCGGACTGCCTGCGGCGTCCTCTCAGGTTGCCACGGTGGACATCGCTGCTGCGTCCGAGCCACGCCTCGAGAGACAGCTCGCTGCCACAGCGGATGAGCTTGACTCGACACGGCCCGATCCCGCTCCGCTCTCAGCCCTGAGCGCACCGGCTGAGGATCCAGAGCTGAGCGAGCCTACTTTTCAACTCAATCCTCGCGCCATCGAAGAGCGCATGCGGCAGGACGAATCGCTGGGCACGTTTCACGAGATCTCGAGTGAGGTTATCAAGACGGCCGAGGAGTTTGCTGGCCAATCTCGACGCAGTGAAGTGGTGCAACCCTCTGTGGGCGTGGATTCGTTTCTGGCCAAGGTCATTGGCGTCACACCGGCTGCTCCTGTGCGGGCGCGCCCATCTGCACCTTCGCTGGCGGTCGCGGCGAAGAAGGGCGAAGCGCCGGTACTGGCCGCTACCTCACAAGCGCCGCGGTCCAGCCCTCCGCCTCGGCGCGCTGTTCCTGCGCCGCCGTCAGCGTCGCCTCCGCCAGTCCCAACAACACCGTCCCCAAGCAGTCCTGCGCGGATGCGGCCCTCCCTTGCAGAGGCTCAGACCGCTGCGCTTCAGCTCTCTCACGTCAGCGAGCCAAGCGCAAAGGAGGTGTTGCTTCAGTCGCCACAGAGTCATCCTGCGCTGCTGCCCTCTCCACCTCGACATCAAGCGCTGAGTCCTTGGCATTCGACGCCGCAGTACTCTGTTGAAGGGACTGGGCCCAAAGCTTCTTCGCTGCTGGTGGACACCGGGGCGGCGGAGGACAAACCCACTTGGAGCATCTCCTATCAGGATGCGCAGGCGAAGATGCTGGAGATGGAAGCTCGACGCTCGACGTTGAGCGGCAACCAAGGCAGCGCTTCAGGTGGTCCTGGAGCCTCGCCATCTCCGCTCACCCCCACGCGGCTGTTCTGGATTCAGCTCGTCAAACGTAGTTTCGCCGTTGCTTGCTTGGTCTACGCGGTATTCATCTTGCTTTGGTTTCCCTTCGTCTGGGAGAGCAAGCTCGCGAAGCGGATGGACGCTGCACTCGATGAAGGAAGAGCGTCGTGGCATCGGGGTAGCGCAAAGGACTTTCGCGCGGCGAGCACAGCCTACGACCGTGTTCTCCAGATGCAGGGGAGTCGCAGCGCTTTGGTTGATTCGATACTTGGCTTCTATGTGGAGTCGGTGTTGGGACGGGAGGAGCTTTCTGCCCGTAGGCGAAGCGCCGTGTTGGAAGACTTGTATTTGCGCTCCTATCTCATGGCCAACGAGCAAGAGGGGGAGCTCGAGCTGCTGAGAGAGCAGCTCTCTGAGCAGCCAGACGAGCTTCCATTGGTGCAGATGGCCCGCGCCAACCTTCTGCGCAGCGAGTCGAATTCGCAACAGGCCTCGGCGCTGATCGCGCCGCTGTTGGAAGCCTCCTGGCCATCGGCTCGGCTCTATGAGCTGCAGGCTCGCTTGGAGATGGAGCGTGGAGACCTTCCCAGTGCGTCCCTCGCGGCGCAAAGGGCGGTGTCATTGAGCGCGGACTCGGTGTTGTTTTCGATGGTCCTGGCGCTTACCTACGAGAGCGCCCAGCCAGGAGACGCCCTCAAGATCTATGCCGAGGTGTTGCGGCGCGACGCGGGCCACCCATCCGCTCGACTGGGTCGTGCACACGTGGTCAGTTTGCTTGGAGGCCAGTCTGAGAAGGAGCTCGAGGCATTGCTCGCCGAGAACGCTCAGCTTTGGCCAGGTCAGCGTGCCCGCGCCCTCGAGGATTTGGCGACGATCGCTGCTGCCGACGGTCGCGTCGATGTTGCAGAGAAGTACCTGCAGGCGGCGCTACTCGAGAATCCGAGCCGAGGACGGCTCTATGCATCGCTGGTCTCTCTCTACCTCGATCAGGGGCAGATCGTGCAGGCCGAGTCGATGTTGCGCAAGTCCATTGAGCTCGCGCCAGAGGATCCGATGGTACGGGTGAGGCAGGCCGAGTGGCTGGCCCGAGCTGGGGACCTCGCCGGTGCGATACGACTGCTCGATGGTCTGGCCCCAACCCATCCGCCGTCTGCGTTGTTGCGCGCAGTGTTGGCGTTGCAGATGCAAGACATCGAGACTGCGCGCGCAAGTCTGCTGGCGAGCAAGGCAGTGAGCGGTGTGGGCGCGGAGTATGAGCTGGCGGAAATCGTTGCCGACTTGATATCTTCGCAATCTCAGACGGTCCAGAGGATGTGGACGCGGATAATGCGGCGCCTACCACAGATGCGCACGAGCGCTCGTCTTGCCATCGCCTGGGCGCTGACCGTTTCGGGATTTCAAAGCGCGGAGGCCAGTGCGATTTTTCGAGACGTCCTCTCTCGCACGCCAACGGAGCCCTCTGCGCTTGCTGGCGAGTGCGCGCTGAGCAAGGGGGATGAAGCGATTCGACGGTGTGGCAACGCGCTGGCGCAGGCGGGCGAACATCCAGCGGTGGCCCTGGCCGCTGGCCTTGCCTATTTGCAACGCGAACGCTTTGCTGATGCCTGGGCGGCCCTGTCCAAGGTCGTGGGCAGCTACAGCAGCTTGTTGAGCTTGCGCGGTGCCGTTTGGTCAGGCTTGATGCTGTACAAGGTGAGTGAGGTCAGGGGCTTGCTCGAGCAGTGGTTGCAGCAGAGGGGACCCTCGGGAGAACACTATTTTTGGGCAGGTCGTTTGGCTTTGGTCGAGGCCCAGAGTGACACGGCCCGTTCCCTGTTGGGACGAGCGCTGGAGTCGAGCGATGCCTTAGAGAGCTGGCGTCCCTGGTATGCCGAGGCACTGGTCGAGTCGGGCGAGCTTGCTGCCGCCACGCAAACCCTGCGGGGTCTCTCGAGCGTGTCTGGTGTGCGCGGGCACTCTGCCTTGGTTTTTGCGCTGATCGCGATCAGGGAGAAGGGCTTCGTCGCGGCCCGCGACCACGCGCTCGACGCAGTGGAGAAGATGCGCATCGATGGCGGGAGCAGTCGCCTCGTCTCCCGTGCTCAGGTCGCCTCGGCGGTGGCACTGATGGGTTTGGGGCAGCCGGAGCAGGCGCGGGCGAGTTTGGAACGTGCCATCAAGGCCGACGCAGGCAACATCGAGAGCTATTATCAGCTTGGCATTCTCGAGCGAAACGCCCGTCGCTTCGTGGCTGCGCGGGCGGCGTTCGAGCAGGCACTGACGCTGTTCCCGGAGCATCGGGCAAGTCGAGATGCCCTCGAGTCCCTGAACTGACAGAGCGCAATCATTGGCTCTTGGGCAAGAGAGTCGGCCTGTGCTGTGCGCTTAGCGTCCGCCGCCTTGGCAGCTCAGTGGGTCGCCTCTCTCAGAATCAGCGACGAGCCCGTCATCGTTGCTGTCCTCGAAGCTGTAGCAGCCATCACAGACGGCGGTGGGATCGATGTCCCAATTTCCGGCGACGCCAAAGCCGACGAGCAGTGCGTTCTTGCCGCTGACAGTCACATTTCCGTGGACGATGCAGTCGAGTCCGACAAAGTTGTTGGCGAGGACCGTGAGGTCACCGTTGATGCGACAGAAGGCGAGTCCGGACCGATTGGCATTGCTCGTGTATTCGACGTTGCCATCGACCGTGAGCGAGCGCACGTTGGAGTTGTTGGATTCGACGAAGAGATTGCCTGCAATCGTGGTCTCTTCGATGCCATTTCCGTAGAGGCTGGTCTGTTCGGCGTCGATGCGGACGTCACCTGGGATGGGTGTACCGTTGCTGTCCTCGTCGAAGACGATGACCTGATGCCCAACGTTTTGCGGAATCTGCACTTGACCGTCTTGTGTGACTGCAACCTCGGAGATGGCGGTCGCATCGTCTTTGGGGGGATAGCAGATGACTCCCTGCACCTCTCCGTCGACGATGATGACGTCCATCTGTGCGTCGTCTTTGCAGGTGGCACCGGCCTTTGCGAAGTCGACGCAGACCTCGTCGATCATCACGCAGTCCTCGCCCGGGTCTCCGGTGACGACATAGGAATCGCCGTCGATCACGACGACGAGACCATCATCGTAGCCCACGGTATCACCTGGGGCGGCCGTGACCTTGATAGCAGCAGCGCTGTCGTCGTCGCCGCAGGCAAAGAGCAGCGTTGCGAGGATGGGAAAGAGGGCGAAGGGCTTCATGGGGTACTCCATGGGACTGAGGGTGAGGCTGTCGTTGTGACAGGTCTCTCGAAGAACCGGTGCCAGAGCGCACCCGTCTCTTTCGAAGCAGAGCTTTGGCGTCGACCAAGAGGGTTTAGCTGCTGGCACCAGCGAGCTGCAAGCCTCTTGTCGACTGGGCACTGTGGCGGTCACCCAACTTCTTGTCCATTGCGCACTTGGCCTGTTTCCCCAACTTCTTCGCCCGCAGTCGCCCCTAGAACTCGCCGGTTGCCAGTTGGTCAAGAAGTTCGCTGTCTTGGAGCAGTCCGTCCGGCACACTGTCTCGGTACAGACGAATGGAGCGCTTGATGACGGTCCAGAGCTTCGCCGTTGCGGCTGCATTGCTGCTGTCGAAAGCCTCGACGTCCAACTCACCGGCTTGAAACCACTCGTTGAGCGCGAAGCTGATGAGGAGGTGATCGTTTTGCGGGAGCAGCGAGACGAGACCGGTGGTGTTTCGCAGATGGACGACCTCATTTCGAGACAGCGCAATCTCGAAAGCCTGACCGTCGGCGCTGCTTCCCCGAATGAGGATGGAGTGATCGCGCATTGCGTCAGGCGCTTCGGGGATGCTTCCCGCGTAGAGGGCAAAGTCGAGGCTGATTCGGCAGAGGGATTGCAGCTCCAATCGAGTGCTCAGGGGAGGGAATTCCCTCCCGCTCACGAGCTCGACGAGAAAGGGTCCGTGCAGATAGAAGTCACCCTCTTCCTCACAGAGGGCTGCATCGCGCAGCCGCAGCGCGGAGAGAGAGAGCCAAAGCTCGCTGATGACGAGCCCCGAATCGAAGGTGAGCGCGTTGGGGGCGCTCTCGTCGAAGCCGATGAACTCGACGCTCAGCTCGCGGGACTGAGGGTTGCCCACATCAGTGCCTGCGCAGCTGAGCAGGACGACGGAGAGCATCAGAAAACCCGCGACTCTCATGGTGTGACTCCTTGTTGGGGGGCTATTCTGCGTTGCCGCGCGTCCCCTTCTTCTTGACGGTACCAGGGCGCTTGCTCAGCGGGAAGAGCTGGATGTTGAGCTGGTACACCGACTCGGCCTTGGTGTCACGGTCGCAGCGCTCGAGCAGACGCTCCCGGAGCTCTCTGAGCATCTGCTTGATTTCCTCGAGGGTGGCACCTTCGATGGCGACGGTCAGGGCGCTGATATCGCGCTCTTCGCTCTCGACGGCGTCGATGGACTCGGAGGCCTTGGTCATCATCTCGCGGTGGTAGTTGGCAACCGCGAGGTCTTGCACCTCGTGTCCCGTGGTGAGACTAGGTGCTCCGCGAACGACGCTGCCGTCCTCTTGGCGCACGAGCAAACCCATGTCGAGCAAGAGCTCGAGGGCTTGGCGGGCTTCGGAAGTCTTGATGCTGGGTACGAGCTGGCCTGCAATCCAGTCTGGGTCGGCTTGGAAGTCGGCGCGCGCGCTGAGCTCACGGATGGCCGGGTAGTACCAGCGGGAGAGGTAGACGAACATGCTGCTGTCGATGCGTCGCGCTTGTCGGAAGCGACGGCTCGCCACGACGCGCTCGAAGGCCTTGTTCTTTTCCTCGGAATGACGGGCTTGGTTGAAGGAGACGAGCGCCTCGAAGAAGCGTCGCTCTTCCGCGTTGAGACCAAGTGCAGAAGCAAACTTGGGAACGCTGTCGGGGCCCAAGTTACGCTCACCCTTGATCACCAACTTCAAGAAGTTGGGCGAGGTGTAGCCCGCTCGACGAGCAAAGTAGCGGAATGAGAAAACCGGGCTCGAAGCTTTGGCGGCCTCGTAAGCGGCTTGAAGAAATTGGCGATAGTCAACGTACTCGAAGATGTCTGGTTTGTTCACGATAGCGCCCTCCTGTCAATGTGAGCATACCGCTTGCGCGGAAAAGAACAAGCTCAATGCGCGCAAAATGCGTATTCGGAAGAATACGTTGCGTGTATCTGGAAAATTCCACCCGAGGTGTAGTCTATTTGCCGCCAGTCAGGCTGTCTTGGGCATCCGTGTCGAGCCGAATCGACAGCGGCACCTATTGGCAAGCGTTGATGGCTGCTTCGCGACTGGCTTCGTCGACGGCGCCGGAGAGGACCTGCCCCATGGTAAACTGAGTTTTCAGCTGTTCGAGCGCGCAGGAACACTGTGTTGGCGTGCTGGCCAAGGCACAGCTCCGCAGAAACTCATCTTCGGCCTGTTTGCTCCACTCGCTGAGCGTCGAAAGCTCGCTCCAGCAGAGCTGGCTCGCGTTGTCGACGGCCTCCTTCGAGATGAGGGCCATGGTGAAGCGCTCCTCTCGGACGGATTTTTCTAGCTTTTCGAGCAGGCACTGGCACAGGGCGGGTTCGCCATGGAGCGCGCAGCCTGTCAGAAAGGCCTCTCGCGTGGCCTCGGAATAGTCCTTGGCGCTTGCGTCGGATGCGGGATACAGAAGCGCCCCAAGGAGCAGACAGCTCAGGGCGAGGGCACTCGAGCCGACCAGACCGCTGGCACGGTTCGTTCGCGTGGATTCTTCGTTCTTCGGCGTCGAGAAGCTAGCCATGTATGTGTCCTGCTCTTGGGAACGACGGGGTGAACGGTTTAGCGAGCGCCTTCTTCTTCGGCGGCTTCTTGCTCTCTCTCGGACTCTGCGCCTGCCGCACGCAGTTTGCGTTCGAAATCCTCCATGTCTCGCCGCTCTCCATGCCGCTTGGGATCGTTCAAAGCCTCGATGCGACCTCGCCCTTGCCAACCGAGTGGCTGGTACACCTCGACGGGTCGGTCTTCCTCCACGTCTCGCTCGATCTTGCCCTCAGCAGCCAGACGACGCGCAACCTTCTCGACCATGTGAAGCTCGACCTGCAGCCCGCGAGAGAGCTCCTCTGCGGTGACCCTCCCCTCGGCGGCGAGCATGCGGAAGATCTGACTCTCGATCTCCTTCTCCTCGGAGCTCACCTGATAGCGGAAGAGGCTCCACACAGTACCTACGCCAATGGCGGAGATGATGAGACCAAGGGAGAGCAACACTGCGCCGATTCCGGCGGCGATGCCGCTGCTCAGTGTAACCAGCGGAATTCCCCCAGCGAGAAACGCCAAACCCATGATGAGGACGAAGAAACTGAAAATTTTTCCGAGACCGATGCCAGCGCGGCGAACACTGCGACGCGTCGGGCCAACGAGCTGATTCTCCAGCTCGACCGCGAGGTTTTTCGACTTCCGAGGTGTCTGTTGCATCTCTCCTCTCCTGCCGTCAGCGTGCCCCTTCGTGCGGCGACGAGAAAGCTTCAGGAGCATGGACGACATTGCGCTTTGGCGCAAGGCTCGTGCTCAACGCGCTTCAGCTGCGCGGCCCAATGCCACCGCTGACAGGGCAGACCGACTCTGCCGCCAATGCTCCGGGTGGACTATGCTGCGCGGCGAAGGCCTGCAGAGGTCTTCGTGGGTGATATGGAGCACACGTGTATGCGAGCCTATCTGGACCTAGTGGCGAAGGTGTTGAACGAAGGAGAGGAGCGTGTCGACCGAACGGGAACAGGCACCATTTCCATATTCGGTACACATACTCGATATGATTTGAGGGATGGATTTCCCCTGTTGACCACGAAGAAGGTGCTTTTCGATGCAGTGCTTCGGGAGCTGTTGTGGTTTCTGAGGGGCGCAAGCAACATCAATGACGGCTTGGCGCAGTTTACCCCTATCTGGAACGCTTGGGCCGACGAGAACGGAGACTTGGGGCCGATTTACGGCGTTCAATGGCGCAATTGGGGAGGCTTGGGCATCGATCAGATTCAGGGCCTGCTCGATGGTATTCGAAGGCATCCCGAGTCGAGGCGGCACATCGTGAGCGCATGGAATGTGGCTGACCTTCCGCAGATGCGCCTGCCTCCCTGTCATTTGCTCTTCCAGTTCTACGTGAGTGGTCAGCGACTCGACTGCCAGCTCTACCAGCGCTCTGCTGACCTCGCACTGGGCGTGCCCTTCAACATCGCCAGCTACGCCCTGCTCACGCATATGATCGCTGCAGAGTGTGGTTTGCAGCCGGGCTTCTTCATCCATTGCATTGGAGATGCCCATGTCTACCTCAACCATGTCGAAGGGGTGCGTCTGCAGCTGAGTCGCGAGCCGCTGCCCCTGCCGAGGCTGAAGCTTGCCTCGAAGCCCTTCGATGCGCTGCGCTTCGAAGACTTTCGGCTGGAGAACTACCAGCATCACCCCTTCATTCGCTTTCCCATCGCCGTGTAGAGGGATGGGCTCAGTTGAGATTTGAATACGTTCGTGGGGTCTCTGTCTCACGCTCAAACAGAGGCTTTGTCCTTGATAATCGATGTTTTTTCAATGTTCTGTTCGATGAACTGCTGATGCGGTGTGTCGTCGGTAGTTCCGCGTTGCTGCATGATCTCTGTCGTTTGGGTTTACCTAGAATACACTCTTCGCTTTGGAGCATGTGATGCGCATCACACCTGAGCTCCTCGCTCGCTATGATCGCCCTGGTCCTCGCTACACCTCCTACCCCACCGCCGTCGACTTTTCGCCGGTCTTTGACGCCGCCGCCTATGAGAGGGCGCTGCAGCGCCTCGAGGGCAGGCCTGAGCCGCTTGCGCTCTATGCGCACATTCCCTTCTGTGCCCAGCGTTGCGCCTATTGCGGATGTACCACCGCATGCAGTCAGGGTGCCGAGCTCAATCGCTATCTTCAGGCCTTGCTGCGAGAGCTCGAGCTGCTGAGTGAGCGTTTGGGTGCTGCCCGACGCCTGGCACAGCTGCACTGGGGGGGCGGCACGCCCGCCGCTCTGGGGACGCGGCGATTGTTGAGTTTGCACGATGCCATCAGAGAGCGCTTCGAGCTACTCCCCGACGCCGAGCAGGCCTTCGAGGCGGACCCGCGGCACACCCCACATGCGCTGCTCGAGGGTCTCGCTGCCCGAGGCTTCGAGCGAATATCCTTTGGGGTTCAGGACTTCGATGCATTGGTTCAGGAGGCCATCGGGCGTCGACAGAGCTACGAGCAGGTCGCGAAGGTGCTCGCGGCGGCCCGCTCCAGTGGCTTTCGCTCGGTGAATTTCGACCTCGTCTACGGCTTGCCTGGGCAAACCCTGGAAAGCTTCGAACGCAGCCTCGAGCTCGTGACTGCGCTGCGTCCCGAGCGGCTTGCGGTTTACTCTTTCGCCTATCTGCCCCATCTGCGCGAGAACCAACGCGCTCTCGATGCCTCTCTCTTGCCTTCCCCGGCACTCAAACTCGAGCTGCTCGCCTGCGCCCATCAGCGCTTGCTTTCTGCAGGCTATGTCGCCATCGGCATCGATCACTTTGCGTTGCCGACTGACGAGCTCGCGCAAGCGGCTGCAAAGGGACGCTTGTCTCGCTCTTTCATGGGCTACTCGCCTCGCGTGGCACCGCACTGGTTGGGCCTCGGCGCCTCCGCCATCGGCTACGTCGAGCACTGCTATGCGCAAAACCATCACGACGTGGAGCAATACCAGGCCGCCATCGAAGCCGGAGGCTTCGCGACTCTGCGGGGTTATGCGTTGTCTGAGGATGACCAGCTGCGCGCCGAGGTCATCCGCGAGCTGCTCTGCAACTTTCGACTCGACTACGCTCTCCTCGAGTCTAAATATCACATTGATTTTGCTGAATATTTTTCTCCTGAGTTGGTTCGCTTGCGGGAAATGCAGGACGAGGGGCTGCTGACCCTGTCGGCCGATGGTCTGGTGGCCTCAGAGCTGGGGCGCACTTTTGCACGCAACCTGGCGATGGTCTTCGATCGCTATTTGAAGCGGCACGAAGAGGCAGGACGCTTTTCGCGCACCGTGTGACATCTGCGAGGGTTCTCATGAACATTGCTGTGGTGCTTTCGAGCATGGGTGGGCCTGCCGACGAGGCCTCGGTCGAGTCGTATCTCGTCGAGTTGATGACCGATCCCATGCTGATGAAGCTCATCTGGCAGGAGCAGACTGGTCCCTTCATCGCCCGTCGGGCAGCGGCCCGTTCTCGAGCAAAGCATCGGCAGATTGGTTTTGGTCATGGGTCGAGATGGAGCTGGGCTCAGGCCGAAGGCTTGGCCGCGCGCTTGCAGCGCGAGCTGCCGGAGCATCGATTCTTTCCGCAGCTTCTTTGTCGCTATGGCGAACCCAAAGCTGAGGCGCTGTGCCGATGGTTGAGGGAAGAGCGGATCGAGCATGTCTTCTTGGTCAGCATGGACCCGCAGTTCAGTTGCTGCACGACGGGCTCGGCGCTTTCGGCCTTGTGGCAAAGCTGGCGCGCGCATCCCGAGCTCTCGCAGGTGTCGTGGACCCTGCTCACGCGGTGGGGCGATGCGCCGGAGGTGGCTCAGGCCTGGGCTGCTCGTGTGGACGCAGCCATCGACGCGCTCGAGCCTGCTCATCGTCAGGATGCGGTCCTGGTGTACTCGGCCCACGCACTTCCGCTCGCGCAGCTCGAAAAGGGCGATGGCTACGCCCACGAGGTGCACGCCACGATCGCTGCAATCCACTCGGCGTTGCGGCACCCTTTGCCAATGCATGTCGCCTTTCAGTCTGCTCGGCGCGGGCGCTGGCAACGGCCTTCCCTCCAGGACGTGCTCCTCGCCCTTTGCGCTCAGCGGCCGCGTGCGCTGGTTTTGGTCCCTGTCTCGTTTGGTTGCGAGCACAGTGAGACACTCTACGACTTGGATATCGAAGCGAGGTCTTGGTTGCAGGGGATGGTGCCAAGGCCGAATGGCCTCTCCCAGCGCGCCTCGGCGCTGCTGCGCGCCCTCCCTGGCGTGCGCGCCAGAGGCCTGTCAAGCGACCAGTCGTCGGGCGTCGAGGCGGCTTCGCCCTGGGTGCGGGTCTCGGCACCAAACGACGACGCAGCGCATCTCGATGCCTTGGCGCGGCTGCTGCTCACCCGCTTTCGCGCGGGGAGCCGCGCTGAGCTGCAGCTGGCTGAGCCATGTCATGCTTGTACCGAGGCGCTGTGCACGGCATACCGCGAGGGATGGGGAAAAACGCAGGAGGTGCACCATGAATAGCGGTGGACAGGCGGCGCAGGAGAGTTCGGTCCCGAAGATTCGGGCCCTGATCGTAGGTGCAGGGATCTCTGGCTTGAGCACGGCCTATGAGCTTTCGGTGCTACGTCCGGATTGGGACATTCGCGTCGTCGAGGCAGAGAGCAGAGCCGGTGGAAAGGCTTTGAGTGATCGCCTCGCAGGCTTGGGGGCGGGCGACTACACGGTGGATGCCGGTCCGAATGGCTTTCTGACCAACGTCCCCGATGCCTATGAGCTGGCGCGAGAGCTTGGTCTCGAGGTGTTCTCTGCCTCGGACCAGGCTCGTAAGCGATTCATCTTCGTGGGCGGTCGCTTGCACGCCGCGCCGAGCTCGGCGCTCGCCTTTTTCCGCTCCTCTCTGTTGCCGCTTCGCGGGAAGCTTCGGGTTGCCTTCGAGCCTTTTGCTGCGCGGGCGCCCCACGGCGTGGACGAGACGGTGTACGCCTTTGCGCGTCGGCGCTTGGGCAAAGCCTTTGCCGATGTGTTGATCATGTCGATGGTGCAGGGGGTGAGTGCTGGTGACGCGCGTGAGATTAGCCTGCGCTCGCTGTTTCCGCGGATGTGGGCGATGGAGCGTGAGTATGGGGGCTTGGTGGCGGCGCTGCTTGGCAAACGCTGGCGGCAGTGGCGCAGCCATAGCTTGGTGAGCGCCACTGAGCGCAGTGGACCTGCGGGTCCTGGTGGACGGCTGAGCACCATCGCAGAAGGCGGCATCGGAGCGTTGGTCGAGGCGCTCAGTGCTCACTTGGGTGAGCGACTGCAGCTTGGTGCGCCGCTGCAGTCGCTTCGTCGCGCTGATGGGCTTTGGGAGTGTGTGGTGGGCGGCGAGAAGCGCCAGGCGGAGGTGTTGGTCTTGGCGACGCCCGCCTATGTCAGCAGCGCTCTGTTGCAGTCGTTGGACGCAGAGGCGGCGCGCTTGGCGGGCAGTATTCCATACACGCCTGTGGCGGTGGTGGCGCTGGGCTTCGACGCCGAGGCGTTTCCCCAAGCGCTCGATGGCTTTGGTTTTTTGGTTTCACCCTTCGAGGGCTGTCGGATCATGGGCTGCCTGTGGACCTCGTCCTGCTTTCCCCAGCAGGCACCTGCAGGGAAGGTCCTGTTGAGGGTGCTGGTGGGAGGCAGCTTTGCGCCGAACATGTTGGCCCTGGATGACGAGCGCCTTCTCGAGGAGGTCTTGGATGCTTTGCGCTTCACCATGGGGCTGCGCGCTTCGCCTGAGATGCATAAGCTCTATCGGTGGCCGCTTGGCATCCCGCAGTACGCGCCGGGGCACGCGGCGCTGGTCGAGCAGCTCGAGGAGCGGCTCTCGGCCTTCCCTGGGCTTGCGCTGTGCAGTAACGGCTTTGGGGGCATCGGAGTGAACGATTGCGTTCGGCGTGGGCGCGAGCTTGCGCGACGCCTGGTTGCGGAGCGAGAGCGGGGAAGAGCGTGAGATGGAGAGCGCGAAGGCTTGGCAGCCTCAGCGTCGCAACTAGGCAGGAAGGCCTCATCAACCAAGACACCAGTGAGGAGCGAGGATGAAGCACGAGCGACGGGACTTCGATAAACTGGCAGCACAGTGGGACGAGAAGCCTGCGCGTTTGATGGTGGGCCAATCGATCGCCGACGCCATCATTCGAGAGACCGCACCCAATGGTGGCTTGCAGGTCATGGATTTTGGTGCGGGTACAGGGATCGTGTCGCTCTTGCTGGCGCCGCGGGTGCAACGTTTGGTGGCCGTGGACAGCTCAGCAGGGATGCTCGCTCAACTGGAGAAGAAGCTGCCGTTGCTCGGGGTCGACAACGTCGAGCTGGTGCAGGTCGACGTCGAGTCAGGCGCGGGGCTTCCACAGGGCTTCGACCTCATTGTCAGCAGCATGACGCTGCATCACATCGTGGATTTGCCCGCCCTCTTCGAGGCGATGTTTGCGGCGCTCAAGCCAGGGGGACGCGTTGCGCTGGCCGATCTGGATCTCGAAGATGGAGGCTTCCATCAAGACAACCACGGCGTGGTTCACTTTGGTTTCGAGCGGCAGTCCGTGCTCGAGATGCTCAGCTCGGCTGGATTCGAGGCGGCGCGCGCCGTCGACGCCACCACCATCTTGCGCAGCAGAGATGACGGGAGCAGCGCCAACTACTCGGTGTTCTTGGTCTTGGCCAATCGCCCTCGAGCAAGCTGAGGGCCTCAGTTCGCGCAGAGCAGGGCGCGTACTGCTGGGCGGCTTGGTCTGGAGCTGTCAGCGTGGCTCAGCGCTTGAACTCGGCGCCGCTGACGCGGACGATGGCTTGGGAGATGGTGCCATCTGCGGCGACCTCGTCGTCGGCGATGAATTTGTGGCTCTCGCGGTAGTGGGGCACTTCCTCAGCGGGGATGGTCTGAACCTCGACCACACCCTCGGCGATGGCGCGTGAGCCAACGGCGGTCTCCGGCACCTGGAACTTGGGCATCGCAATGACGCGGATGACTCTGCTGTTGTCGCTCGACGCGATGCCGAACCAGCCGCGGCGGTGGTAGCACATGTCGGTGACGGTTCCCTCGATGCGAATGGTTTTGCCCGCATAAGCGCTCGGGTTCTTGCTCAAATCGAGGACGTCTACGCCCTCGGCACCGGAGAGGGGCTCACCAAGCTTCTCGTCCAGGGGGGCATCGCTGAGGGTCGGGGCAGTTTTCTCATGGTCTTCCTCGCCATGCTCGTGTTCGTCGCCATGCGCGTGTTCTGACGGTTTGGCAGTGTCGTCGGTCGGCGTGTCTTGGCCGGGCGCGGGCTTGGGTGTCTCCTGCTTCTTCTCTTGCTCTGCTTGTTGTGCGGTCTTCTCGGCACCTTTTTCGGCTTCCTTTTGGCATCCCCAGGCGAGGAAGGCGACGCTGAACAGAACTGCAACGATGCGCATCATGGTGTCTCCTTGTAAGCTTTTGTCGAATGGGCGCTTGGCCAGATTCCGAGGTTTTTGTCGAATGGGCGCTTGGCCTGTTTCCAAGGAGGACGGAGACGCAGGTCCGCCCTCCTACATTTTGTCGATGGGGCGTTTCGCGGTACCCCAGAGGTCCTGCTCATCAGCGGTGGTGCTCGGCTAGAGCAATGATTTCGTTGGCGATTCGCTCTCTGGCGCGGCCGTCGGTGGGGGCCATGTGTTCTGCGATGAAGGCTTGGGAGGCTTGTTGGCAGCAGTCGGGTTGTGTGGCGGCGGTGTGGACCTGTTGCCAGAGCTCGTCGGGGGAGCGGGCGAGCAGGCCGCCGTTGGCCTCTGGGGGGAGTTTCCAGATGTAGCGTGCCGAGTCGACGCGCTGGATGCGGAGCTTGCCGTTTTTCCAGGTGCGCCACAGGAAGGCTTCCTCACCCGAGGCGACGGGGTAGACGTGCAGGCTTGGTTTGCCTGTTGCGTAGGTGTAGTTGAGGATGGAGGAGAAGTTGCTGATGGTGAGCTCGGCGAGGCTGAGATCGATGAGGTTGTCTCGGTGTTCGTCTTTGAATTTGAGCCAGAGGTCGTCGTGGCCTTGGGCCATGGACTGCAGGTCTCTGAGGTAGCTCGGTTCGTATCGGTGTCGGTCGTGCATGCGCACGACGATGGCGTAGCCATGTTGGCGCAGCTCTTCGAAGAGGCGCTGGAAGAGGTGGCGGTCTTCCCCCCAGTGAGCGAAGACGCTGCCGTAATGCCAGGTGAAGGCGAGCAGGGCGATGGGTTTCTGGGCGAAGCTTGCTGGGTAGTAGGGGAGGAGCTGCTCTCTGGTGAAGCGTGCCGGGGCGAGGTCATCGCACATGGCGGCGCCGAGGGAGCGGAGGTTTGTTCGGGCGAAGCCCGAGACCCTATGTCGGTGTTCCAGATCAGTAGGACCGAAGCACTGCCAGATGAAGTGTGGATTGGGTTTGCTGGGACAGATACCGGTCAGAGATTTGATCGCCTTGTAGACGGAAGCGAACTCTTTTCGATCGTTGGGGCCTTTCCACCCGAAGCCGTGCCAGAGGACGAAGAGGGCCGGGGCGAGTTTTTTGGGGGGGAAGTGGTTGTCGACGATGACGACGTGGGGAGCGAAGGCGCGGATGGCTTTGAGGGTGCTGCTGTCGTCGCGTTCGAGCAGCTCGAAGGGCGGCGGTGCGAGCTTGGCGAGGGGCTCATCGAGGTAGCGTTTGGCGTGGTGCATGGCGACCTTGAGCTCGAACTCGGGTCGCGCGGCGAGGTACATGGCCAGGCTCCACACGTCAGCCTGGAATGAGGTGCTCCAAAAGACGACGCGGGTGACTTGACTCATGCTGACCGTGTCCGTCGATGTCGCTCAACTGCGAGCTCGTAGAGCGATTCCAGTCGCTCTCCTGCGTCTCGGAGGTCGTACTCTGTTTCGATTTTCTTTCGGGCAGCGCGGCCCATCTCTCGGCGCCGCTCGGGGTTGAGCAGCAGTCTTTCGATGCGTTCGGCGAGGGCTTCGCTGTCGCGTTCTGGGACGAGGAAGCCGGTGACGCCGTCGTCGACGATTTCTGGGATACCGCCGTGCCAGGTGGCGACGCAGGGCACGCCGCAGGCGGCAGCTTCTTTGATGACGATGACGCCGGACTCGCGGTCGCCGTCGGCAGCGGTGGCGCTTGGGCAGAGGAGCAAATCGGCGTTGGCGAGTCGAGTTGCGACCTCCTGGGCCGATAGGATGCCAGCGAAGTGGACGTGATCTTGGAGCCCGAGGCTGCGCACGAGGCTTTCGATGGGCTCTCGCTCGGCGGCGGAGCCGGAGCCGATGATGGTGAGCTGGGCGTCTTGCCCGCGTTGCAGGAGCTGATGCAGTGCGCGCAGGGTGGTGGGGTAGGCTTTTTTCTCGACGAAGCGTCCGATCTGGATGAGCTGTGGCCTTGGGTTGGGAGCTCTGTCGATGGGTTTGAAGCGTTCGAGGTCGACGCCGAGGCGGTGGACGACGGCACGATCATCCGCCACGCCGTATTCTACAACCATCTCCCTCAGCTCGGTGCTGGCGCACAAGGCGAGGCTGATGTTGCGGAGCAACATTGGGGCGAGCAGGGCGTATCGCCAGTGGGCGGGGCGCAGTCGTCGGTCGCTTCGCAGCAGGGGGACATCGTATCCATGGAAGGTGCAAAGAAGCGGCAGTCCGTAGCGTTTGGCGTAGCGCATGGCGTACAAGCTACCGGGTCCGAAGTGTCCATGTACGAGTGAGAAGCGACCGCTCTTGAAGGCGCGGTCGAAGCTTGGGCTGCACATCGACAGGGAGTACTGGGGTCCAGCGACGTGGACGGCGGGCCAGTCGAAGCGCTGCGGGTTCAGGCGCTTGGCGCAGAAGACCTCGACCTGCCAGCGTTGGTGGGAGCGCAGCTCGTCATGGACGAAGGTCTGGCTGTATTCGAGGAAGTTGGTGCTGAACAGAGCTGCGGTGGGCTTCATGCGGACACCGGGGGTGTGGGGGCGTTTTGAGAGGCAGGATCAAAGTCGTGTTTGGGGAGCAGCCAGCGGAACTTGCTCCATTCAGCGAGGAGGATGAGCGAAGGCAGGACGGTCATGGTGCTGAACCAGGCGACGGAGATGCCGAGCACGGCGAGCACGCCGAGCGTATTCAGTCCTTGGTGCATGCTCATGATCATGCCTGAGAAGCCGACGGCAGTGGTGGAGCTGGTCATGAAGATGGCTCCGCCGGAGTGACGGAGGACGAAGAAGAGGCTGCCTTTGCCTTCGGCGAGATAGCGATGGTAGAAGTGTATTCCGTTGTCTATGCCAATGCCGAGTAACATGGGGATGATGACGATGTTGTAGAAGGTGATCCTGACATCGAGCAGGACCATCGATCCGATGAGCAGTGAGGCGGCGCTGGCGAGAGGGGAGACGATGAGGAGCGCCCTCCAGAAGGAGCGGTTCTGGATGAGGACGACGATGAAGACGGTGGCGAGGACGAAGGAGGTGAGCATGACGCCATCTTTGACGATCTGGATCAGGATCTCGGCGAAGACGATGGCGTTGGCGCTGATGGTGAGGGTCTCACCGTCGATCTGCAGGGTGTGCATTTCTTCGGTGAAGCGTCGGGCCTGCTCGCCGTCCATGGAGGCGGTGTTTTGATAGAGGAACATGGCGTTGCCGAAGGCGAAATCGACGCCGCTGCCTTCGCGGGGGGGGGCTGGTTTGGGTCCGGCTTCACGGAACTGCATCTTGACCCAGAGCGGGAGCTCGTCAACGCCGAAAGGAGCGACCTCGAGGTAGGCGCGGAGGTCTTGGATTTTTTCCTTTTGCTCTGTGGGGAGGAAACGGATCTTGCGGTCGGCGGTGCGGTCTTGGATGCGTTGGATGATTTCGAGCTTGGCGGCTTGCTCTTCGGGGGAGCCAGGGATGTAGCGATAGATGCTGGCGGATTCACTGATGGTGTGCAGGCGCTGGCTCTGAAAACGAGAGGGAAGCAGGCGATGCCACTGCGTGGGCAGGCTGGATTGCAGCAGGCTCGAGACGTGCATGAGGCCGAAGGCAGGGTGTTGGGCCAGGGTACCAGGCAGGATTTCGACGCTGAGTGTGCGGGCGAAGTTGGGGTATTGGTGGGTGAAGGCGTTGATGGCACGGACTTGTCGGGAGGCGTCGAAGTCGTATTCGTGGTAGTAGGGAATGTTTCGTGAGAGGAAGGAGGAGCCGAGCATCCTGATGAGAGCGGTGGCGACGGGGGCGACGCTGTGCTCGCGGGTGAGGGAGAAACTCAGGCCGAAGTGCTCGTCGAGGCGTTGTGCGAAGTTGGGGAAGCGCCGGGCGAAGGTGACGTGTTGTCGGACGACCTGGGGGTCTGCGCGGCGTTGGGTGATGCGCTCGGTGGTGGCGACGTCTTCGAGGGAGTCGAGCAGGACGATGGCAGGTGAGCTGTGTCGCTTCTCCATGGTCTTGTATCGATCTTCGGACTTGGACTCTTCGACTTTGAGCTTGAGGCGATAGAAATTCTCTTCGAATTGAACGTCTTGGTAGTGGGTGGCGGAGTAGGCGGTGAGGCTGATGACGCCACTGATAACGAGGATGGCGGCGAGGTTCCAGAGCAGGCGGCCAGAGCTGGAAGGCATGGCTCCGAAGTGGACGGCGCGCACCTTTGCTGGCCACAGGCGTTGGAAAATGATGATGAAGGCGGGCATCAGGACGATGATGGAGATGAGCGAGAGCAGCACACCGATACCGCCTACCAGACCGAACTGCGAGAAGCCTCGGAAATCGGCGAGCATCAGGGTGAAGAAGCAGGCGATGGTGGTGAGGGCGCCGGAGATGTTGGGGGCGCCCACATGGACGACGGCGTTGCGCAGGGCGCTTTCGGCGTCGATGCCGCTGGTCCGTTCCTCGTCGTAGCGGGCGAGGATATGGATACCGAAGTCGATGCCCAAGCCGATGAGCACCGCGAAGATGAAGGCGGTGATGAGGTTGAGATAGCCCACGGTGGCGAAGGCGATGCCCAAGGTGGTCAACACAGCCATCAACAGCGGTGTCATGATGACGAGCACGGCACGCAGACGTCGGAAGAAGACGACCATGAGCAGGAAGATGGCGCCGAAGGTGGTGCCGGAGGATAGGATGACGTCGTTGATGATCGACTGGTATTCCTCGCTCTGGCTCTTGAAGCCGCCGGTGAAGGCATATTTGAGGCCTGGGTTGAAGGACTCTGGGTCGAGAGCTTGGATGCGCCGCTCGATCTCGTCGATGTGCGCTTGGGATTCTTTCAGACTGGTCGAGGCATCGCGGAAGTGGACCTGCAGCTTGAGGGCGACGCTGCCGTCGGGGAGGACGGCGTCATCGTAGTCGCTGTCGAAATCGAGTCCCGATTCATCCAGTTTGCGTTGAAATTCCTCCTCGTAGTCCCTCCCCGCCGAGCCCCCGGAGGCGTTGGCTGTCTCCTCGGAACCAGCCCGTACGGCTCCTGGTTCGAGTTCCTTGCAGTCTGCGGGGTCGCTGGAAATGGCGAGACAGGCCTTGTATTCTCCGCTGATGCGTCTGGCCTCGGTGAGTTCGGCATCGATGTCGCTATAGAGCTGTTCGAGCTCTTGTGTGGAGGCGTAGAGCAGCAGGTTGTCCATGAAGAAGCGTTTGTCGTTGTGGAACTGCACGTAGCCGACCGAGTCGATGCTCTCGAGCTCTTTGGCGACGGCGTGTGCGAAGATGACGAGGGCGTCCTCGCAGCGTTCCTTGGCGGGGTCACGCCGAGCCGAGGCGCGTTCGAGGCAAGCCTTGTAGGCATCGCTGTTCTTGGCCGAATCGGCGAGCTTGGCGTCTGGGGCTTCGAGGACGATGGTGAGGCGGATGATGCTGCCGATGCGTTCGGTAATCTTGGTGATGTCGGAGACGCTCTTGGAGTGTTCCGGCATGAGGTCTTTGATGTCGCTTCGGATGTCGAAGCGGGTGACGATGATGAAGATCGAGATGGCGGTGATGAGCGCGGCGACGCCGAGAACGCTGCCTGGGTGTTTGATGACGCCGCGGGCGACCTTGTCGAGCAGGCGATGGGTTGGGCTGTGCATGGCTCCTCCGGCTTAGTGTAG
>JAVFAO010000040.1:0-28622 GCA_034002465.1 Myxococcota bacterium
GCGTATCCAAGAAGGGCGGACACGCAGGTCCGCCCCTACTTCTTGTCGGTTGGGCGCTTGGCCCGTTCTCCCAACTCGTTGCGCGTATCCAAGAAGGGCGGACACGCAGGTCCGCCCCTACTTCTTGGAGGTTCATCTCTGCTCTGCTTTGAGCGCTGCGCAGCGCGCAGACCCGTGCAGCGCGCCTGCAACACGCTCTGTCACCGATGCAGACCCGTGCAGCAGGCCTGCAACACAGCCTGTCACCGACGCACAGACCGTGCAGCGCGCCTGCAACACGCTCTGTCACCGATGCAAACCCGTGCAGCACGCCTGCAACACAGCCTGTCACCGATGACGATGGCCAAAGCGCGCGCGCCTGAGCAGAATTCACGCGCGCGCCGAGCCAAGGCCGCAGTGCTGAGGCGAGAAAGTGGGAGTGCGTCCGCGGAACACGCGCGTCACCTGCGTCGGGGGCCGGACAAGACCCAGGCAGCGCTTGCTCAATCGGCGCTACGCTTCGTCGTCTTGCTTCGTGCTCTTCGCCGTGCGCAGGTAGAATGACTCCACGAAAGCCTCGCGCTCCGGGAAGAGCAAGCGGAGCTGGTGAAAGTTGTTGCGCGCCATCCATGGCGCGCACCCTTCGGGCTTGCTTCGCAGCGAGTCTCCGCCTCCTGGCTTCGACTTCTCATTGTAGAGCCGCACCAAGGGGATGTTTCCACACGCCCCAACCAGGGCATCGTGGATGACCATGGGGTGTGGTTCGCCGTCGTTGCAAAGGGGCGAATCATCATTCGCCCCAGCCAGGGCATCGTGGATGACCCCCGATTGGAGACGCATGTGGCTGTCAATGCGAGGCAGAATGGGGGTACGAGGCGAATCCAGTCCTCGCCGTTGATCGAGCCCGTCAAGACCTGGCAGCCTCGCCACACCTTGATCGGAAAGCGCGAAGTGCTAGGCTTGCTTGGCCTCGGCGGTCGAGAGCCGTGGGCGCAAGGAGACCCTGTGCTCATTCAGTTTCGCTTCGAGAACCATCGCTCGCTTCGGGACGAACAGACGCTCTCGTTCGTGGCAAGTTCCGAGTCTGAAGAAGACGAGCCTCGTCTGCTCCACCATCCCAGCCTCGCCGAGTCACTGCTGCCGACCGTTGCCATCTACGGCGCCAACGCCTCTGGCAAGAGCAATGTCATCGACGCCTTGGCGTTCATGCGCGCGGCAGTGCTCGACTCCCATCGACTGTGGGAGCCCAAAGGTATCCGAAACGACCCATTTCGTCTGGGGCAGCGCGAAAAGGAGCCTTCGCTGTACGAACTCCAGTTCGTTTCTGCAGACCGCCGCTATCGATATGGTTTTTCGCTGGACGCGGAACGCGTTTCCAGCGAGTGGCTCGAGCGCTGGAGCGGCACCAGTTTCGAAAGCCTGTATTCGCGAGACGGTGATCGTTTCGAACTCCACGCAGACTTTTCGAACGATACTGAGCTGCTGACTCGCCTCACGCGTCCCAACAGCCTCTTCCTTTCGGCTGCAGCGCAGAACAATCATCCTGCGCTTGGCGAGCTGTTTCAGCACTTCGAGGGTATTCGGGTCATCGCGCCATCGGCCTTTGACGCGACGCACTCGCTCGCGCGAGCGACCCGCTCCGTCGAGGCACTCTTCGCTTCTCCGCGACAGCAATCACTCTTCCCTGACGAGAGAGGTCTCGTACAACAACGCGAGGCGGTGCTCGAGCTGCTTCGCGTCGCCGATCTGGGCATCCTCGACATTGGCCGGGATGAGTCACGTCGCTCTCGCTCCGCGCCCTCCCTTCTGTTCAGGCATCGAGCCAGCCCTCCCGAGCGAGAAGCGTGGCTTCCACTCGAGGGTCAATCGCGTGGCACCCTGAAGCTGCTCGAGCTCGCTTTGCCGTTGCTGCTCAGTCTCCAAAGCGGCACCTCGCTCTGGGTCGACGAGTTGGACGCCAGTCTGCATCCCGTCTTGGCTTCGCACTTGCTTTGTCTGTTCCACACGCCTGAGACCAACCCGCTCGGCGCTCAGTTGGTCTTCACCACCCACGACACCCACCTGCTCGGCACTTTGTTGGGCCAACCGCCGCTACGCCGGGATCAGGTCTGGTTCACCGAGAAGAGCGAGGATGGCGCCACGACACTCTTTCCTCTCTCGGACTTCGAGAGCTCCGAGCATCAAAACGTGGAAAGGGGCTACGTGCAGGGACGCTACGGAGCCATTCCGTTCCTGGACGAGCTCCGACTGACCAAGGGTTCTGAATGAGTGCAGCCAGAAAGCGGGATGATTCGGTTCGTCGCTCTCCGGGCAGAAAGCAGCCCAAGCGTCGAATCCTTATCGTCTGCGAGGGGCGGCTGACAGAACCGCACTACTTTCGACGGTTTCAGCACGCGACCCGGAATCCGTTGGTGCACGTCGAGGTGGCCAAGGAGACCGGAGTACCGCTGACGGTCGTTCAGATTGCTGTCCAGCATAAGGAGAAAGCCGAGCAACAGGCCCGACGCCAACACGACGATTTCCTTCGTTGGGACGAGGTCTGGGCGGTCTTCGACATTGACGAGCATCCTCATGTTTTCGAAGCCCTTCGCTTGGCGGAGCGCGAAGCGATTCACACTGCCGTCTCTGACCCGTGTTTCGAGCTCTGGGCATTGCTACATTTCGAGGATCAGCGCGCACATATCGAGAGAAAGCAGCTACGCCTCAGGCTCAAGCGCCACATGCCCGACTACGACAAGGAGCTCGACTTCGACAGGATGCACCCCCATTACGACAACGCGGTGGCCAGGGCCACGCACCTGAACGAAGAGCTCTCCACTCGAGGCCGAAACCCTTCGACTCAGGTGTTTCTGCTTACCGAGTCCATCGCTCGCAACGGCCACTGAAACCCGCGTGCAGCGTCAGCATTGAGCCCTCTCTGCTGCCCCACCCATTGGAATGCAGAGGGCTTGCCCCGCCAAGCGGGGAGAGGCAAGCGCGCGCGGTCAGCGCGCGAGCGCCTGGGGTCTGAGAGCGCAAGCATCCTGCCGGTTTGACACCTAGATGGCGTTCCTCGTCGTGGACACCGCTGGCCAGCGGATGCCCCCCTCGCCCCTCGCCCCTCGTTTCTCGTTCCCATTGCTGCGCTTTCCGGCCACGGCATGCCGTGGCCCTCGATGGGGATCTCAATCGCACCCATCCTCGCCCCTCGCTCCTCCTCCTGTCACAAAGCTGTCGCGGAGACGTCGCCTGCGGCATTCTTCCCGCGCGACGCCACCGGAGAGCGCGCCCGCTGGAACGACCCAAGCAGAGACTGAAGATGCGACCTCGACAAGAGCAGATACGGACGAGCAAGTTTTTGAGCATGGTGCTGCGCCATCGACCCGAAAGGATTGGCATCGAGCTCGATGCAGCCGGCTGGGTGAGCATCGACACCCTGCTCGCGCAGCTCGCCAAGCACCGACACCCCCTCTCGCGAGAGGAGCTCGAGGCCATCGTCAACAGCGATGAGAAGGGGCGCTACGCCATCTCTTCGGATGGACGTCGACTTCGCGCCAACCAAGGCCATTCGGTGCCGGTCGACTTGGGCTTGCAGCCTGCGACGCCGCCAGACACGCTCTATCATGGAACCGTCGAGCGCTTCCTGCCTGCGATTCTCGAGCAGGGCCTGTTGCCCATGCAGCGCCATCACGTCCACCTCTCGGCCGAGCTCGAGACAGCGGTTCGGGTGGGGGCGCGGCGCGGGACGGCAATCGTAGTTCGCGTCGACGCCGCAGCAATGCGTCGAGACGGTCATCCCTTCTTTGTCAGTGAGAACGGCGTCTGGCTCTGCGAGGCCGTCGCGCCTGCTTATCTCTCACGCTGCTCGGCTTCGAGCGGCTAGGCCTCTTCCTCGAGGTCGAACTCGACGGCTTCGTTGCGATGTCCAGGACGAGGAATACGCTTCACGGCCTTCTTAGCGACCTCGACGATCTGCTCACGGGTCTCGCGGCCGCTCTTGGGGGTGACCAAGATCGCGACGCTCGCGCCGACGAGTGCGCCGCCGAGAGCGGCGAGGATGAGGTGTCCGGCTCCGTAGGTGTTGTGATGGCTCATGAGGTCCTCCTGCAATGGCGACAATCCCGTCGCCGGGGGTGGCTGTGTCGTTGTTTTTGTGGGGCTCTGCCCCACTCCCCGCCAAAGGGCAGTGCCCTTTGGAATCCCTCCGAAATTTCTTGTTGATTGGGCGCTTGGCCTGTTCTCCCAAGTTGTTGCGTGCCTTCCGTGGCACGCACCCTTCGGGCTGCCTTCGCAGCGAGTCTCCGCCTCCTGGCTGCGACTTCTTGTTGATTGGGCGCTTGTCCTGATTCCACAACTTCTCTGTTCGGAGCTTCTCAGGTCTCCTCGTTCTCGTCGTTCGTGCTCGCGTCTTCGTCGGCCTCTTCAGTCTCCTCTGCGGCGGCCTCGCTGTTGCGGCTGGCCATGAAGGCGCTGACCGCAGGACCGACGACGGCAGCGACCGAGGAGGCGATGCCGATGAGTGACATGTTACGCTCGACCCGCTCGGCCAGTTTGCTGGTGGTGTCGAGGATTTGGGCGAGCTTGGCTTCGCTGCCCTCGAGGCCGCGGCTGAGCAGCTCCGCCCGTTCTGCGACGAGCTGAAGCTGCTTGACCGTGGGCTGCATCTGCTCGGTGAACTGGGCGATGCGCTTGTAGGTCCTGAACAGGGTCAAGAAGATCATGACCATGATGGGGATCAGCGCACCGAGTAGCATCGAGAAGAGGATGAGGAGGGTGACTTGCCAGCTTTCCATCGGCTCCGCCCTTGACCAGCTTCGAGCTGGTGTTCGTCGACGGGCGCAACAACCCAAGGGCTGCGCCTCATGAACCCCAAGCAGACCCAGCAGAGCTACCACAGCCCTTTGGGGCCGACAAGCCATCGCCAGAATCGCGAACACGCAGTTCGAGCGGCTCAGCTCTCGGCGTCGGCTTTCTTCTTCTTTCCACCAAGCGCGGCGAGCAAAATGCCGATGAGCAGCAATCCGCCTCCAGCGCCGAAACCGACGTTGCGCAGCATGGTGTTGTCTTCGATGTCACCCATGGCGTTGAGGATATCCCAGGCGAGGTCCTGCTTGCCGGGTGGCGCCGCCTCTTTGAGCACTCTGTCGATGGCGACCAAGGTCTTGATGTCGGTGAGATCATCTTCTGGTAAGATTTTCTTCAGCTCGGCGGTGTTGGTGTCGATGGTGTTTTGGTTGGCCTGCATCTCCAGGTGGCCATAGACGCCTGCGCCAGCCGCCCCCAAACCAAGCACGATGAGAAGGATTCCGAGAATGCGCATGTCGGCTCCGAGTCGAGAGAGGAAGAGAGCTTCCTCGCGGTCCACTAGCGCCTGCGAGCATATGATAGGCTGTCGGGAGAAACAAGGCTCGGCGTTCGGCTTGTTCGGCTTGGAGAGGGGACCGAAGAGGACGCGGAGAGGACACAGAGAGCGCAGGACGCGGAGAGGACACAGAGAGCGCAGGACGCGGAGAGGACACAGAGAGCGCAGAAATGGTGGGACTTGGGGCTGCTAGCCCCTTCGCTCACGGTGGCGCGTCGTCGCCTGCGCTCAAGGCGCCATAGAACTGACGCAGCGCCTCGACCTTCTCCTCGTCTTTCGCGAAGGAGCCCCACTTGAAGGCGATCACCCCAGCGCTCCCCGGCGCGGCTGCATCGAAGTCGGCGCGAAGCAAGCGAGGCTCGATGCTCCCACCCCGTTTCATCGCTCTCTACGACGTGTTCGTTCTCCATTGTGCGGATTGGGCGTATTGGCAACATGCAGAGGCTTTGATAGAACGAGAGGCATGGCGTTGAGGGAGCCCACGAACAGACGAGGGCGACTGTTCTGTAGGCGAGCTCGGCTCCGAGATGCAGCCTACACCGTCAACGGCTCAACGGCCCCATTCGCGAGGAGAAGACTCATGCTGACAGGGACGAGCTCGGACGCCGAAGCATCTGCTGCCAAGGGGCCTCTGGTCATCGTGGGAATCGGCGCCTCTGCTGGCGGCTTGGAGGCGATTCAGGCCTTCTTCCAGGCCGTTCCGGTCGACAGTGAGCTGGCCTACGTGGTCATTCAGCACCTCTCCCCGGACCACAAGAGCCTGATGGTCGAGCTGCTCAGCCGCAAGACCCTGATCCCAGTGCAGCGGGCCGAGAACGGCATGGAGGTGCTGCCCAATCACGTCTACCTCATCCCGCCCAAGATGAACCTGTCGATCTTCCACGGGAAGCTGCTCCTCGAGGAGCAGAACCGCGACGGCATCAGTCTCCCTGTCGACGTCTTCTTTCGCTCCCTCGCCGAGGATCAAGGCGAGCGCGCCGTCGCCGTGGTGCTCTCGGGTACCGGCAGCGATGGTGCACGCGGGGTGAGGGCCGTCAAGGAGTGGGGGGGCATGGTCTTGGTGCAGGACGAGCACAGCGCCAAGTTCGATGGCATGCCTCGTGCCGCAGCCTCCACGGGCGTTGCCGACTTCATCTTGCCGCCCGAAGAGATGCCCCAGCAGATCTTGGCCTGCTTGCGTCATCCCTATGCCGTGTCACAACGGCGCGGCGAGGCGCCCAGTGACGAGACCGGCATGACGCGGCTCTTCTCACTGCTCAGGGCGCGCACCAAGGTCGACTTCACCTACTACAAGCCGAGCACCATCAACCGCCGCATCGAGCGCCGCATCGCCGTCTGCCAAGCCGCCGACCTCGACGCCTATGTGCGCTTCGTCGAGCAGCATCCCAGCGAGCTCTCTTCGCTCTATCGCGAGCTGCTGATCGGGGTCACCAGCTTCTTTCGCGATCCCGAGGTGTGGACGCTGCTTCGTGAGCAGGTGCTGCCCGAGCTCTTCGCGCGCTGCGAAGACCGCTCGCTTCGCTTCTGGGTCGCTGGCGCCTCATCTGGTGAGGAGGCCTACAGCCTCGCGATTCTCTCTCGAGAGGTGATGGAGCGTATGGGTTTGGTCAAGGATCTCAAGATCTTTGCCACCGACATCGACCGCGAGGCCGTGGCCAAGGCCGGCGCCGGGGTGTATTCGGCGAGCATCGTCGCCGATCTCGACCACGCGCTGCTTTCCAAGTACTTCATCAGCCGCGGAGAGACCTTCCAGATTGCGCGCCCCATTCGCGAGATGGTGGTCTTCGCGCAGCATAACCTGCTCAAGGATCCGCCATTTACGCGCATCGAATTGGTCAGTTGTCGCAACTTGCTGATCTATCTTCAGACCAATCTGCAGCAGCACGCCCTCGACATGTTCTCCTTCTCGCTCAACCCACAGGGCATTTTGCTACTGGGCAACAGCGAGACGGTGGGAGAGCGAGAGGACCGCTTCGAGGCAGTGCACCGCAAGGCGCGCATTTACCGCTCGCTGAGCAAGAGCCGCATGCTCACCGTCGAGAGCAACACCAACGCCCTGCTGCGCGGCTCCAGTCATTCCAACGCTCTGCCTCAGGTGCGTGGGTCCCGGTCCTTGCTGCGTGAGCAGGAGCGTCTCCTCACCCGTATTCTCGATGCAATCTCCAGAACCTACTTGCCGCTGGCCGTGGTGGTGGATGAGCACCTCGAGATCGTGCACAGCGTGGGCGACAGCAGCGGGCTGATGAGTCTTCCCAGCGGTCGCGCAGTCTACGACATCTCCAAGATGGTCAGTAAGGAGCTCTCCATTCCGCTCGCCACGGGACTGCAGAAGGTGATGCGCACTGGGGAGGAAATCGTCTACACCAACGTGAGGGTCAGAGACGACGCCGATGGACGCACTCTGCGGCTGCGGCTGCGCCCGCTCCCAGGACGCAAGACCGAGCCGGTGCTGGCCGTCGTGCTCTTCGAGCAGGTCGAGCAGAGCTCCGAAAGTGGTCTACTCAGCAATCAGGGCTTCGACCTCGAGATCGAGACCTCCCAGCGCCTCCAGGATCTCGAGCAGGAGTTGCAGTTTACCCGCGAGAACCTGCAGGCCACCATCGAGGAGCTCGAGACCTCCAACGAAGAGCTGCAGGCCACCAACGAGGAGCTGCTCGCCAGCAACGAAGAGCTGCAGAGCACCAACGAGGAGCTGCAGAGCACCAACGAAGAGCTGCACACCGTCAACGCCGAGTACCAGAACAAGATCATCGAGCTCACCGAGGCCAACAACGACGTCGAAAACCTCCTCTCGAGCTCGCGCATCGGCACCATCATCCTCGACGAAGACCTCTGCATCCGACGCTTCTCTCCGCAAGCTGCGGCAGCCTTCCATTTGGTCGACAGTGATCTCGGCAGGCCCCTCAAACACATCAGCCACACCTTGCTCGATTTCGATCCCTTGGCCCAGTGCCTTGCGGTGCAACGCAGCGGACGCCCTGTCGAGGACGACGTCAGCACCGAAGATGGCCGCTTGTTCCTCCTGCGCATCATTCCTTACCTGGTGGCGCCTCGCACCTTTTCAGGGGTGGTGCTCACGCTCATCGATATCACCCCGCTGCGCGACGTCAGCGCGCGGCTCATGCGCAGCCAGCAGACCGAGGCCGACATCGTCAAGCACATGCCCGCAGGTCTCTTTGTCTACCTCGTCGACAGTGGCGGAGAGCTGCGCCTGCATGCCGGCAACCCCTATGCCGAGCAGCTCACCGGTCGTCACCTCGAGACCATGCAGGGGATGCGCTTCCTCGACCTGTGGCCTGGACAGGGCGGTCGAGAGCTGCATCGACGACTGGTGGAGGTACACAGAGCGCAGAGCGTCTTCGAGCATCCTCATTTTGAATACTCGGACCAGCACTTTTCAGGGCTCTTTCGGGTCTCTGCCTTCCCTCTGCCTGCTTCGAGGGTTGGCGTCGCTTTCGAGGACGTGGGCAGCAGAGTGCGGGCCGAGGCGGAGCTGCGGCGCATCGAGTGGCTGCTCTCTGGCTCGACGCAGGAGCCGTCGGGCTTGGCGCACGCGCGCGGCCAGCTCTCAGACAGTGAGCCAGAGAAACGTTTCCTCCTTCCCAGCGGTCGATTGGGGTTGATTGCGCGCACCGTTGGCGCCGAACTGCTGCGCGACGTGGTTTCGGACTACCTCGATTTGATGCAGACCTCCGCCGCGGTCTACGAGCTCGACGGCGACTACGCGCTGGCGGTCTTTGCTTCGACCTGGTGTCAGCGTCTCGACCAGGCCTCTCGCGCGGCCTGTCCCTTCGAAGACGACGCCGAGGCCGCCAGTAGCGGGCTGTGGGCCTGCCACGAGTCTTGCTGGACCGATGCCTCCAAGCGAAGCATCGAAACGGGTGAGGCCGTTGACATCGAATGCGCAGGGGGGCTTCACATCTATGCCTTGCCCATCCGCGCAGCGGGCCGAATCGTCGGCTCGATCAACTTTGGCTACGGTGATCCCCCTCGCGAACGCGCCGTGCTGTCGGCCCTGGCCCAGCGTTTCGGCGTGCCTCTCGATGCCTTGGAACGAGATGCCGCCGCGTACCCCACTCGCCCCCCCTTCATCATCGAGCTCGCCAAGCGAAGATTGGCTTCGTCTGCACGCTTGTTGGGTGAGATTGTCGAGCGCAAGCTCGCGCAGGAGGCGCTGGCCGAGAGTGAGGAGCGGCACCGACAGCTCACCCGTTTGCTCTCCGATGCCGAGCGCAGCGCCCGCCTGGGGAGCTGGACCTGGGAGGTGGCGAGCGACCAGGTGACTTGGTCAGAGAACCTCTATGCCCTTTTCGGTCGAGACCCCTCCGAAGGCGCGCCCTCTTTTGCCGAGCACGCGGTTCTGTATACACCTGAGTCCATGGAGAAGCTGCGGGTCGCGGTCGAGGTGGCGTTGAGCGAGGGTAAACCCTATGCCCTCGAGCTCACTGCCGTCCGAGGCGACGGCAGCCTGATGCGGTGTATTGCACGGGGTCAGGTCGAGTATGCGAGGGGTTCTGAGAATGTGGCTGAGGGCGCAGCGGTCTCACGTCTCTACGGCTCGCTGCAGGAGAGCCTGCCATGAGCACGAACGCCAAGAGCAACGTCGAGCAGCTCCATGCGCAGGTCGACGCCATCCTCTCGCGCCTGAGCGGGACCCTCGAGCCAGGCGAAGCCGAGGCGATCCAGCGCTTGGCGCAGGAGCTCGCGTTGCACCAATCGGAGCTCGCGCTGCAGAACGAGGAGCTGAGCACGGTTCAGATGGGTCTCCAGGCCGCGCGCGACCGCTTCTCGACGCTCTACCAGCAGGCGCCTGTGGGCTACGTGCTGCTCGACGCCGTGGGCATCGTTCGGCAGAGCAATCAGACCTGGCTCAAGATGCTGGGGCGAGAGCTCGAGGACGTAAGGGACCGCGCCTTCGTCGAGCACATCCTCGCCGAGGACGTGCCGCTCTTTCTCTCCCGCTTCCGCGCCTTCTTCCGCAACCCGCAGAACAAGCAGCTCGACCTGCGCATGCTCCGCTACGGGGCACCACCCTTCGTGGCCAGGCTCGAGGCTCGCCCCCAAGCCATCGACGCCGAGAGTGAGCACGAGCCGCTCAACCGCAGCGAGCTGCTGGTCGCCGTCAGCGATGTCAGCGACCTCTACGCCGTCCAGTCGGAGCTCGCACAGCGCCGCCAAGAGCTCGAGCGCCTCAGCGTCCGGGAGCAGCGACTCAACGCCATTCTGCGGGCGCTACGCAACGTCTCCAAGCTCATTCACCGCGAGCAAGACGCAGAGCGCTTGATCCAGGGTGCCTGCCAAGAGCTGACCGCCAACCTCAGCTACCATCGAGTTTGGATCGCCCTCTTCGAGCGAGACGGTGCGCGGGTTCGCGCCGTGGAGAGCTCCAGTCGGGACAGCGATTTTCGGGCCCTCCAGACCCGCATCCTGAACGGCGCCATCCCTGAGTGTCTGCGTCGAGCGCTTGCTGCCGAGCGCGCGCAGGTGGTGCGGGAGCCCGCCAAGGAGTGCCTCGATTGCCCCCTCTCCGAGCTTTATGTCGGACGCGCGGGTTTGGCTCGGGCGCTGCGCTTCGATGGCCTCCTGTATGGCGTGATTGTGGCATCGGTCCCTGCTTCCTGCACCGATGAGGAAGAGGTCCAGCTCTTCGAGGAGCTCTCTGACGAGCTCGCCCACGCGCTTCACAAGCTAGACCGAGAGGCGCAGCTCGCCGAGGCTCGCCGACGCTACCTGGAGATCTTCGAGGGCAGTCGAGACGGTTTCGTGATTGTCGACCAAGAAGGGCGCTTTCTCGATGCCAATCCGGCCTACTGTGCCATGCTGGGCTATTCCTTCGAGGAGCTGCGCGCGCTGGGGTCGTTCTACGAGGTTACGCATGAGCGCTGGCATGCCAGTGAGAGGCTGGCCAAGGCTCAGCTCGTGGTCGATGGCAGATCGTCGGTCTATGAGAAGGAGTACCTGCGCCGCGACGGTTCGGTGTTTCCCGTGGAGGTGCAGGCCTATGCCATTCGAGACCAGAGCGGGGAACTCGACTACATCTGGGCCATCGTGCGCGACATCACCGAGCGCAAAGAGGCGAAGGCGGCGCTCGAGGCCAGCGAGAAGATGTTCTACAGCGCCTTCGAGCAGGCCTCGGTAGGGCGCGTACTGACCAACATCGACGGCAGCATCGCCAGGGTCAACCGTACGTTCTGCGTGCTACTCGGCTATCCGTACGAAGAGATGGTGAAAAAAAGCTTTCTCGAGGTCACCCATCCAGATGATCGCGAATCGAGCCGAGATGTATTCCAAAGTCTTCTCTCTGGTGAGGCGTCAACGCGGCGCCTCGAGAAGCGTTATGTGCATCGAGATGGTCGTGAAATCTGGGCCGATGTGAGCACCAACGTCATCCGCGACGAGGAGGGGCGAGCGCAGCGATTCGTGACGGACATCCTCGACATCAGCGAACGCAAGCAAGCTGAAGACGCGCTGCGTGCCGAGCAGCGGTGGTCGTCGACGCTGCTTTCGTTGGCTCCGAACATCGTCGTGGTCTTGGGCGAGGGCTCACGCATCGAGCGCTTCAATGAGTTTGCGGAGCAATGCACGGGCTACCGCGCCGAAGAGGTGCTTGGACAATCTTGGATTGACACCTTCATCCCCGAGGCGGAGCGCGCTGCGGTTCGCGAAGTCTGGGATACACTGCTGGAGCTCAAGGCCGTTGGCCAAGAGCAGGTCAACGCTGTCTTGTCGCGCAGCGGCGCGCAGCGCTGGATTCGATGGCGCAACCGAGTCCTCGAGAGCGACGGCCGCTTTCGGGCCATCCTCTCCATTGGTGAGGACATCACTGAGCAGCGCCTCGCCCAAAAAGCTCTGCAGGAGAGCGAGCGCCGCTTCCAGAGCTATCTGGAGCATGCGCCCTACGGCGTCTTCGTTGCAGACGAGCGTGGGAGGTACCGGGAGGTCAATAGCCCCACTTCGCGCATCACTGGCTGGACCCAAGAGGAGTTGCTCCAGATGGGGGTGGGCCAGTTGTTGGCGCCGGAACACCAGGACCTCGCTGCGGCCCACTTTGCACAAGTGGTTCGTGAAGGGGCTGCGGTGCGTGAGATGCCATTCGTCCACCGCAGCGGCGCCCAGCGTTGGTGGTCCGTGTCGGCGGTGAAGCTCAATGAGCAGCGCTTCCTCGGCTTCGTTCAGGACATCACCGAACGCAAGCAGGCCGAGCAGGAGCTGGCTGCTGCGTTTCAGCAGTTGGGCGCAGCCAACCAGCAGCTTCGCGCTTCGAACCAGCAACTGTCTGCCGCTGAGCTACAGCTACGGCAAATCAACGTGCAGCTACGGGACAGCGAAGAGCGCTTCCGAACCATCTATCACAACGTCAGCGTGGGTATCGCCAAGCTCTCGTCAGAGCTGCGTATCGAGCAGGCCAACCCTGCGCTGTGTGCGATCCTGGGCTACTTCGAGGATGAGCTGCGGGGTCGCCTCATCGACGAGCTCTGCACGGCTGACCAGGAGGACTTCCAGCGCCTTCGGACGGCTAGCGTGGAGCATCTGCGCTCCGAGTGGCGCTTCGAACGACGCGACGCAGAGCGACTACCATGTCTGGTCGACCTCTGTCGCGTCCGCGATGAAGCCACCCAGTCGCAGGTCTATCTGCTCAGCCTGATTGACATCAGCGTGCGGCGGCGGGCCGAGGAGTCGCTGCGCGAGAGCGTCACCGCACTCTCTCGCAAGACCAGAGAGCTCGAGTATCTGCTCGACGGCGCGCGCGCGGTGCTCGAAGGCGGCGATTTCGAGCAGGTGTCGCGGCGGGTGTTCGATCATGTCCGATTGCTCACAGGGGCGCAGTCGGGCTACGTCGCGTTGCTCGATGAGCACCGCGAGGAGAACAATGTGGTGTTCCTGGAAGCAGCGGGAGCCGAGTGTTGCGTCGATCCGAGCTTGCCCATGCCGGTACGTGGCTTGCGCGAGCTGGCCTACACCAGCGGAGAGGTCGTCTGGGACAACGATTTCGCAGCGTCGAAGTGGGCAGCAGGCCTGCCCGAAGGCCACACCAAACTCCACAACGTGATGTTCGCCCCCCTCATCATCGAAGCCCATGTCGTTGGCCTCCTGGGACTGGCCAACAAGCCGACACCCTTCACTGAGGAAGATCGCGCCATCGCCAAGGCCATGGGACAGATCGCGTCCCTGGCGCTGCAGCGCAGCCGCAGCGAGCAGAGCCTTCTCTCGGAGCGAGACAATCTGCAGCGGGTACTGGAAACCGTGCCCGTGGCCATTCTGGTGCTCGACGAGCAGGGTGAGGTCATCCGCATCAACCCCACAGCCTCTCAGCTCTTTGGCGCATCCGCAGAGGAGCTGCATGGAAAGCGCTGCGGTGACGTCATGGGCTGCGTCTACCACTCCGAACACCCTGAGGGCTGCTCCTTTGCCTCGGTCTGCGCGGACTGCACGCTTCACCAGAGCGTGGAGCTCAGCCTGAGGGGCGAAGCGGTCCCAGGGCGCGAGCTGGAGATTGACATCAGCACTGAAGATGGCGTGCGCCGCCAGCGCCACCTACTCGTCAACGCTGCACCCGTGCGCTACGGTGGTGAGTCCTGCTCGATCCTCGCCATCCACGACCTGTCCGAGAGTCATGAGTTGCGGGCAAGACTTGCCCAAGCCGACAGGCTCTCCAGCATGGGGCTGCTCGCCGCAGGCGTAGCGCACGAAATCAACAACCCTCTGTCCTATGTGATGTACAACCTGCAGAGCTCCCTCGAGGACCTTCGAAGTCTCGCCAAACAGCCTCCCCTGCCCTGGCCTTCATCGGCGGGCCTACCGCTGCTCGATGTCGAGAAACGCATGGAGGAAGCCTATGAAGGCGCCCAGCGTATCCACGCCATCGCCCGCGGCCTCGGTTCCTTCTCACGCGTCGAGTGCGATGAGCCAGGCCCCATCTACGTTTCTCGGGCTGTAGACATCGCCGTCAACATGGCCCGCAACGAGCTCAAGTACCGCGCTCGCTTGCAGCTCGATCACGCCAAAACCCCTGCCGTCATGGCCAGTGAAGGACGTCTGGCCCAGGTCATCCTCAACCTGCTCATCAACGCCGCCCACGCCATCGACGAAGGTGACGCCGACAACAACCAGATTGGAGTCGTCACCCGCCATGAAGGCGATAGTGTCACCATCCGTATCAGCGACACAGGGAGTGGAATACGACCAGAGGACCTCGCTCGCATCTTCGAGCCCTTCTTCAGCACCAAGGTCAGTGGTAAAGGCTCAGGACTCGGGCTCGCCATCTCGAAGGGCATCATCGAATCCTATGGCGGCTCCATCGCGGTCGCGAGCGAGCTTGGGAAAGGGACCCAGTTCTGTATTCGATTGCCCATGATTACGGAGCTTCCCGAGAAGCCCAAGGAGACGAGCTCTGAGGTGCAACACGACATCCCGACCGGTCGGGTGCTTATCATCGACGATGAGGAGCCCCTCCGAAACGCCATGCGCCGTATGCTGCGCGGCAACACCCTGGTCCTCGCCGGGAGCGCCGAGGAGGCCATGACCATCCTCCGGGACGAGCGCGACTTCGACGTCATCCTCTGCGACATGATGATGCCACATATGTCCGGGATGGAGTTCCATCAGTGGCTGTGTTCGACCATACCGGAGCTCGGCCCAAGGCTCATCTTCATCACGGGTGGCAGCTTTACCCCTCGCGTTTTGGAATACCTTGGCAAGGTCGACAACATTCGGATCGAGAAGCCCTTCGATGTCACCAATTTCAAGAAGATTGTCGCGGAGCGTATTCGAAATCGAGGATGAGAGGCTGCTGCCGCTGGGTCATCTCGGGACGAGGTAGGGACGAAGGTCGGGTCGACGCATCATGGCGAAAAGGTTTCGCCCATAGAAACGAAGCAGCGGCCAGACCGCGTGGCCGCCCATCAGCCGGCTCAGGTCGAGGTGTTGCAGCATCTCGAAGAGCGCGCGCAGGTCGTCTTGCGAGAGCTTCAACGGCGCTTCAATCAGCAGCTCGTGCATCCATTTGAGCCCCTGCATCATCGAGAGCTTGAAGACCTGCTGGTCGAAGGGGGCGAGCGCCGCTCTGCTGGTGTCGTTCTGACGCAACGCGACGGCGGCGACCTCGGCGGCGAGGTCGCCGGTGCGCATCGCGGCGACAGTCGTGCACATGCCACAGGTGGCCAGGGCATCGCCGACGGCGATGAGGCCCTCTGAGGTCGCGCTCTTGGGCAAGCGCCGGGCGAAGATCCGGCAGCCGTCGAGGAAGCGGCGCTGCTGTAGGTCCACGGGCGCGCCGAGCCGTGCACTGATGCGCTGATCGTCACGAGCAAGTCCGCCCAGGTATTCCTCCAGAGGACGCTCGTGTTGCCTCGCCTTGTGCTGTTGCAGAGGGCCAGCGGCGAGCTCCACGTGATCCTTGCCATTGGCCCAGAACGAGAGGAAAGGCAGTCCATCGGGGCTGCCGGCGATGGGTCCGGCAAGAAAACCGAGCTCCCCTGGAGCGTCGCTTCGTGGGTCGAGCTGCACCATCGCCGCGTAGGACCAAGCCCCGCCCGGCTCGTTGACAGGCGCTCCGAAGCGCTGGGCCAAGCGGCCCGTGGAGCCCTCGGCACAGATCACCAGGCGCGCTCGCAGTGTCTGCCCAACGCTGTGTTGAACCAGCATGGTGGCGTCGGCGTCGCGTTCGATGCCATGCACCCGCGTATTCCAACAGATGAGGGCTCCCAACTCGGTCGCGCGCTCGACGAAGAGAGCGACCAGCTCATTCTTGTCGATGTAGGGAAAGATGGCCTTGCCGCGACTGGCCTTGGTGGCGAGCCCCTCGGGACCCATGAAGACGAAGTCGCTGAAGCGGTCGCGAATCAGCGCGGTGGGGATGGTGAGGTCGAAGCGCTGCAGGTGGAGGCCGTCGGGGCGCTCGAGCATGGGGCTGATGTCGGGGGCCGAGAAGACGAGGCCGCCGTCGGGGTGGTGGGCTCGACGCGGCGAGGGCAATCGCTCCAGGACCAAGACGGAGAGGCCGAGGCGACGGGCGCGCATGGCTGCGCCCAAGCCGGCGGGACCAGCGCCGACGACGATGAGGTCATAGCATTGCTCTGGGTCGGCGCCCAATGCCGGTTGGGGCAGGTCTGCCAGCTTCTGGCCCCTCGCCATGCGATGCACCGTGATGGCTTGTTGAGCGCAGTCCTCCTCGCAAGCCATACACCCGAAGCAGCGCTGGGGATGGGCGAGTCGCACCTTGGGCGGGTCACTCTCGAAGACCATCTGCGGGCAGGTTCTGACGCAGGCTCCGCAGCCGTTGCAGCGTTCGGTGTCGAGCAGGACGGCGTTCTCGAACATTGCTTCTCCTCGGTCCAGGGTTTGGCCTCGTGGACAGCGAAAACCGCAATCGAAGCTGTCTCATGAGACCTAGACACTACTTTGGCGCGACAGTACAAGCAAGGCTGCTGCGAAGAGAGGTTCGCTCTCGCTCGCGGCACCGGACCTCACGCCGGCAGCAAATCCTGCGATTGACGTAAGGATGCATTCTCTTCGCTCACTGTCTCCGGTCTTCGTTCGCCGGAGCCACCCAGCAGGCCTCGGTTGTCATGACACCAGAATCCGAACGTTTTTGGCCCATCTTCCTCGAGGTCTACACGGCGCTTCCGCGCCAGGGGCCAGGCAACCGCGCCGCGGCCGAGCGCGCCTTGGAGCTGCTCGGCCTGCTCTCCCCGCTGCAGCGGGTGCTCGACCTGGGCTGCGGCGTGGGTGCACAGACGCTGTATCTGAGCGAGCTCCTCGGCATCGCTCCGACACAACACGCATCGCCTGCGTCATCGCAGAAGCAGCAAGGCCAGACTCCTGCCCTGCCCTCAATCCTCGCCGTCGACCTGTACCTCGAAAACATCGAGCGACTGCAGGCCGCCATCGAACAGCGCGGACTGCAGTCTCGGGTGAAGGCGCAGGTCGGCGACATGAGCGCGCTCGAGCTGTCCCCCGAGAGCTTCGATCTGCTCTGGTCCGAAGGCGCCCTCTACAGCATCGGGCTCGCCCCTGCCCTTGAGACCTGCTTCGAGCTGCTTCGACCTGGCGGCGCGCTCGTCTTCACCGATGCAGTCTGGCGCAAACCCGAGCCACCTGAGGCAGTGCGCGCTTCCTTCGACTTCGACTACCCCACCATGGGCACCGTACAGGACGATCTGCGCCTCATCGAGGAGGCTGGATTCGAGCTCGTCGGCCACTTCACCCTGCCCGACGAGGCCTGGTGGGAAGACTTCTACACCCCGATGGAGGCCCGCGTTGCTGTGTTGCGCCAGAAATACGTCGACGATCCAGAGGCCCTCGAGATCCTCGCCCAGGTCCAGGCCGAAGTCGACATGCACCGCGCGTACTCAGAATACTACGCCTACGAGTACTTCATCGCCATCAAGCCCGACGGGGCCAAGCTCAGAGTTGGATGACTCGCCCCCTCGTTCCTGAGTGATGCAGCCGTAGGGGTGTATGGCCATACGCCGCCCTGGCCTTCTCATGGCATGTACCCCCTGCAGCGTGTTGGAGCGCTTGGGGCTTGGAGTTGTCTGCCTATGCGAAGGCTGTGGAGTGGCGCAGTTGCAGCAGCGGTGTGAGCAGCTTCTCGTTCACGCCGAAGGCGGGAGCTTGCTCACAGATGGCGTCGAAGGCGCCGTACTCTGCTTTCGTGTCGCAGTCTGTGGTGTAGGCGAGGTAGAGCTCGAGCCAAGCTCGGTGAATCAGGCTGAAAGGCCGCCCGGCTTCGATGACGAAGCAGTGCCGCCAACGCAGGATGTCTTCGTGGTAGCGGCAGTGTTTCACGCGTTGGTGTTGTTTGGCTTCTCGATCTCGATTCCCTCGCTTCTTCTTCGAGCTTGGAGCCAGTTGGATGCTGGAAAGTGCATTCTGAATCTCTCGGGAAAGGTAAGAGACCAGGCATTGGTCGAGCCATTGTGATTCGAACCACTCGCTGAACGAAGAAGCGACGGGTGCGAAGGTGGCCTCCAAGGCGGCGCTGTAGTCGAGCCAGACCTCGCCGCGGTGAGCTCCGTTGACGACGAGGAAGCTGTAGTAGCCGCCGAGGTCGCAGAGCTCGAGGCAGCCATCGTGGGGGCTACAGTCGGGGGCGAACGGGCGCGGCTCCTCCGCGACGAACCAGGCACTTTCGAGGGGGAAGGGGCGCAGCAGTGAGGCGCGCGGCGGGACTTCCCCCTGCCTTGTTGGCTGTTTGGCGTTGGTCCAAGTCAGGCCCCAGTCTCCCAGCGGAGCGATCCCTCCATCTGGTCCACAGCCGCCGTTTCCGACGTAGAGCAAGAATTCGCGGTAGTCTTCAGGCAAGCGGAGCTGGTATTGGCTTTCGAAGGCTTCGAGCTCGTCCGAACTGATGGTTTTGGCGAAGCGCATGGGGCCAGCTTTGGCTTGGAGTTCTCCGATCAAGGCGAGCTTGTCGAGGAGTTGCAAGACCCAAGGGGAAGGGGATTCGGCGTCAATGGTTCTCTGTGAGTCTGCATTGCTGCTTGGCATCGTCGTTCCTTCTTGGATGGGGCGTCAGGGAGCGCAGCGCCCACTTCGTCATTGATCGCGATGCTCCTGCTTGGGCTATGCAGAGCACTTGCAAGTGGGCAACTTGCTGCGAGTCACGAAACCGAGGCTACACTATCTCCCAACACAGCCGCAAACAGACTCGTTGAAGCAAGCCCCAAGGCTTGGCGCAGCGAGGTCGACGATGTTGCCTCCGGTTCACGCAAGTCGCCAATCCTGTCCACCCTGTCCACGCGGACCTGTTCGAACCCGTCGAACCCGTGGTCGAAGTTGACATCTTACTCGGCGACCGATAGCGTCACTCCAGTGGCGTCTGTCTGTCTCCACTCCACCACTAGGACGACTGCAACACGATGGGCGATGCCTTCACCGCCTGCGTCGAGCAGAACAAGGCCGAGATTCAAGCCTTCGAGGCCAAGTACGGCAAGCGCATCAAGACCGCCTCGAGGGACTACAGATGGGCCGTGGCAACTGCGTGCTTCGGAGACGGCAAGTCGACTCCCCTGTGTTCCGTTCCATCCAGATTGTAGCTCATTCACGACTCCATTCGTTCGCAAGAATCGACGACTCGGCAGCGCCCACATCACAGGCCGCGAAGACCGCAACCGACTTTCAGCGAATCGCCCCTTCCGCGCTTGCCTTGGCACCCTTCGCAGCCGGAAGCGCTGAAAGCTGCCGCTGCGAGCTCTGCCCAGCAGCTCCTTTCAGACCGCTTCATGGAGACCTCATGTCGGAACTTGCGTCACATTTCCTCGAAGTCGAACGGCTCTGCGAGCACGAGCAACCCAAGGCGGCGTTGGCGCTGCTTCGAGAGCAACCTTTTCAGAACGACTGGGACCTCGCCCAGCGCGAGCATTGGCGCTGGCTCGAGCTCGTCTCCCGGCGCTTGGGTGCTGACCCCGAGGATTCCCTTGATGGCATCATTCTGGACGCTAAGAGAGACCTGTCCTGGGTCGAGACGCCCCGACAGCGGGCACTGCGCTTTCGTTTGATCGCCCGAGGCTATGCGACGAAGCGCTGCGAAACACTCGCACTCGATGCCGCGCGCTCGGCGCGCGAGGCCTGCCCGAGCAATGCACTCGGGCTGCTTGCCCTCGCTGAGACTGAGCTCTCCTTCGACCGACGCGCTCAAGCTCTTGAGTTCCTTGCCGAAGCACGCACCTTCGAAGAGCCTGAGCGCGCCCTGCTCGCCACTGCACGCCTCGCCTACACTGAAGGGGATTTCGAGACTGCGATTGCCGCGGCAAAGGCTGCCGCCGCTCATGACGGCTACCAATTGGACGCCCTTCGCTGGCAGTTGGCCTGCACACGGGTCCGCTCGGATTGGCGACAGGCGCTCGAGCTTGTCGATGACATCCTGGCGCGAACCGAGCCCGACGGCCAGTGGTGCCGCTCGGATCGTCTTCTGCGTGCCAATCTGCTCTACCGCCTCGAGCGCCTCGACGACGCCCGAAGCTGCTATGCCGAGCTTTGGCGCGACAACGAGAAGGACGGTGTGGGGCGTTTTGCTCGCGCTTTTCTCAACACCCTCGAGCGCGGCGAGCGTGAGAAACACGAGCGCATCGAGCTCGATCACTTTCCCACCACCGCTCAAAAGCACAACTACTGCGGGCCAGCCTCGCTCGAGCTGGTGCTGCGGCATCTCGGTATCGAACTCGACCAGGACGCCATCGCCGCTAGCGTCAAGCTGCCCAATGGCTCGCCAGTCCTGCGCTTGACGCGCTACCTCGAGGCGCAAGGGCTAAGCACCCGCCGCTTCGAGTGGAACCGTGAGCGCCTTGCCGTGTGCCTGCGCCACGGACTCCCCGTCATTCTCGAGGAAGAGTACTCGACCACCACCCACGTCGCCGTGCTGACCGGCATGGACCTCGGCGTTGACCTGCTCACCGTGCAGGATCCGATGACCCACGTCCCTCGCGAGAATCTCCTGTCGACCCAGCAGGAGCTGGGTGAGCTCTTCGGCCATGGCGCCATCCTCGCCTTCCGGCCAGACCCCACGCTCGAGGCCGAGCTCGACGCCGCAGGCATCGTCGACTGCGAGCACTTCCGACTCTACGACTCCTGCGCCGAGCAGACCCAGGTCGACGGCATCGAAGGGGCCCAGTCGTCTCCCTTGCCGACGGACGAGGTCCAGCGCCGCTGCCGTGTGCTCGAGGCGGAGCAGGTCGAGGGCACCTACAACTGGCGCGGCTCGGCCATTTGGGAAGGACTGAGAGCAGCGAGCAAGGCTGGGGGTTGAACGCAGTGGTCGACCACGACAGAGGGCGGCACACCTGACAGTATCTCGTTCGCTGTCGGAATCCACAGCCAGTAGCCACAGTCGTCATGGATGCCAAGGAGACTCGTGATGCAAGACAGTTCGATTTCATGCCCAGAACTACAGAAGGCCAAGGAAGACTATGCCGGCGAGGCATGGTCCCAGGCAAAGGACGCTCTGAATGCTTGCCCGGAAGAGCTCAGAGAGGGTATCGAGTGGTTCGCGCTGCACGCCAAAGTTCGGTCGGCTTTGGGCGAATGCCTGGACCGCCTGTTGTTGGACGTCCGGGCGCGACTCTTGGCTCGGAGCGAGGCTGGCGATGCGGAAAAGGCGACGCTCTTCCATCTGCTGGCGTCGGGATATGGGACCAAACGCGTCCTCTCGCTGGCTTTGGACAACATCAAGAAAGCTCAGGAGCTGGAGCCGGAGAACGCCCGGCATTTCGCCTTGGAGGGCGGCATTCATCTGTTCTTCGACGATCGGGAGCGGGCATTAGCGCCGTCGGAGGCTGCGTATCGTCGGGATTCCGAGGGCTGGGGGGCCCTGGCTCTGGCCCGGTACCACTTCGTGCTGGGCAACTTCTCCAAGGCGTCGGAACTTCTCGTCGCGTGCGTGAGAAAGGACTGTGAGCTCGCTGTGCTGAGGCTCAGGCTTTCCTTGGCAAATGCAACCGGCGAGTACGAGAAAGCCAGAACCCTTCTCGAATCGATCCTGCAACGCACACCCAATGGGCACCGGCGCCGGTTCGACCTCTGCGAGCTCGGGATCATACAGTACACCCTGGGAGCAAGCGAACAGGCCTTGGAGGCCTGGAGCATCGTGTGGCGTGAGAATGCGGATGATGCGCCTGGTGTGCAGGCACGGTTCTTCATGGATTCCCACGAAAACACACAGGGAAAGGGACGTCGGCTTCAACTCTCTGCGTTTCCGACGATCGTTCAGAAGTATGACTTCTGTGGGCCCGCCAGCATGGAGTTGCTTCTTCGATACTTCCAGGTAGAGGCTGATCAGGACGCCATCGCCAAATTGGTCATGAGGGACACGGGAACGCCGCTGTACCTGATGACGGAGTACTTTCGGGAGCTGGGTTTCGAGACCAGGTATTTTTCAGCCAATCCGCACACACTGTGCGCCTGCATCGCATCTCAGGTGCCCGTCATTCTTCACGAGGAGCACTCCAGGTCCAGCCATGTGTCGGTGGTGGTGGGCTTCGACGAGCGTCTCGACTGCGTCATCCTCCAAGACCCATCGAATCACGAGCGCCGGTACCGACGTTGGAAGTCCCAGCAGTCCATCGGTGAGCTGTTCAGAAACGCCGCCCTCGCGGTCTTTCCTGCATCGGCGAGGGAGATTGCGGCGCAACTGGATGACGCCGGAGTGATTGATCTGGAGTACATGCGTCTCTTCAACGCAATCAGCAACCCATCCATAGATGAAGACCCCCTCCAGGTGCTGGACCTGTGCGACCAGGTTCTTGACATGGAGAAGGACTATCCCCTGGCTCACAGGCGCCGCTTGGACGCGCTCTTGAATCTCGCCCACGGCCCCGAACATGCAAAGTACGCAGAGCGCTTCATGCAGGAACTCTGTCTCGTTCGGTGCACATACATTGGTTGGGAATTCGCTCATGAGCTTCATGCGCACTTCCTACTGAAGCAGAACCGCCTTCTGGAAGCGATTATCGAGTTCGAAGAGGCGGCGGTGCGGGATACGGGGGACGCGAACCACCCCGAGCGGCAGGCAGCTTGTTGGTTGGAGCTTGGCAACTACGCAAAGGCTGAGGAGAAGCTTTGGGTAGCCCTCAGACTCGACCCCACGCACAAGCAGGCCACCCTGGACGGCGCCTGGTATCACCTCGAAATCGATGACCTCGAAGCAGCTTCCCACTTTGCGGAGTGCGCTGCGCTGATGGCCCCCGAGAATCCGAGCTGTCATCGGGCGCTCATTGAGCTGGCAACGAGGCAAGGGCGCTGGGAAGACGCCCTGGCTACTGCGCGTACACTCGTGGCTTTGTCGCCGGACCAAGCGAGGGACCGCATCTCTCTGGGACAGGTGCTGGAGAAGCTTGGAGAGCAGGACCCTGCCCATCGAGAGGAGGCGCTGGCGACATATCAAGCATGTTTCGAGCGCTGGCCCGAGCTTCCCGATGCCGCCATCCATGCCGCCAAGCTGGCCGAGGCTGCGAAGGATTACGTGAGTGCCTTTGCCTGGCTCCGCAAGGCTGCTGAGACGGCGCCTGAGGACCAATTGGGCTCTCTCTTGCGCAACATCACCCAAGTGGCCGATCGACGTGGGCTGCACAGGAGCGGGACAAAGGCTCTCGAGGAGATCATCGAGCGAAGACCCATCGAGGACGCTTACGAGGACTATCTGGATTGCCTCGATGAGCTGGACGCGGGGAGTCAGGCTCTGGCGTTTCTCATGGCTTTGGACCCGACATTGTCCGTTGTGAGGTATTCGCTCCCTGGGCGCCTCGCTGCTTCTGGGTGCACAGACGAAGAGCGAGTCGAGCGCTTGTTTCGCGAAGCTCTGGCAGAATGGCCCGACGACGAAACGCTGCTCAAGCAGTACGGAGATTGGCTTGCCGTGAAGGACCCAGCTTCGGCACTCGCTCTGTTCAATTCATGTGAGAGCAGCCCCTTCGTCGATTTGCAGAAGGCGGTTCATCTCGTCGAGCTGGAGCAATTCGATGAGGCTTGGCACTTGCTGGAAGCGTTGGCGATCAATGACTGCACTATCCAACACTATTACAACCGGGCAACGATCGGCAAATGCGGCGGAGTAGAGGAGGCGAAAGCGTTCGTGTCATCCCTGGACCCCTTGGAGAAGCACCATTTCCGGACGCTGTTTGCTCTGTTCGCGAGCCAGGGGAGAATCGATGAGGCGCTTGCGTGCTGCAAGAATGTTCCCGATGAAGATTGGACCATCATGTCCATGCTGAAGAACGCCCAGCTGCAGCATTCGGGGTTGAGAGAGGAGTTTGCTCGGCGTCGAAAGGGGAGTGGTGAGCGAATCGGCAGTTCCTACGCGAAAAAGGTCGCCAACGCTGTGATGGCCGGCTTTCGAGCATCGGATGGTTTCCCCGAGGACCTGGAGGCCCTTCTCCAGAGCGAGGAATCGCTTGATATACTGGCGGCAGCGGCAGAATCCCTGACCTTCTCCAGAGATGCCCAGGTGTTGGATAGGCTCGACGGGGCCCTCGCGCAGAAGAAGGAGGCGGAGTATCTGAGCGTTCTTTGCCAGGGCTGTCTTCAGGGAAGGCAGGGACGACTGCGCGAAGCAATCCAAAGCGCGCTCGAGGCGTTGCGAAGCAAACCTAGCTGTATTGCCAGCCTCGAGTTGGTGATGTGCTGCAGCCTCTTGCTCTTGGAACTCGACACCGCCCTCGACTACGCCCTGAAGACGGACTACGCGAGAGAGGGCTTGCCCTGGGTCGATGAGGCTGCGGTGCAGGGGCTTGTCTCCTTCATGAAGGGTGACCTTCCCTCCGCCGCAAACAGGAAACGTCACATCGAAATGCTACTGGAGGGAGATGGTCTAAGCGGCTCCAGGTATCCGCTCTACGTGAGTTTGAGCGCGGCCTTGGAGGGAAGGCGCGAAGGGGTGGAGCAAGCCAGGAGCATGCAGGGTGACAACTTCTACGCACCCGAGGCACCCTTTTGGGACGCGCTCCTGGAGAAGATCGGCGACGCCGAACGAAGACGTCAAGGATAGCTTGGCGACCATTAGTTTGCACGCGTGCAAACTAATGGTCGGCCGCGTGCAAACTAATTGTCGGCCGCGTGCAAAGTAATTGTCGGCCGCGTGCCAACAAATAGGCGACCGCGTGCCAACAAATAGGCGGCCGCGTGCGAGCAAGCATCGGCCGCGTGCAAACAAACGTCGGCCGCGTGCAAACAAGGTCTCGGCAACACGCAGACCATCGCCGACTGGTCGAGCTAGACCGTGGCAGGCTGGAAAGCCTGCCCCACAAGCTTCTCGGCCGCTTAGGATGCCTCACCAGGTGAGAGAGTGGCAGGCTGGAAAGCCTGTCCCGCGATGGCTAGTCCAGGCTGCGGGTGACTTTGCTGGCACCCAGAATCTCCTTCAAGATGCTCGACATATCCTTGCCCTTGAAGAGGCTCACCAGGTTCATGTTGGCCGCCACCTCCCCCAAGAGGAGCTGGTCACCCAAGGCAGTCAGGGCTTCCACCAGCGCCGGTTGCACGGCGCGACGCTCTGCGACCGTGGCCTGCGCTTGCGCCTCGAGCAGGGCGATTTCCAGAGCGTTGAGTAGCGCTTGATGTTGGGCCTGCTGGGCTTGTTCCTGTGCGCTCAGCTCGAGTTTGGCCAGCAAGTCTTGTTTCCAATGATCGAGCTGGCTCGCGAACGCGAGCTCGTCGCGGTCGAGCTGCGCCCGCAACACCGCCTCCTCACGCTTGGCCGTGAGCTCGGCTTGCTCCTTGGCGCTCAGCTCTCGAAGCCGAAGCTGCTGCAACGAGGCGCCAAGTCGAAGCTCCCTCAATCGCTCGTCGAGCTCGGCCTGCTTCTCCTGCATTTGCCGACGAAGCTGTAGCCGCTCGAGCTCGATGGAATGCAGCAGGGTTTCGCTGCGAAAGCGATCATGTTCCCGTCTATCATCGATCTGCCGGGTCACGCTGTCTCTCTGCAGCGTTCCGAGGAGTTCACCGATCTCATCATCGAGAATACTGCTCTCGAGCACTTCGACATCGTGCAGCCACAAACCCACGTCAGGGAAGAAGCGTCCTCTTTGTCCAGACTCCGTTCTCTCGCTGAGGATGGCATCTCTGATGAGATCGGGCAATCGAGGCCACAGCTCCATGAGCTTGTGGCGGCGAAAATGCTGTCGAAGCAGTGAGCGCAGGTGCTCACACAGGGTACCGACGTAGTCAGGATGATTGAACCACTTGTCTCGATGATTGCGGTCCATGGAGAGGCGGTAGCTGAGTCGCACCTCGAGGGCGACGTAATCGGCGCTCTCGAGCTGCACCTCGTCGGAGACCACGTTGCCCACGGTGCGCAGATAGCAGGTCTGCAGCGGCTGCGCGTCGTCCTTGGGGACCCCGGTCGAGAGTGAGAGGCTGACGAGGCGCTCGTCGTAACCCAAGATCTCGACGCAGGGGCCTTCGACCACGCGCTCACCGGAGCCAGAGGCGACCAAGACCGCCGTGTTGTGCGGGATGTTGATGGAGATGGCCCAGGGCGTGGTCACCGCGACATTTCTTCGTTTGTGAGGCTCAACGGCACCTATCCAGAGGTTCCAGTCCTCGGCGGAGACGGTGCGCGTCACCTGCACCTCATGGCGAGGATCGACGAGGTAGCTCTGCTTCCCACGGATCAGACGCACCTCACCGCTGGCCAGGTCGCGGACGTAGATACCGCTCTTTTGGTCGATACCGATGGTTTCGACGAAGACCTCGGAGTGGTCGTTGCCAATGTGCGGCAATCCGCTGTGCGGATGCAGGATCTCCGCTTCAATGAAGGGAAAGAAGAAGGTGTTCACGCCGCTCAGCAGCAAGGCGTCGCCTGGCAGGTACTGCTCCTGCTCGAGCTTGATGCCAAGGGGGAGCTTCTCTTTGAGCTGCTCTCGGCTGATGGGCGCCACGAAGCGCAGCCACAGCGCACGCTGGGCGAGGAGCTCGTAGGCGTTGTAGATGCGCTCGCTTGCGCCCTGCGTGAGAAAGAGGTCGTAGGGTCCAGGGAACACGCGGGCGGGCCCGTGTTTGATTTGGCGCTTTCCGTCTGCGTCGATGAGCACGCAGAACTGCTTCTCGCTCAACACCACCGCTTGCCTGACGAGGCGAGCCTTGCGCACCTCACGCTCGAGCGCGCGCCGGTGCACCTCGCTGCCCAGCAGGCCTTGAAGATCATCTTGGGAGAGCTCAGGCAGCTCGCCTTGGTGCTCGGCTGGCTTGGAGGGAGCGGCAGGGGCCTTTCCACCAACGGCCCAGTCTGGCGGCGCTGTCGCCCCTTGTGGTGATGGAGGCAAATCGAAACCAGAACCGCCGCGAAGCAGGTCCGCTGGTGCGCGGGGCGAGCTTGCAGAGACCGGCATGGGCGGTCGTGCGGACAGGCCAAGCGAGGGCGAGGGCATCGGAGAAGCAGCCGGGGGCGGAATCGGAGCATCGGAATCGTCGCGCTCGCGTCGGCTTCGCAGCTCCTGCCGCCGCTCCTTCTTGAAGCGCTTTTTCGGTGTAGGCTCGTCCATGAGCTCGTCGATCTCGATGGCCGATTCTTCGGCCTCGCAATCACCGAAGTCGTCTTCCTTCTCTTGGAGCTCCTGCGCTGCGTTGAAGGATTGGGACTGGCTCCCTGCGCCTGCTGGCGCGCCTCCTCCCTTTGCAGACTGCCATGGGGCGGCTTTGGCTTTGGGGCGAGGCTTGGCCTCGCGCTCCTCGCTGCTCGCGAAGAACGCGCTTCCCTCTTTGGGTTCCGGCTCTGAGGGGGGCGTCGGTTCCGCAGTTTTGCTCAAGAGTTGCCGTGCCGCTTCTGCGCTCAGGGTCACGCCCTCGCCGACGCTCAGGTCAGGCACGACGTCGACACCCGTCGGTGGGATGTAAAACTGCGTGTCGAGCCCCCGAATGACGATGAGCTGACCTCGCTGCAGTTCGCGCTCCTCACGCGCGCTCAGGGCGAGCTGCGCGTCTCCATGCACCTCCTCGGCGGTGGCCGTAGTGATCCCCGCCGAGAGTGCGGTCACCCGATAATACGGCGCGTCTTTGTCCACCTCACCGTAGCACTTGACCACCAGATACTGGTTGGAAGCGAGCTCGTGGGCGTCGCGGATTTCGACCTCTTGACCAGGACGCAGGTAAAAGCTGCAGGGGCCAGGGATCATGCTGCGCGTGCCGTTGGCCAACGGCCGAGACTCGTTGCGCGCGGCCTTGAAGTTGCCGTTGGGGCCTTCCTCGGGGCGACGATCGAGCAGGGGGTTGTAGAGCACGGCGTACTGGCCGTCGCTCAGCTCGACCATGCGCTGAGGTTGCCAGATGCTCGCCTCGATGAAGCCACCCTGCCCGTCGCTGACGACGATGCGATCGGCCGCCGTGGGTGACACCATCGTGGGGCCCACATGCAGTACGACCTCGCCTTTGTCGTCGTCTTGCACCCACAGGAACTGCCGCTCGGTCACGGGGATCTTTCGACTGCCACGCTCACTCATGATGCACCTCGACCAAGAAAGCCCTGCCCGACACATCTCTCAGGCTTGGTGCCCTTCGTCACGCAAGCGCTCCCCAACGCCGAGAGTGCATCAGTCATAGTCCACAGGGCGAGCTCCGACAAGGTTCTTGTCGATTGGGCGCTTGGCCTGTTCCCCCACTTCAGCGTGTTGCAACGGCCTTCGACCTATGGTCCAAGAACGCACGTGCTTCGTATGCTCGAGGCTATTCGCCAAGCCACTCACAGATCGAGCCGTTCGCTGCGTCACTGGCCATGCAGATATGCAGCGGGCTGCAGTAGCGTTCGCTGGCCATCGCGTGGTGAGGCAGAGAGGTCGAGCAGCGCAGCTCGCAGTTGCCCTGCACTGCGTCCTCG
>JAVFAO010000041.1:0-27539 GCA_034002465.1 Myxococcota bacterium
CCATCGTCTGGGCGAGCCGCGCGAAGCGCGCGTGCACCCCACACCATCGTCAGGGCGAGCCGCGCGATGCGCGCGAGCACCCCACACCATCGTCAGGGCGAGCCGCGCGAAGCGCGCGAGCACCCCACACCACAGGGACTGTCGGGGCGAGCCGCGCGAAGCGCGCGAGCACAACACGGGGCGAGAACGAAGAAGCGCTGCGCTCCTTGCTTGGTTCCCGATGTGCTTTTGTGGGGCGCTGCCCCACACCCCGCCAAAGGGTGAACCCTTTGGAATCCCTTCTATTTTTCATCTCGTGACAGGACGGCTCAGATGCGCTCCACGCACATTGCGATGCCCATGCCACCACCAATGCACAATGTCGCCAAGCCCTTCTTCACCGAACGCCGCCCCATCTCGTGCAACAACGTCACCAGAATCCTCGCGCCAGAGGCACCAACCGGATGGCCAAGCGCGATGGCACCACCATTGACATTCACCCGAGACGGATCCCACTCGAGCTCCTTGCCCACCGACAGCGCCTGCGCCGCAAAAGCCTCGTTCGCTTCGATGAGGTCCACGTCTGCCAAACTCCAGCCCGCCTTCTGCAAAGCCTTTCGACTTGCAGGCACCGGCCCAATGCCCATGTAGGCCGGCTCCACGCCTGCCCAAGCATACGAGGCAATACGCGCAATTGGCTTCAAACCATGCAGCTTGCATGCAGCTTCGCTCGCCACGAGTAAAGCCGCCGCGCCGTCATTGATGCCCGAGGCATTGCCTGCCGTCACCGTTCCGCCCGCCTTGAAAGCAGGACGAAGCTTCGCAAGCGCCTCAACGGTCGTGCTCTCCTTGGGATACTCATCACGCGCAAAACGCAACGGCTCTCCCTTTCGCTGCGGAATCGCCACCGGCACGAGCTCCGCATCGAAGACGCCTTCCTTGACAGCCTTGCTCGCCTTGGCCTGCGACGCCGCCGCAAAAGCATCCTGTTGCTCCCGGCTGATACCGTAGCGCTCCGCCAGGTTTTCAGCCGTCACGCCCATGTGGATGTTGTTGAAGATGTCCGTGAGCGCGTCGTAGATGAGGCTGTCCTGCAGCTCCCCATGCCCAAGCCGATAGCCCTGACGAGCCTTGGGAAGCAGGTAGGGGGCCATCGACATGCTCTCGCTTCCACCCGCGATGACGAGCTCCGCGTCCCCTGCGATGATCGACTGCGCAGCCATCGCGACGCTGCGCATGCCAGAGCCGCACATCATGTTCACGGTCTGCGCCGTCTTCTCAACGGGGATGCCTGCGTGGATGGCGGCTTGACGGCTGATGTTCTGCCCAAAGCCAGCCTGGAGAATACAGCCAAGAACGACCTCGTCGACGGCAGCCGGGTCGAGCTTGCTACGCTCGAGCAGCGAGGCGATGACGGTTCGTGCCAATTCTGCCGGATGAACCTGCGCGAGCGTGCCACCGAAGGAGCCGATAGGCGTACGCATCGCGTCGACGATGAAGACTTCACTCATGCTCTGACCCCAATGTTTCTGACCAGTTTTCGAAGTAGCCAGACGGAGAATCGCTGCGAAGCAAGCCCAGGGCGCGCCGAGAAGGGCGCAGCACCGCAGCGCCATTGCCTACATATGCAGACCGCCGTCGATATCCAGGCATCGACCGGTAAAGTAGTCGCACTCGATGGCGAACTTCAAGCCCAAAAAGATCTCCTCGGGTGAGCCTGTGCGTCGCATGGGCACGCCAGAGAGCATCTTGTCCAAGGCCTCGGGACGCATGCCCTGCAGGATCGGCGTGTCGACGAAGCCGGGAGCGATGGCGTTGACCCGGATTCCGTAGCGCGCCAGCTCTTGCGCCCACAGCTTGGTGTCGGCCACGAGCCCGGCCTTGGCAGCAGAGTAGTTGGACTGTCCGGGATTGCCAGCACGGCTCACCGAGCTGATGTTGGTCACCACGGCAGACGGTGTCTTGGTCTCGATGACCTTGGCCGCAAACTCGCGCGTGAACAGGAAGGGGCCCGTGAGGTCGACGTCGATGACCTGCTGCCACTGGGCGAGGCTCATCTTCTTGATTTCACCGGAGTCCTTGGCAACCTTGACCAAGAGCGCGTCGCGGAAGATGCCAGCGTTGTTCACCAGCGCGTTGAGGCCACCCATCGCGTCGTAGGCCTGGGCGACGATCCGCTCGACGTCTGCTTCCTTGGAGACGTCGCCAGTAAAGGGCACCATCTTGCCAGGCCCAGAAGCAAGCTCCTCTGCCAGCGCGTTGAGCGCTTCAGCGGAGATATCGACGGCAGCCACAGTGGCCCCATGCTCCACCAGCCTGAGCACGAAGTGGCGCCCCATCCCGCTCGCGGCGCCGGTCACGATACATTTGAGTTCATTGAGTTTCATGACTTCTCCAAGGTGGATCGACAGACAAGAAGTGCAGGGAACCTACGCTCCCGGCGTGCGTCCCGGCTGCTCGCAGGGCTCGGGTGCAGCGGAGCCTTCGCCCGCTTACTTCTTAGGGCTGAGCATCTCCATGTTGGTGCGCACGGCTTCGCTGACGAGCCCGCGCCACTCGTCCTGCAGCTTGAGCATGTAGTCCATCTGGCTGCGGGCGAGACGCGTCATCTCGTCGGCGACCTGAGTGTTCTGCTCGCGCAGCTGAGATTGCGCAGCGTTGAGCTGTGCGTAGCCGAGCTCGACCTGCCTGACCTGCTCATTGAGCATGGTCTGCCAGGTCTGGGCGAAGAGCTTGAAGGTGTCGTTTTGCAGGTTGTTCTGATCCATGTTCGTCTCCTTTCTGTCGCGCTCGGCTGCAGTTGGACAGCCAGCGCAGTGCTGAAATCAAGGGGATTCCAAAGGGCAAAGCCCTTTGGCGGGGTGTGGGGCAGCGCCCCACGAGCAAGCGCTCGCAGAGCGCGAGCACCAAGCAAGCCCTCGCAGAGCGCGAGCAACAAGCAAGCCCTCGCAGAGCGCGAGCACCAAGCAAGCCCTCGCAGAGCGCGAGCACCAAGCAAGCCCTCGCAGAGCGCGAGCAACAAGCAAGCCCTCGCAGAGCGCGAGCAACAAGCAAGCCCTCGCAGAGCGCGAGCAACAAGCAAGCCCTCGCAGAACGCGAGCAACAAGCACGGGGACAGAGAGATTCAGGGGGATTCCAAGGGGCAAAGCCCACTGGCGGGGTGTGGGGCAGCGCCCCACCATCGCCGTGAGGCACCGAACCACCATCTAGTCTTTCCGAGGGCTGAGCAGCGCGAGGTTGCTGCGCATGGCTTCGCTGAGCAGGTCGCGCCACTGCGCCTGCAACCCAAGCGCGAAGTCCACCTGTCCACGGGCAAGGCGGCTCATCTCCTCACCGAGTTGACTGCCCTGCTCACGAACTTGGGCCTGTGCGACGTTGAGCTGGGCGAAGCTGGCTTCGACCTGTTTGAGCTGCTCGTTGAGCATGGTCTGCCAGGTTTGCGCAAAGAGCTTGAAGCTATCGTTCGGCAGTGTGTTCTGATCCATGAGACGCATCCTTCGACGGTTGAGGCAAGTGGCGGGCACACTCTCGTGTGGCCGCGTTCATGGGTCGAAGATTACGCGCCAGGGCGGCAGAGTCAAGCACTTTTTTGTGCACTGCACAATCAGCGTTCTTGCTTATCCTTTATAGCATCCAGCTCACTTTTCAGGGTCTGCACTTCGCGCCGCAACAGCTCCACCTCCGAGACCGACTCCCCACCACGCTCAGCCCCGCCCCGCCAAGGCCCCCAGGTCATCAAGGATGCAAGCGGATTCGCAAAGGGAAGTGAGCCCATGCCTGGTAGCGAAGCGACCCCGCGGATGGCGCTCAAATAGAGCTGCAACGCCCAACCCACCGTCTGCCCCAGAAACTCGGCGAGGGCTCCCGCATCCATGCGAATCATCTGCAAGAGCACAGGAACGGACAGGTGCTTCGACGCACCGCGACTCTCCATCACGATCTGCGTCAGCGTCGCCTGGGTCAGGTCCTCACCGCTCTTGGCATCGACCACTTTGGGCTCGGCACCAGCCCGAATCATCTCCGCAAGCTCATCCTGAGTGATGTAGCGACTCTGGGAGGTATCGTAGAGACGACGATTGCTGTACTTCTTGATGGTTACCATCTCGCGCTCCAATGCAGCCCCCAGCCCAAACTCACGCCCAGACCAGGCACTCACTGCTTCGTGCTTCGCCCCGTTCCGACAGCCACACGAGCCGGAGACGCGCTGCGATGCAAGCCCAAAGGCTGCGCGCCAGGGCCGGCGCACCAGAAACCAGTCTACGTCGTGCACTGCACGAGACGCAAGGGCCCGGCCTGGCTTTCTTTTCCGTCCCTGCACAGCGAGATTTTGGTGCAATGCAAAAATCGCTTGACAGCCTCGCTCCCTTTTCCTAGCGTCTTAGTCGTGCGCTGCGCTGCGCAAGTCCCTCCTTCACGCCTGACGCCGTCTGCACCCAGCCTCCTGAGGTCTCGATATGCAACTCCTGAGAAGCATCGCCCTTTGCGCGCTCGTCTTGGCTCTGACCGCCTGCGCCTCGACGCCCAGCGGCCCCATCAACGACACCAACGAAGGCGTGGATGGGCTCGACCAAGACAGCACCATCGATCAGATTGACCTCGAAGATGCGCAGCCCGACGAGCTCCAGGAAACCGAGGAGCTCAACGAAGTCGATGACGACAACGAAGGCGACGACGAGCTCGACACGCCCGACACCGAGGACGACGCCCCCATTCACTGCGTCCCCAACAATGACGGCATCATCACCCGCCAAGAGGTGCCCATCCGCGTCGGCCTGCGCGCAACCTTCCGGGTCGCCACCGACGTCCCTGTCGACCTCGTTGGAAGCACCGAAGAAGGCAGCGAACGTCGTAGCTGGGATTTCACCGGACCCTACCAAGGCGATCACAGCGTGCTCGCCGAGCTCCGCCCCGTCTCGGATTTCTGGTTTGCTGACGACTTCCCTGACGCCACCTACGCCACCCCACTCAGCGACTCCAGCGACCTGCTCGGCGTCTTCCAGCTCACCGACGATGCCCTCCTCCTGCTCGGCGTCGCGTCCCCCGAAGACGGCTTCATCTACACCCGCCTGAGCTACTCGCCCCCAGTCACAGTGCTCTCATTCCCCTTCGAGCTCGGGGACACCTGGACCACCGATGCCACCTTCAGCGGCATCCTCAACGGCGGCATTTGGACCCAGAGCGAAGAATACACCTCAAGCGTTGACGCCGCAGGCTCTCTCACCACCGCCTTTGGCACCTTCGAAATCCTTCGGGTCCGCACCGACCTCGATCGCTTGGTCGGCTTCTACTCCACCCAAGTGCGCACCTTCGGCTTCGTCGCCGAGTGCTTTGGCACCGTCGCCACGGTCAGCTCCGAGGACGACCCCGACGAAATCGAGTTCACCCAAGCCGCCGAAATCCGCAGACTCTCGCCCTGACCCATGCAGCACGGGAAAGTCATGAAAGCCTCTATCGCCGCGCTTCTGTGCTGCGCACTCTGCAGCGCTTGTGTCTCCTTTCATCAAGGCGCCATGCCGGGTGAGCCCGAGAACGCCTCCTTTGTCGAGCTCGAAGGTGCCAGGGTGCGCTACGTCGACCTCGGCAACCCCAACGCGCCGCCGCTCGTCTTCATCCATGGCTTCGCCTCGGCGCTCGAAACCTGGGCCACCGTCTGGCCCATCGTCAAGCAAGACTACCGTGTCATCGCACTCGATCTCAAGGGCTTCGGCTGGACCGACCGCCCCGAGGGCGACTACTCGCCAGAAGCACAAGCGCGCATCGTCCTCGCCCTCATGGACCACCTCGGCGTCAACAAAAGCTCCCTCATCGCCCACTCTTGGGGCTCCTCGGTGGCGCTGCAGGTCGCCCTCCTCGCCCCCAACAGGGTCGAACGAATCGCCCTCTATGACGCCTGGGTCTACTTCGAACAGCTCCCCACCTTCTTCATCGCCGTACGCGCCGACGGCCTCGGGGAGATGCTGACCTGGCTCTTCTACAAAGAACGACCCGCCGAAAAGATGACCCAGGCCTTCTTTGACCCCACCCTCGTCACCGAAGCCTTCGCCGAAGAAGTCGAACATGCCCTCGACCGCCCCGGAACCGAAGCCGCCGCCCTCGCCGCCATCCGCGGACAACGCTACGAAGACATCCAAGACCGCTACAGCGAAATCAAACACCCCGTGCTGCTACTCTGGGGGCGTGAAGACAAGGTCACCCGCCTGCATTTCGGCGAAAGACTGCTCAAACAGCTCCCAAACGCCCGCCTCCTCGTCTACCCACAGTGCGGTCACTTCCCCATGCTCGAAGCCGTCGGCGCGTCCAACCACGCCCTGCGCAGCTTCCTCGACGAAGGTCCAGCCACACCCCCAGCGCCCGAATCGCCCAAGACCCCGCTCAGCGACACCATCGACGCGGCGCCAAGCCTCGAAAACTGAGCGCTCCCCCGAATCCATTCGAATGAGTGCGAATTCTGTGTCTCCACTGCGTTTCAGACGCACGACTTCCGGCTTGTATCGAGAGCATCATGCGATCACTCAGCTTCCTGTTCGCCCTCCTGCTCCCTAGCCTCGCGCTGGCCTCTGGCTTCAAAGACGTCGGCGACGACCTCGAGCCTGCCGAGGGCAGCCTCTTCGATATCCAAGGACAGTTCCGACTGCGCGGCGAGTGGCTCAACAATTTCGACCTCGACCACGGGCTCACCCCATCAGGAGAGCCGCTCTTCCCAGGGCCCGTCGCCGATCCCGACGCACAATCTCTGACCTTCGCTGACATGCGCCTGCGCACCGACCTCGCCTTCGTCGCCCCAACCGGCGGCGTCGGCGTCAAAATGCGCCTCGACGTCTTCGATAACCTCGCCCTCGGCTCCACCCCCAACGGGCCGCCCCTCGCCACCAAGAGTCAGGTCTCGCCCGCGCAGGCCATCAACGTCGAGCGGCTCTACGGTGAGGTCCTCCTCCCCTTCGGCCTGCTCGCCGCGGGCCGAATGGGCGCCGACTGGGGACTCGGCATGCTCGCCAATGGAGGCGACTGCGACGACTGCGACAGCGGTGATGCTGCCGACAGAATCGCCTTCATCACCCCCGTCTTCGGACACATCTTCGCCATCGGCTACGACTTCACCAACATTGGCAGCGTCCGAAGCCGCAAGTCTGGCAGCCGCGTCATCGACTTCGAGCCCGCCGACGACGTGCGCACCCTCAACTTCGCGGTGCTGCGCTACTTCGACGAGATTGCCCACGAACGCCGTCGTGCCGCTGGAAAGAGCACCGTCGAATACGGAGCATACCTCTCCCATCAATGGCAGGAGTACGACATTCCTGCCTCCTACATCGCTGGCGTGCCCCCTGGGGCCATCCTTCGTGACTACTCTGCAACTGCCATTGACGGCTGGTTCCGCGTCAGCGGACCCTGGGGACGGGTCGAGCTCGAAGCTGCGGTGCTCACTGGAGAGATCGGACAAGCGTCGCTCATCAAGGGACTCGAGCTCAATGAGCCCGTCACCACCCTCGCCTACGGCGCAGCGCTCCAGAGTGACTTTGGCAGCCTCGACTTCCCACTCCGTGGTGGTCTGGATCTGGGCTTCGCCAGCGGTGACGCCGCGCCGGGCTTCGGGGCCTACCCAGGTCTGAGCAGCGCTGCGCAGCCAGGCGACCTCGACGGCCTGCAGTTCAACTACCCTAGCGACACCACCGTCGACAACTTCGCCTTCCACCCAGACTACCGCATCGACCGCATTCTCTTCCGAGAGCTCATCGGCACCGTCACCGACGCCGTCTACATTCGACCACACCTCGACTGGCGCATTGCCGACCTCGGCCCATCGGCCCTCACCGCCTCTCTCTTCGCCGTTGCCTCGATGGCGGTTGAGCCCAACTCGACGCCGGGCGGTGAGCGACCACTCGCCCTGGAGCTCGACCCCACCATCGCTTACGGCTCCGATGACGGATTTCGAGCCGCTTTGGAATACGCCGTCCTGATCCCCTTCAGCGGACTCGACAACAGACTCAGCGGACAATCTGCAAGCGCCGCTCAGATGCTTCGACTTCGACTCCACTACGTCTTCTGATCCAAAGAGCGAAGGGCACGCATCCTACCGGCATTCCGAAGGAATTGCCGCCCTCAAGAGCTCGGTGACCGAGAGCGAACGAATGCAATCGATTGTCCCTTGCCATCTACCCGCACTAGCCAGCATTCTCAAGGACTCCAATGGGCACCGTCCTTGACGGAGCCTGGAACGCCATCCCACACAGACACCACCCAATCTGGGGGAAACGCTCATGAAGCTCAGCTCGTGCATCCTTCTCTGTTTGTTCCTCGCTGCCTGCGGAGACAATCAAACCCCCTTTGACAACGACAGCGTCACTCCCGATTCCTGGGACACCCCCGAGGCAGACACCGTCGAGCCTCTCTGTGTACCCAACGACGACGGCCGAATCGACGCCAACGAGCTTGCCCCCTCACTCAACGTTCCTGCCTCCTACGCTTTCTCTCCAGCGTCGCAGGAGCAAAGCATCGATCTCAAGGGTGAAAGCCTCGACGAGCAAAGACGCCGCTGGAGCTGGAACTGGAGCACCGAAAACGACCAGAAAGTCAGCATCACCGCCTCCAGCACCAAGGGCAAGTGGTTCGAAGCGCTGTTTCCGGCGGACGCCTTCGCCGTTCCCATGGACCGCGACGGCGCGACCCTCGGTGTCTACCTCCACAGCTCAGAGGCCTTCGAGCTGCTCGGCATCGTCTCGGCCGAGGAGAACCCGCCCCAAGGCAAGACGCAGCTCATCTATCAGAGCCCCATCGTCCTCTATCGATTCCCCATGCAGAGCGGCGACACATGGGTCTCCGTCGGCGAGGTCCACGACGGTACCTTCAACGGCCTGAAGCCGTATGCCGGGAGGGACACCTACGTGGTCAAAGTCGACCTCGTCGGCGAGATGATCCTGCCCCAGCTCACCTTCTCCAACGTGCTCCGCGTGCAAACCCAGGTGACGGTGCAGCCCGCCGCCGGCCTCAGCGTGAGCACCCGACAGGTTTCCTACATTGCCGAGTGCTACGGGGAGGTCGCCCGCGTCACCAGCCGCCTCGGTGAGAGCAACGAAGACTTCGAGGTTGCTGCCGAAATTCGACGCTTCGCATTCTGAGCTCGCCTGACCCGCCAACAGCACCTCCACAATCCTGAGCCGTCACCCCAAGCCGTGACGGAGAAGACGCCCATCAAGGAGAACAATGCAGATGCAAGCATGGCAGACCTTCAAGACGGGTTACTATCGGTGGGAAGACGCCTCGGCCAAACTCATCGAGCGCTTCTTTCGGAGCCCACTCTTACTGCGCCCAGTGAGCTCCGCCATCAGCGAGCTCTCTGGCGCGTTTGGCAAACACCGAAACTGGCGAGATGCCTGCATCGCTCGGCTCGGCCTGCCCACGCGCCGCGAGCAAGAGCAGTGCCTATACCTTCTCGACAGCATGTATTCAAAAATCCTGGATCTCGAAGAGCGACTCGGCAATGGCGTGGGGCCGGCCGTCCTGGCTGAAGCACAGGACCTTGGCCCTGCCGTACCAGAAGCCATCGCCTCCGACACTGAGTCGTAGCGCACGATCAAGGGAGCTGTGCGAGACCTTCGAGAGGAGCGACATCGTGAAAGCCAAGCCATCGACAGCCAAGCACCTCATGAACCTGCTCAGTTTGCCCGTCCGAAAGCGGCCAAAGGTTGGAGCGAGTCCCCATGACGTGGTGCATCAGGAGCAACAGTGGAGTCTGTTGCGGTACCGCGCCCGACCACAAGGGCTCGCCTTCAAGACCCCCATTTTGCTCGTGCCCTCACTCATCAACCGCCATTACGTGCTCGATCTGATGCCCGGCAAGAGCTTCGTCGAGTTTCTTCGTGACCGAGGTCACGACGTCTTCATCCTCGATTGGGGACGGCCCCGACCGCAAGACAAGCACCAGACCTTCGACCAGCTCTGCGGCAGCGCACTGGGCCGCGCGATTCGTCGCAGCGCGAGCTGCGCTGGCAGCCGCAAGGTGCATTTGCTGGGCTACTGCCTGGGAGCCACCTTCACCACGATCCACGCTTGCGTCTACCCCGAGCACATCGCCTCCATGGTCGCGCTGGCTCCGCCCATCTCCTTCTCTGACGATGGGCTGCTCGCCACCTGGATGCGCCTCGACAGCCTCAAGGTCGACAAAGTGCTCTCCGCATTCGGCAACATGCCCTGGCCGCTGATGCAGCTCGCCTTCCACAGCCTACGCCCCACGCTCAACCTCACGAAGCTCGTCGGCGTCCTGGATATGGCTGGCGACGACGCCTTTCTCGACGGCTTCCTGGCGATCGAAACCTGGGGCAACGACAACGTGTCCTTCCCCGGCGCTTGTTTCGCTCGCTACATTCGAGACCTGTACCAGAACAACGCGCTCGTCGAAGGCCGCTTCATGCTCGACGGACGCGCAGCCCTGCTCAGCAACATCCGCTGTCCCTTGCTCTCGGTCACCTTCAAGCACGACACCATCGTTCCCTACGAGAGCTCAGCGCCGCTGGTCGAGATGGCCAGCTCCGAAGACAAGACCCAATGGGACCTCGACGGTGGTCACGTGGGTGCGGTCGTCTCGCGCAAGGCGAGCACTAAGCTTTGGCCAGCCCTCGCCGAGTGGTGGGAAGCACGAGACTCCGTATCCTGAAGACGGAGACCGCCTGCGACAGAAACTCGGTTTCGATGCGGCCTCTGTGCTATCTTGTCGACAGGCAGCAGCGCCTGAACTGCGCTCTGTTCCTCTTCATCGTGCAGTGAACCGCCAGCCGAGACCTGCAGCGTGGATATCGAAACTCAAAGCGCGCTTCTGGCAGCCATCGTCTGCCTCGCCATCGCCATCAGCATTCAGATCCGCGGTCGCAGAACCCGCCTGACGCTGTACTTCAGCGTCCTCAACGCGGTGCTCTCGGCGTGGAACCTGACCGGCTTCCTCTACCAAGTCAGCGAGCAAGAGATTTGGTTTCGCTTGGGGCTCTTGGCCGCCCTCGCCATCCCCTGGAGCGCGACCCGCTTCTTTCAGGCCTTCTTGGCAGAATCCTCGCGCCTCGCCAGCGGTATGGCGCTGAGCAGCACCGTGGTATCGGTGCTGCTGCTGCCACTCGTGCTCAGCCCTCTGTATTCTGCCCCTGCAGTTTCTATCATCATTCTATTCTACGTCTTCGTCCTCCTGTACCTCTGTATGTACATGATCTATCGGCGCCTTCGCTTGACCGAGAGCCGAATCGAAGGCGCCCGACTGGGATATCTCGTCATCGGGGGCTTGGTGGCGATCACCTTCAGCTTGACCGACTTCTTACCCAAGATAGACATCCTCTTTCCCACCGTCGGCAACGTCCTCACGCTGATCTTCGTCTTCTTCCTCAACCAGATCCTGATCCAGTTTAGACTCCTCGATCTTACAGAATTCTTTGGAAAAATTGTCGTCCTTGCGCTGCTCGTGAGCGTGCTAGCCGCGGTCTACGGCGTGCTCGTCCTGTTGGCGGGCGATCAGCCTGGAATCCTCTTCTTCGCCAGCATCGTTGGCTCCTTTGTGGTGCTCATCCTGCACGATCCCCTGCGTATCGCCGTCGAGGCGGCGATCGCCCGCTACTCCGTGAGGGAGCGCTTTGACCTCGTCAAAGCACTGACGAAACTGCGGCGAGAGATGGCCAACGCCCTCGAGCTCGCGCCAATGGTGCAACTCGTGCTCGACCGCTTCGAAAACTCGCGTCGGCTGACCCATGCCGCCCTCTTTCTGCTCGATGACGACGCCCAGAGCTACAAATGCCTTGGTTCCGTTGGCCCACAACGGGTCTCGAGCTGCGATGTGTTGGCCAAACGAGAGCTCTTCGAAGCGCTGCGAAAGGGCCGCTGGCTGGTCCGCGAGGACATCGAAGACGACTTGCATGAGTTGGGTGGCATCGGCGAACCCGCCGAGGAGAACAGCGGAGCGGCCATCGAACGTCTGGAGACGTTTTTGCGCGCAATGGACGAGCTCGGCGCTGGGGTGCTCTTCCCGATTGCAAGCGATCAGCTCCTGATCGGCTTTCTCGCCGTCGATGATGCGCGGGTCCGCGAGGCCTTCACCCAGGACGAGCTCAACGCGCTGCAGCAGGTCGCCCAGCAGATCGCCATCGCTGTCGAGAATTCGCGCCTCGTCGAGAAGCTCCGCGAGCGAGACCGACTTGCCGCCCTCGGTGAGATGGCGGCCGGTCTCGCCCACGAGATCCGCAACCCGCTCAGCGCGATCAAAGGCGCCGCACAGCTCCTCGAAAGCGGGGCCGAGGCGGAGGAAGCCAAGGACTTCCTCAACGTCATCGTCGAGGAGACCAACCGTTTGAACAACGTGGTCGCACAGTTTTTGGACTACGCCAGACCCAGCCGCAGCAAAGCCTCATCACTTGACCTCAACCACTGCATCGAGCACACCCTGCAGGTCCTGCGACAGCGCGCGGAGGAAGCCGAGGTCGAGCTCGAAACGGAGCTCTGCGACGCGCTCCCACCAGTTCGAGGCGAGAGCGAGCAACTGACCCAAGTCTTCCTCAACCTCGCCATCAACGCCATTGAAGCCATGAGCGAGAGCGAGCTCAAGGTGCTGCGAATCCGTAGCTTGCTTGCGCAACGCCGGGAGCAGGCGCTCGGTGGCACAATCCTCCGCGAAGTCGTGGAGGCGCGCTTCGAGGATACTGGTCGGGGCATGAGCGCCGAGGAGCTGCACAGCATCTTCATCCCCTTCTATACGACCAAGCCCACCGGTACTGGGCTGGGGCTTCCCATCTGCCAACGGATTGTGCGCTCGTTTGGCGGCAGCCTCGAGGCACACAGTGAGGTCGGCAACGGAAGCAGCTTCAGCGTCGTGCTGCCCGTCTGGGGGGAGGAGTCGATCACAGGAACGGGAATGCGACGCCTGCCCAACAAAACGCAGTAAGCCAAGCGCTTCCTCGTAGACCGAGTGGACAGCGCAAGAGCGGTCGCCTTCGAAGCAGCGCAGGGCTGAGATGTTTGGAGCAAAAAAAATGCGAGTGGACGCGTCCACTCGCATTTTTTCTCGGGCTCTTGAAGGCGACGAGCGGAGTCGAACCGCTGTGCAAGGCTTTGCAGGCCTCTGCCTTACCCCTCGGCCACGTCGCCAAGCCGGGGATGTTCATACCCGAACACCCCCACTCATGTCAAGTTCAAAAACGGTCTAACGCTCTGGAACCTCTGCAATGTCGTCGGGGTGCTCTCGGAGAAAGCGTTCCAGGCCCCGGTTGATCTCCACCAGATTGGGCTTGATCACCTTGCAGACGAAAGCCTCGACGGTCGACGCCAACTTTGGTGCCATGAAACGAGGAACCTTCGGAATCTTGCCGCCATCGACCGAAATCTCGCCAAGGATCCTGATCTCCGTTTTCCCGTTCACCTCGGTGTATTCATTGACACCACTGCAATGAATAGCTTCCTTGAGGAAACTCAGCTCCGTGCGCCACTCACAGCGCCAAACGTCCTCCTTCCACGTGGCGTAATCCCTCCACTCGAGCATCTCTGATTTGACAAAAGGACGCGCCACCGCGGGCACCTCGCTCTCTTTGGCCTTCCAGAGATTGAGCAGACGCACCTGCGCCTGCTCTTCCTCACGTTTCTCCACCTCGATGCTTCGAATGCTGGGGAGAAAAGGGAGCATCTCAACCAGCCGGTCACGATAACTGAGCCAGACGAGGTGCCGTGGAAAGGCAATGCTGTCGCGAATATCGATGGGAGTGGGCATGCAACTCCTCCAGGCGGATGGTGCTCGTCTGCGCGTCCCGACTCTGAGCTCAGGCGCGCGAGTGAAGCGGAGATGACACCGACGGGAAATCGCAGAAGCAACGGCGCATGCAAAGCTGGGGTCGAGCCGCAGCCCGACGCCGTGCACCGCCATCTCAGGGGCAAAGGGTGGCAGGATCGACAGTCGAGTCAATCACCTCGGAGCAGGTCACCGTCTTCTTCTCACTGCCATCTGCAACCACGCGAGCACAAACGGCGATGACCATCGTCGGGTGCTCCTTGTCGTTCGAGCGCACGATCAAGGCAACATCGTCCACCTCGTCACCAGGATTGGGCGTGCTGCGCTCGTAGCGAATTCGAACCGTTGCAGACTCAGTGGCGGTGGCCGTCATCTGCGGAGGGTTTTCGAAGGAGAAAATGACGTTGCCATTCTCGTCCTCGGTGTCGCCGACCATGCAAATCTTCTCGATGCTGACGTCTTTCTTACACATCGACAGAAGCTGCAGCGTCCACTCGTAGGGCACACGCTCGTTGGTCGCAGTATTCTCCTCATTGCTGCCCAGAGGGTAGAGCTCGCCAAAGGAGACAGGGCTCAGATGAGGCGTCAGTTCAGGTCCTTCGCAGCCTGCAGGATCTTCCTCGTCTTCGGAGCAGCCGTTGAACACCAGAGCTGCCAATGCCAGCAGCATGAGAGCCAAGAAAGGCTTGTGAGCGCTCGCGTTCATCTCATCTCTCCTCGCGAAAAGACCCATCGCATCCGCACCTTGCGGACAGTTCATCGGGATTGCAGCATGCTCTTGTCAAGAAAAGGGCTCACGGATCCGACTGGGCGCAGCCCCATAAGGAGCAGACAACAGGATGAAACGAAGCGCGGGCGCTGTCAACGTCACGACGACAACGATTGGAAAGCAGATGCCGCTCCGGCCCATGGCCACGAAAGGGTGACCGACCGAGCTGCAGATGGAAGCAGAGAAGAAGTTGGGACAACAAGCCAAGCGCCCAATCGACAAAAAGGTGGGACAACAGGCCAAGCGCCCAATCGACAAAAAGGTGGGACAACAGGCCAAGCGCCCAATCGACAAAAAGCACGCCTCAGCCTGACTTGAACATGAAGGGATAGCGGATGGTGACATCGCCACCAGTGGGTTTCGGGAATTTCATCTTTTTGATGACACCGATGATGCACGCCGACACCTTGGGATCGCCAAGAGTGGATGAAACTTCCCGCGCCTCGGTGACCTTACCGCTCGAACCAACGGTCCAGTCGAAGGTGATCTTTCCAGACAAGCTGGTGTTGCCGATGAGTGCCGTCTCGTAACAGCGCTGGATCTTGCCGAGGTTCTCGTTGATCACGGCTTGCACTGCGCTCTGGTCGAGGCTGCCCTCAACCTTGGCCATGCCCTTCATGCCAGAGACCTTGCCGCGAACCTTGCCCTTCTCATCACCCTTGTCGCGATCGGTGAGCTTACCAACGTCCTTGGCCTTGGCGGCTTCACCGCCTAGCGCGCCCAGGTCACCGCCGCCACCCGTACCGATGTTGACACTGCTGCTCCCGTCCATCGCGGCCAGTGTTCCGCCCATTTTGAAGGCAGCGTTGCCACCTGTCGCAGGGGCATCGATGTTAGTGACCACATCTTTGAGGGTCTTGCCATCGCCCGCGACGGGGGAGCGCAACGCAGAGACCACGTCTTCCGTCTTGGCAGGTTGATTGCGGGCTCCCGCCGGTCGCCGAGCAGCCATCTTCTTGTTGAGCTGCTCACGGGCAGCGTTGGGGATCACCACCTTCTGCTCGGCAGGGTCGACCTTCGGTGTCTTTTGCACCACCTTCTTCTTGGGTTTGGGCGGTTCTTTCTTGGGAAGCTTCTTGGGTTCGGCTTTCTTTTTGACCTCCTCACGCTTCATCGTGCCTTCGGCAAAGATTTCGGGAGGAGGCTCATTCTCGACGGTGAGGTTGATCTGAGATCCCAAGAACTCGACACCGTAGAGGAAACTCACGTGCAGCAGAATCGACGCGACCGCGGCGGAGCCATAGATCAGGGCCACCATCGCGATCGCGGCAGGTACGAGGTTGAAAGTCTTGCGCACTGCTGGCTGGTGAACCCAGAGCTGGTAGTCGAGCTCACCCACGCTGAGCAGGCATCGCTCCCCCACGTCGAGCAGAAGCTGCGCGGGACCCTCCATCGTCGATTCGGAGCCATCCGCGCGTTGCACGCGTGCGCTCTGGCCCGCCTTGAGGTCGATGACGCCCTTGCCGTTTCGCCAGCTCGCCCCAAAAGCAGCACCGACCTCGAAGGGCTGTGCGCTCACCACCCGCGAACCCATCACCACCCCGGCGCGTGCCCAGAAGAGCTCGAGCACTGGCGGACGTCGCTTCACCTCGGGAATCGGCGGTGGGGGAGCAAGCAGAACAGAGACAGGGAAACGCTCTCCCCGCTCATCGGCATCCTCGCTGTCTTCCTCGTCCTCATCGTCCTCAACGATTCGAAGGCGCGGCGCCGAACGGGTTGGACTTGGGGTTGGCTCCGCAGCGGGCTTGGGTGCTGGTTTTTGCTCGAGCTCTGCGTTCGGGGAGCTGGAAGCCCCCTGAAGCACCTCATCGAGCGACACCGAGCGCACCGTGGAGATCAACTCCTGCTTCGGCGAAGCGGGGCCAAGCAAGTCGTCGGCAGCAGCTTGGCCAACGGGCTCTGCCACAGCTTCGCTCTTGGCGCTCGCCGGGGTAAACGCCTTGGCCTTCACCTGAGCAAGAGGCGGCAGCATGGACGTTGGAGGTTGCGCCACCTGCTGGGTATCCGTGTTCCCGCCTGCCATGAGCTCAGGAGCGAGAGACAGGGCAAACTCGCCGGTGGCGTCCTCATCCTCAAAGGAGAATTCTTTGGCCGGATCGAAGGGACTGCTCGCGTGCTGCTCGACGACCGGGGGCGGCGCCGGAGTTGGAGGGGAAGCAAGAACGGGCTCGCGGAAGCCCATCGCGCGTTCGCCGCTTCGCGCACGGGTGGCAGCGAGCTTGGCTTGCAAGACCTGATCAATGCGGACGGTGTCGGGCTCGGGCTCATCACTGAGGTTGACCGGCTGCTCGATAAAGGCAGGCAGCTGGCTCGCTCGCTCGGAGGCGCTGACGACTGGGACCTCTCGTTCAGTGGGCGGCCCCCAGGTCGCCTCCTGGGCGATGCTCGATGCACGGAACTGCACAGTCTGCTCGTCGTCGGAGAGCGCCTCAGTGATCGGACCGTTCTCCACCGTACCGCCGAAGAGCTGATTGGCGTAGCGGATGATTTCCTCTTCCTGCCCTGCCGCCTCGGCGCGAGAGAGGGCCCGCCACAGCGTCTGGCGCTTGGCAAAGAGCTTGCTCATCAGCCCAACGAGCGCGTTCGGAGAGACGTCCTTGTTGAGTCGCTGCACCGTCTTTTCGAGTGCAGCGGCGAGCTGACCGCAATCCGGGAAGCGCTCGTCTGGGTTCTTGGCGACCGCCTTGTTGACGGCAGCGCAGAGCAGAGGAGGTAGCTGCTTGTTGAATTGGCCGGGTGTCGGGAGCGGACGTGGATCGCAGATCTCGTCGAGCAGCTCGAAGCTCTCAGTGGACTGGAAGGCGGGTCTTCCGCAGAGCATCTCCCAGAGCACGATACCCACGGCGAACACGTCGGTTCGGGCATCGACGGGCTTACCCATGCATTGCTCGGGCGACATGTAGCGCGGATTTCCCAGCAGAGAGCCGCTGGCCGCCGCTGGCAGGTCCACTGACACTCCGTCGAAATTGGCGACGCGCAAGCGCCCCTCGTAGGTGAGCAGCACCGCCCTCGGGCTCAGATTGGCATGCACGAGGCCCGCAACCTGTCGGTGAGCGGCATCGAGCACGGTGGCAACCTGCGCCATGAGCCCGAAAGCGATGGCCGGCTGCACCGTTGGATATCCAAGCTCGCCAATGCGGGAGACGAAGTCTGCGAGGTGCTCGCCGTGCACGATGTCCGTGACCACCAGCAGATCGCCCTGCTCCTCGATGTCGAGCACCCTCACTGTGTCTTGCAGATCGAGCTTCATCGCGCGCCGCGCGGAAGCCTTGAGCACGCTGCTCAAGTTTGCATCGAGCAAGTGCTCGCAAATCACCCGCTTGACCACGACCAAGCGAGACCGCCCCGCCGAACTCTGGCGGGCGAGCCAGTACTCGACCACCTCTCCCTCGGCCAGACGAAGGAGCATGTCATACTGGATCTCGGAGGCGCTCATCGGCTCTTCCCCTTTTTGCTCTTCGAACGCTTGCTCTTCTTGGGCTTCTTGACCGGCGCCTCAGGCTGCTCCACCTCGGGCGGAAGCTCGACGTTTCCCTTCTCGTCCATCACGCCTGGTTCGGTCATGGGACGCTGCTGAGCATCGGGAAACACATCGGACACAGAGTCGGAGACGTAGCTCTCACGAAGCTTGACCATGGAGGGAAGTGGACGCGGCACGCGCTCGAACAAGAAGACCGCACCGGCTCGAGCCGTCTCGCCGCGAATGAGGCGCCCATCGAACTCCATGCGACTGCTGCGCTGCAGACCTGGGCCGCTCATCTCTTCATCCGATGAAGCCTCGACTTCGACGCTCTCGCCGCCGTCACCGGCCGAATCATCGCTGCCCTCATCCTGAGCCCACGCTACCGCAGGGAACAAGACCAGAGCGAAGACGAGCAATACCCAAGACCCCAAGCTACACTGGCCCTTCATCCTCACCTCCACTCCGCTCCCGCCATCAGCGTTCTGCGAAAATGCTCCGGGGTCGATGCCCCCTCAACGCTTCATGATAGCCAAACGATAGCGCACGAATCCAGCAATCGATGCCGAGCGCAACACCAAAAACAATGTTTCGTATCGCAGCTCCTTGTCCGCCTGCACCACAATGAGCGCCGGATCGTTCTCATCGGTCACTTCTTCGAGCCCGGAAGCCAAGAACTGTGCACGCTCGTAGAATGGCTTCAGGGCCTCAATCAATTCCGGCAACTCACCCGACTCCAGCTGCGCCTTCGTCGCCTTGCCCTTGTACAGTGGCAACACGCGCTCCCCTTCCACCAAAATGGCCTCGGGGTTGATGACCAAGTTCACTGCAGGCTTGAAAACCGAACGCGCCGACGACTCGGGAAGCGTCAAATCGGGATCAAGGCGAAAATTGTAATCCTCGGCGTTGAAGCTCACGATGAGGAAGATCAAAATAATCGTAAACATGTCCATGAGGGACGTGAGCATCAGACCGGGCTGCTTCGGGCTTCGTCGCGAGCGTTTCACAGCAGGTTCCTCAGTGACGGCTGAAAAGGCCGCGTCGGCAGCAGCCTCTCACACAAAGCTAAGGCGCTTGCTCGCGCCAGATGCAATTCCTTCGGGACGGCAATCGGGCGATCCTCTCGCGTCTGGCTCCCCATCTACTCCCCTTCTCCGCCCTCGCTCTCACCCTCGCTAGGAAGCTCCTCGAGCGACTCCTCCGCCGGCTGCGCAGAGGGAGGAATGAAGCGCGAGAAGACCGAGACTGGAAACAGCTCCTCCGTCTTGGGCGTCCCATCCGGGTTGACCCCAACCTCGCGCTCACGTGTCACGTCCAAGATCTCGATGAGGGTCTGGTAACCCACGTCATCATGGGGAACGAAGATGATGGTGGTGCTCGCCGAGTACTTCGCTTTCAGCATCGCGAGGTGCGCCTGAAGCGCGGCCAGATCATAGCTACCCTGCTTGACCGGCGAGCGAAAGGCGAGCGCCTCCAGCTCATCGGGCGTCAGGCTGACAGAGGCAACGCTCAAGTCCAGGCCATCGGCTTTGACCGCCAAGGTCACCGCAACCACCGTGGGTGTCTTGGGGACGTCAGAGGAGCCAGGCTCATGGGTCGGGGTCGAAATCGGAATGACGCCAATCTGATAGAACGCCGCGCCCATCAATAAGAAGGGGATGATGACCATGAACAGGTTCATGATCGGCGTCAGGTTCAGATCAACCTCACCAGGAATCTTGTTCTCACGTGCTCTCGCCATCGTTGCCCTCGCCCTGCTCGACTTGGCATGGCCACATCAGCTCATTACGCCGACGGGGCGCTGCTCTCGGCGACGGCGCTGTCTCGATCCTCTCGAGGAATCGAGGTCAACGCCACGAATACTGCCGAGGCACCTGCTTCGGCGTCAGCAGTGATCTTCTCGGCACGACGCGACAAGATATGGTGCGCAAACAACAGCGGTACAGCGACCACCAGACCAAAAGCGGTGGTGTACATGGCGACAGAGATACCTGACGCCAAGGCGTTCTGACGTTCCACGGCAGAAGCCGCAGCCACTGAGGTAAACGCCTGGATCAGACCGCCAATGGTTCCCAGCAGCCCCAGCAATGTCGAGATGTTGGCCAGCAAGCCCATGAGCGCGATGCCCTTGGTCACCGGTGGCAGGGTGGTGATGAGCTGGTTTTCAATCGCACGCTCGATTTCCGCGTCGCGCCGATTCGCCTTCAATAGACCCGCACGAACCGCGAACACTGCCGGGTGGGAACGCTTGCCCTGACAGTAATCGAGAGCCGCCTTGAAGCGGCGTGCCTCCACATGGCCCACGACGGTGTTCACGAAGAGCTTGACATTGAGCCGCTTGAACAGATACAGGTCCACCGCGCGAATGAGGAAGACCAATCCCGCCACGATGGAAATGGCCAGGATCACGTACATGACCGAGCCGCCATCCTCGAGATAGCTCAACACGGTGCTGTCGTCGCTCGGACCACCCTCAGCGGCCGCAGCCTCCTGCGCTATCGCCAACAAGCCATTCGACGCACTCGCCCAAAGCTGTTGCCCCACCCCAGCAATTCCAATCGACTCGATCATTGTCATGGCTGTCCCGTCCTTGCAGTGTTCACAAGACGCGTGCGCAGAGTAGCAGATGGTGTGCACCTCGACAAGTCGAAGCCAGGAGGCAGCCCGAAGGCTGCGTGCCAGGGATGGCACGCAAGACAACAAGCGCAATCGAAGCCAACGCAGGGCAGGCCTCCGCCCGACATGACAGCGCACTCGAAAGTGAACGAAAGGCAAACCGGCCCCATGCGCCCTCGCCTAGATTCGGCGCCGAGCATGGACGAAGGCGATGGCCGAGCATTGATCCTCTTGGAGTGCTCGCGTTTCTGCATGGATTGCCGCAGCCAGTGCCCGAAGACGCGTCGCTCGCTCTCTGCCGCAGAACCAGCGAGCGCGGACTCGATCATCAATGCGGGAATACGCAACCAGACCCACGTCCCCACCTTCGGCTCGCTGAACTCAGAGGGAATCCACGACGATCTTGGGCCGAACGTATTCGTCGTCATCGACGTGCAGCACCAGATCCGATGGTTGTCGCGTCGACGGCGGGTCGAAAATCACCGGCACCTGTGCCATCCTGAATGGGCCAGGGGTGGTGAGCTGATTCTCGGGTGCCTCGGCGAAGTAGAGAACAATGTTGTTGTACCCCTTCGGCGTCCCGTCCCAAAGCTCACGGGTCGCAGCAAGCTGCACATTTCGAATACGATACTGGAGACACTGGCGATCCTGATAGATGACCCGAACCGACTCGGTCACCGAGCTCGGCGGCAATTCGAGCGGCTCTACCTCCACCTCGACGAAGCGACCGCTATCCTCCTGGATAGGCGCCCACGACTCTGCACCCAGGATGAGCTTCCCACGCTGCACAGGGACGGGCACACCAAAGCCCACCTCAGAGGCATCGCGCCAGGCCAAGGTACCTGCCGCCGAGTCGTAGACAATGGCGCCCAGACCCGCCGTCGTCGCCTCGCTCAGCGTACTCACCTCTACCCCCGTCAGCTGCGTCAAGCGAGAAGCAAAGAGCTCCCTGACAAAGCCCTCATCTTCGATCTCGTATCGATACGCATTGGAGAGCTGCGACTTCGCATCGGTGCTGCGGGGATCGGTGTGCGTGCGAAGCTCGTCGCCATTGCTGACCCCATCTCCGTCCATGTCCTCCTCGGTGTCCGCATGCAGGTAGTCAGTACCATGCACCAGCTCCAAAAAGTCTGGGATGCCATCGCCGTCGCTGTCCACCAAGGAGCCTTCCGTACCCAGCAAAGCCTCGTCACAGTCGCTCAGGAAATCCAAATCACTGTCACGTCCAGGCAGCAGATTGGCACACGCCGTTGGCTGCTCGAAGAGCAAAGGATCAAAGCCTGTGAGCACCTCCACCAAATCGCTGATGCCATCATCGTCACTGTCTCGTCGGCTCGGGTCGGTACCCAACTGCCGCTCCTCGTCATCACCCAAGCCATCGTAGTCAGAATCCACCACCGCGCCATTCGGTCCCGCCTTGGCGCTCAAATTGGCGACCATCAACAACTTGGCATGCAGCACCGTTCGGATGTTCGCCAAGTCGAAGGCTCCCGTGCTCACCCCGGCGACGTTGTCAAAACGCTGGTACGTACCCGATCCCGCAAACGCCATGGGCTGCGCCACATCTTGCACCGCCTGGTTGGCGCTGCCTTCGGACTCTGCCGCAAGATGGATCACATGAAAGCGCAAGCCCGCACCACCTGCGCTCTCGACCGACTCCCTCAGCGCAGAAACGTCGGCGACCGAGAGCAAGCGCTCACACTCAGCAGAGGGCGCCTCTCCGCCGTCGATGCAGGCCACGTCCGAACGCTGACAACAGTCCTGAGCCTGCGCCAAAGGCTCGTGTCCCCCCGCCAAGACCAGCACCACCACGTAGCTCGTCAACACCCTCAGCCCATACGGCATCGCAGCCATGTCGCCTTCAATCAGCGCTCGCGCGCTGCGAATACCATCCCGATAGTGCCGACAGTAACTCTGCCCAATACAAGGCTGAGAGAGCGCCAGGCTGTTCACGGCTCCCATCAGCTCACCTGGATTTCTCGTAAAATTTCCATCACTTGGGGCATACTTGCGCGCTCGACCGGCAAACCCTACCACAGCGATCGCCGCCTGCGGGTTGTTCAGCGTGCTCTGTACGAAGGACTGCATCACCGACAGCCGCTCTCCTGCAACGTCATAGTCGGAGAACAGAGGACCCGCCGCCTGGTCGACGAGCATCACGACCCGCAAAGGAAAACGCGCCAACACCGGGTCTTCCGTGCACACCCGACCCGAGAGTGCGACCCGATTTGCGTCCTCCCGCGCCAAGCTCGGGCTATAGAGGTTGGCCTCGGTGCACGAAGCCACCCAAAGGCCACTGAGCAGCACACCAAAAAGCAGTCGAGGTACGGCAGGCTTCACTCGACTTCCTCCTGCTCGAGCGTGTCTTCGAGCGGACAATAGCGCACCCCTACATCCTGCACGTCCGTCTCCAGCTCAACGTCTGGCTCGACGTCCGGCTCGACTTGATCGAGCAGCTCCCCATCCACAATCGGCACACTCGAACAAGAAAGCGGCGCTTCCCCCCAGGGCACCAAGGCACAGCGTCCCTCCACGCAGGTCTGCCCCAGTGAACACTTCACGCCAATGCACTCCTTGTTCAACCCCACAGAGAGCTCGAAAGACTCATCAGAGCTCAAGCGAACCCGGCGCTCCACACGAATCACCTCGACCCCATCGCGCAGCCCCGTCGCCACCACCCATGCTTCGCCTTCGAAAGTAGCGAGCTCCACAGACTGCGGCAGCTCCCGGATCAGCTCCGCGGGACACTCCAGGAGATTGCGAATACCCGCCCGCTTCTCCTTGCGCTCCCCATCGAGCAACGACACCCGCACCGAGTCTACTTGCAGTGGCACGTCCAGATCGCCACAAAGACGCACCGTCACCACAGAACGCTCGCTCGAACACGCGAACAACAGGCTGAAAGCCAAGGCTACCCACGCTCTCTTCATTGCACTCGTTCGCTCCTGGGCACCGACCTCGCCCCAGCGGCTATCCCTCTGGAAGAGCGCGAGGATGCGTGCCCTTCGCCCTCCTCGATGCGCCTTTCCCGCTGCACGGCGACGGAAAGCTCACGTCGCTGCATGCCTGCGAGAGTAGCAGGGCTGCGTGCCGTATGCAACCGCAGCCGACCACCGCGATAGCACCTGCGCTGCTCGCACTCGGACAGATCTTTGTTTATGATGACGCCCGGTCTGCACCAAGACGGTGCACGCAGGAGCACTTCGTGGAGCACGAGACTTGGGTCATCTTCGATTTGGGCGGCGTCCTCGTCGATTGTGTCGGCGGTTGGGCTGAGGCTTGCAACCGCGCCAACGTACCGCTGCGCCCCATCTCTCAGAACCAATGGGAGTCGAGTCGCGAGCTCTTTCACGCCTTCGAAACCGGCGCAATCGACGAGCCAAGCTTCATCCTTCGCCTCGCCCAGTCGCTCGACCTCTCACCCACACATATCGCTGCGATTCTCGACGCTTGGCTCCTCGGACCGAAAAACGGCGCCGCTGCCATCATCGAGCGCCTCCGAGCCCGCGGCGTCCCCACGGCCGTGCTCTCCAATACCAACCCCAGACACTGGAACACCTTGGAGCAAAACGACGCCTACCTTCCCCTGCGCCAGCTCACCCCACGCTTCGCAAGCCACCAGCTCGGACTCCGAAAACCAGATCCATTGATCTGGTCTCACGTCCAAGAGCAGTTGGCCGTCACTGCGGATAGAATCCTCTTTTTCGATGATCTCGAGGACAACATCCGCGCAGCCCGAGCTTCGGGATGGAATACGGTTTGGGTCAACAGCCCCGCACCCATCGCTCAAATAGAAAGGGAGCTGCTCGAACATGGCCTCCTCTTCTAGAAGCATGACTCAGCTCTCTCCCTTGCCGCGCCATGACGCTCTAGGCTCAGCATCCCGAGCCCCGCTCTACGCCTTGCTCTGCGTACTCTGCGTCAACGCTTGCGCCCAAGGAGAGCTCTCTCCTCCAACCCCCTCCCCCCTCGTTCGCTACCTCATCGTCCTCTCTACCTGCACTGCCGCTCAGCTCGACAACGACACCCTCTCCCTCCTGATGAACTACCCACTGCTCGACCCGCTCAGCCGCGCTCAGCTCGACGAACGCATCGCCTGCGTCAACGAAGTCAAAGAGTGCTCCGAAATCCTGCCCTGCCTCGGCCTCGGAGAAGCCTGCCGCTTCGACTCCCCCCCTCGCTGCAAAGACAACGTTCTCCAGACCTGCACCCTCCTCGATGACGGACGCTGGTTTTACCAAGACCAACGCTGCGACGCGCCAGGTAGCCTCAACCCCATCTGCGTCGACGATGGACTGCACGCTCGTTGCGTCACCGGCCCCTGTCAGAAAGACGCTGCCTGGTGCAGCGACGAGCTCCTGCACAGCTGCGAAAACGGATATGGCGCCATCGTCGATTGCGCTCGCCTTGGACAGCTCTGCAACGACCTCGCAGGACCTGCGCGCTGTGAGAGCCCCGCCTGCCAAAGCAGCAGCTGTGAAGACGGCAAACTCATCCTCTGCCACGATGGACGGCAGAGCCAGCTCCTCGACTGCCGGGCACTCGGACCTGACTTCGATTGCGTCATCGCCGAGGGCCCCGAACGAGAAGCCAACTGCGGACGCGCCATCGGCGTCGCCAAAGCCTGCGAAACAGGAGAATCGCGATGCCAGCTCAGCACCGTTGAGCTCTGCCTCGCCGAACGCTGGTTTTCCGTGCCTTGCTACGACTTCCGAGGGGCCACCTGCAGCTCCTCGATCAGCCCCGTCTCATCCAAAAAAGGACTGCGCTGCGCCCCTCCCTAACGCGAACGATTCCAAAATGTTGCTTGGAAGTTCTCACGATACCCTGCGTCGTCGTCAAGAGATGAGAAATGGGGGAACAGGCCAGGTGCCCAATCGACAAGAAGTTGTAGGGAACAGGCCAAGCGCCCAAATCAACAAGAAGAGTTGAGGAGAGATGATGGACAAACTGCGGCTAGATCGACTGAAGCAAAAAGCATGGTCGATGATCGACAGCAAAGAATACGAACAAGCCCTCGGCCTCTTCAACGAATGTGTCAGCGCCGACCCAGACAACCTCACTCATCTCGTCGAGAAGGGAGTGGCCCTCTACAAAATGAAACGCGTCGAGGAGGCCATCGCGACCTTTGATCAGGTCCTCGCGCGCAGCCCGCAACAGATCCTCGCCTACAACAACAAGGCCCGCGCCCTCATCGACCTCGGACGCGAACAGGAGGCCATGCTCTGCTACCGCACTGTGCTCAGCTTTGCGCCAGACCACGCCCGAACCTGGTTTCGTACCGCCCAACTCATGCAGCGCATGCAGGTCTTCGAAAAGGCCCTCGCCTGCTACGATGAAGCCATCAGGCTCGACCCCAAGGACGCCGAGACCTGGCACGGCCGAGGCACACTCGCCCTCGAATGCGGAGATCCCATCGCCGCCATCGCCGACTTCGAGCAAGCCATCGAGCTTCAACACAAGTACTTCGAAGCCATGAGAGACCGTGTCCGCGCCCTCATGGACAGCGGCAGACTCGGTGATGCCAAGACGGCCATCAACGAGCTCATGAGACTAAAACCCAAGAACACCGAGGTCGAGCTCATCTACGGCGAGCTGCTGCTCGCTCTCAAAGACCACCAAGGCGCCCTGGGAAGCTTCGAGTCCATCATCGGCCGCGAGAAAGACTGCGCTGCTGCCTGGGACGGAAAGGGACGCGCCCTCAGAGCACTCGGTCAAGAGGAGAGAGGCCTGCTCAACTGCGGCACAGCAGCCATGATCAAGCAACACTACGACGAAGCGCTGCGCCTCTTCGATAGCGCCATCGCCGCAAACCCCAACTACGCCGAAGCATGGTCCAACAAAGGCGTCCTCCTCGCCAAAATGAAACGCCACACCGACGCTGTCGACGCCTACCAGCGCTCCCTCGCCATCGCCCCCGCTGCCGTCCCCGTCATGAACAACCTAGCCTTGCTCCTCTACAACGACCTCGGCCGCAAGGAAGAAGGACTCAAATGGTTCCGTGAGAGCATCCGCTACGAACCCCAGCGCTGGTTCCAACTGCCCAGCGAGATCCGAACCGCCATCGACGCCCTCAACACCAAAGGCTCAGCACAGAAGAGCCGGTGAAGGGACAACCATAGCCTTCGCCCATCGATTCGAAAAAAGAGAAGGGATTACAAAGGGCTAGCCCTTTGGCGGGTGTGGGGCAGCGCCCCACGAAGACAAGCACACGCCATCCCAAGCTTCATCGATTGGGGTCACGCCCGCGAAGGAAGACTCAGCAAAGCCTCGAGCGAGGGGGCTCAATAGCCAACGTCTTCTGGGATGTCGAAATTGACTTCGACAGGGAAGAGCGCATCCAAAATCTCTCCGCGCCGCTGCACGTCCGCCTCATACAAATACAGATAGCGCAACATGTGCTCTGCGACCTTGCGACAATAGTGTCGCGACTCGTCGTATGCAAACTCCTCCACCACGAATGGCATCGACTTACCCTTCTCGCGCATCACCCATGGCCCCACACGATGAGGCCCTCCGTTATAGCTTGCCGCGGCAAACGTAATGTTTTCAAAAAGAAGGAGGTGCTTCGACATGTAGAAGATAGAGTATTGAAAGCCAACTCGCGGCTCTGGAAAACGTCGAGCATCGTATTCAATATCAAGCTCAGCCGCCACCATCTCAGCGGTGGACGGGATCATCTGCAGAGCGCCCACTGCGTCGGCCGACGAAACCTGGTAGCTGCGAAAGCGGCTCTCCTGCAGCATGATCCCGTAGACGAGGTACTCTGGCACATCGTACGCTCTAGCCAGAGACGACACCAAGGGTGCATACGCCCTGGGGTAGGCCATCTGCCAGCGCAGACTCGTCGCGTCGGGTTGCTTGCTGCTCATCGCGCTCACCCCTCCCGAGGCGAGCTTGAACGCCGAATGGTAATCCTCTAGCCGGTCGCCCACGAAGAGCAAAAAGCTGTCACGCTCGGACTGGGCAAC
>JAVFAO010000042.1:0-27533 GCA_034002465.1 Myxococcota bacterium
TGTGCAAAGTGGACGAAGAACGGCTTGTATTCCGACATCTCCCCACGGATACTCGCATTCAGCTCGCTCGCAAGCTCCGCGTCACCCGCCACACTGCGAAAATCGAAGAACACGTTCACAGACAGCAAGTCTTGCGGCGTCGAATTCCGAATCCACCTTCGAAACAAAGACTTCCACTCCGAAAGTGAACGGTTGCAGGACGCCTCGCTGGCCATCGTGCCGCCAGGACACTTCATATAGCCAATGCTCGCCAAGGCCTCACAAACAAAGCTACCCATCGCTAGAAAGTAGGCTCGAACCTGCTCATCCTGCTCCGCTTCCGCCGCCGCCTCGGCATAGATGATCGCGTTGTCCTGATCTGTATACAAAGTCTGCTCTTCCCGCCCCTGGCTACCCAGCGCCAGGAAGGCGAAACGACGCGGCGCTGGCCCCTCTCGCTCCAGATACAAAGTGACCAGCCGCGCCACCAACGCGTCAGCAACCGCGCTCACCGCCCGCCCAACAGCCTTGGGTCGCACGCCCCCATCACACATCGCGTTCACCATCACCGGCAAACGCTTCACCATCTGCGCCATCTCAGGAACCGTCTCCGCACGACCAATCTCACGCAGCAACAACGCCGACGAGTGCCGATGGAAGCTGAGCACATCCGCCGCACGCAGCGCTGCGCTCACCCGACCATCCGCATCCATCAAAAAGACCTGCGTCAAACCCGAGCTCTGCATGAACTGCAACGCCTCCCAGGTCAAGGACGAAGCCGGAAGCGAAGGCACCGGCGAAGACATCACCGTGTAGATCGGTCGGCTCGAGTCTACGCCCTGCGCCAACACCCGGCTGCGAAGATCCCTGTCACTCACCACGCCCAAGGCCTCGCCCTCAGCTCCCGATACCAGAATGTCGCCGCTGCGCGCCTGCCCCATGAGCTGCGCTGCCTCCCGAATGCTGCTGTGCATCCCGCACCAAACAGGCTCCACACTGCGCACACTCACAGGCTCATCGAGAAAACGGATCGACGCCTGCAAGTCCTCGAGAAGACTCGCCCGCTCCGCCTCCAGACGCTGCTCCAAACTGATGTCACGCGCGATGCCATCGTAATACCGAAGCTTGCCATCCTCATCCCGAACCAAGACCGCCGAACAGCGCAACACCCGCTGCTCCCCGTCGCTGCGACTGATCGTGAACACCCGCGACTTGAAGAAACCATCGCGCTGCAAAGTCGTCCTGATCCAGTCCGCCTCCTCTGCCCCAAACGCCAGGTCCAAGAAGGGCTGCGTCGGCATCGCGTCCATGTCTATGCCAAAAATCTGTCGAGCCGCCTGATTCGCCTCCAACAAACGCTCGTCACGCTGCGCACTCGATCGCCACACCGCAAGCTCGATGGTCTCCCGCAGCGCCTTGTAACGCTCCCGACTCTCACCCAGCTCCGCCTCGGTGCGCTTGCTCAACGAGATGTCACGCGCCACCAAAATGTGACCTCGACGCTCTCCCATCTCAAAGGCAGTCACCCCCAACAAAACATCGATGCCCGTCCCATCCTTGCGACGCAACAAGCCTTCACGGCTCGAGACCGTCTGCTCTCCCTCGGCCAAACTCGACAAGAGACCAGCACTCGCCTCGTCCGCCGCCAAGGACTCCAGCGCCATCGAAGAGAGCTCCTGCGGCTCGTACCCCAACATCGCTGCCATCGTCGGATTGCTGTACGCACACCGCCCATCGACCACCATCATCGTGCCCTCTTTCGAGGCCTCCACCAATGCCCGATAGCGCTCAGCCGTCTCCTGCAAAGCGCGCTGCGCTTCCCCACGCTGCTTCTCGAAACGAAAACTGTGCCACGCCGCAAAACTCAACATCGCCGCAATGAACAGCGCAATCAGGCTCGATACCCCCAACATGCGACTGCTCAAGGCATCGATCTCGACACGCACGTCCTCGACATAGATGCCTGTTCCAACCACCCAGCCCCAGGGCTCGAAGGACATCACGAAGGACTCCTTCGTCGCCAAACGAGCTGGATCGTCCTTCCACTGCCAGACGTAGTTGACATAGCCGCTGCCACTCTGCTCCACGCGCCGAACGAACTCCACAAACACCCGATTCCCCTCGGGATCCACGAAATCGGACAAATCCTGTCCATTGAGTTCCTCACGAAAAGGGTGCATGATCATCCGAGGCTGCATGTCGGTGATCCAAAAGTAGTCCTTCCCCTCCGGGCCATAGCGCAGATCACGCAGCCGTGCCACCGCCGCGGCCTGCGCCTCCTCCAGGCTCATGTGCCCCGCAGCACGTTCGGCCTCGTACTCCTTGAGCACGCTCACAGCAGAGTGCGTCAGCTCCCGAATCATCTCGCGCTTGCGTTCCACCAAGGCCTGCTCGAAGGTCGGCAGCAAGATCCCCAAAATCAGACCCACGAACAACACCATGATGCTGACGCTCGGCAGCACGATCCCAAGACCGTAGCTCTTCCAGTTCACTTGCGCCTCCCGGACTCCCTAACGTTCAACGCGGCCTGAGCTCTGCCCATCAACCAGCAATTCGCCGCAGACGACCAAAACTCACCGGCGAGAGCCGCTCCAAACGCTCGGACATCGCAATGAAAATCCGAGCACAAGTGAGCGCATCCTCCAACGCATCATGCGGCCGCCCTGCTTCGACACCAAGCTCAGCAGCAATCTCCGTCAAACGCCGAAACACAATCACCTCGTTGCGCCCCTTGCCCAACTGAGGATGATAGTCGAACCAAGCACACAGCCGCGCCGTGTCCAAGGTCGGCATCCACAATCCACAGCCATAGTGCGCCCGCAGCGCTCGCGCCAAAAAAGGGTGATCGACTTGGCTCACATGCACCATCAAGACGCTCCCCGCCAAGCGCTCCAGCACGCTCGGCAAGACCTCGCCAAGCCTGGGCGCATCCGCCAAGCAGCGCGCATCGAGGCCATGAATCTGGGTCGAGGCCTCGCTGATCCGATGGCCATCTGGAGGCCGCACCAAGCTCTGCCACGCGCTACCCTCGCGAAGCGTGCCCCCCTCCACATCCACCATCCCTATCGAGAGAATCTCGTTCTCCCTCGGCTGCAGTCCGCTCGTCTCCAGATCCAAAGCGGTGAAGCGCACGCGACGCCAGTCGTCCTCAGGCTTGGGCCAAGAAGCGGAGAGCCACGCCCGAACCGATTCAGGCGCAGCACACGAGCGCAGAACGCGACGACGCTGCCAGCTCTGCCACCAATCCATCGCTCTCCCTAGTTCACGCCCCGTGCTTGCCATCACGCCCAAGGAACAGCAATCCGACACGACTCGGAGCGCCTCCAGCTGCTTCCTTCGCAGCTGAGTAGTAGCCGATAGCCCGCGTGCTGCCCAGGGCTTTCTGCTCCACGGCTTCACGCTCGGCGACACACTGCCACCTTTGGCACTCGGCGAGTGCTGCTTGCTCCAGGTCGCAGCTCGACACCCAGCCAAAGGAGTTGAGGGAATAGGCCAAGTGCCCAATCAACAAGAAATCGCGCCCCCGAATCCCTCTTCTTGGCTTGGGGATGGAAAGGCGCTACCTGTTGCTCAGGTCAATTGATCTCGCTGCACAACAAGGCCGCCACCACGCCACGATTGTTCCCGTCCCGACATTCGAAGACGTCCCCGTCCGGATCGACCACCACGATGAGCTGTTTGGCAAGCTCCGGCTCTGACTCCGGCAAGGTCCAGGCGCAGCTCACCGTCGCGCAACTCCCTGGATGCAAGAACTCAGGCAACACGGTCTCGCACGCAATCTCAGCGCCTGCATCCGGCTCACCCGCGAAAAACACCACCCTCGCACCGTCAGGCACAGGGTTGGTACCTCGGTTGCATACCCGCGCAGCCAGCGTCAGCTCTCCGCCGGCCGCGGCACAGAGCTCCTCGACATCGGCGAGGGCCACGGTGAGATCGGCGGCACCGCGAAGCTCCAAGCTCCCCTGAGCGTTCTGACGGAAGTTGTTGAGGCCAGGTTGCAGATGGTTGATGGCCCTATCGCTGGTCCGCGGAATCCGCCCATCATCACGCACATTCGTCACTGAGTAGGCGTGCTGGTTCCAGATCGGCCGACTCGCCGCCCAGCGATCCTCCACATCTCGCATGACCACGATGCCGTTGGAGCTCTCGAAGAGGGACGTGCCCAAGCTAAAGATGGGATCTTGGGCTGGACAGCTCACCCCACGCGTCAGCGCGACGACGATTTCGCTGTTGAAATCTCCGTCGACATCCGCAATCACAGGATACTCATAGCCCGTACCGCTCGAGCGAGAACGCGAGAAGAGAACCTCACCATCAGTGCCTCGGTAAATGCGAACGAAACACTCGTCGGCATACACCACCTCGGCCACGCCGTCTGCATCGAAATCGAAAACCGACGAGCCCGTGACGTTGGAGCTCAGATCCTGCGACGGCCGGCTCCAGAGCACACCACGAGGAAGACCGGGCTCTCGACTACACCCTTCGGCCGTATCGCCGTCGATGTCGCAGTCGAGATCGAAGACGGTGTAGCGGCTCGCGCCAGCGACCGCGAATTCTGGACGGCCGTCGCCGTCGAAATCAGCGATGGTCGGCGGGCCCCCTCGGCCGGAACGGCCGTCACCGGGCAGCTCGAACGGACCAAAGAGGGTATCGCCACCGAGGCTGAGCACACGCACAGTGCCCGTGGCAGTATTCGGTGAGTCCGACGCTGGCGCAGCAGCGAGAACGAGCTCGGCGCGGCCTGGTGCATCGCCAGCAGCACCGGGGAAATCGCCGAAATCGGCCACCGCGATGTGCCCCTCTGGCAGGTCTGACGCGCCCCAGTAGGACTCGGCTATCCAATCCTGGTCAGCAACCGACCAGGTGAAGATGCCCTGCGCAGTGACGAGCTCGGGAGCCAGGTCGAGGTCGACGTCGGCAAGCACCGCAAAGACACCCAGCCGCAAATAGTTAGAATACGACTGTGCTGGGTTGAGCAAGCAACCGTTGGCGTCGTAGACATAGTAGTTGTAGAGCACCTCTGGAATGCCGTCGTCATCGAGATCGTGTAGAGATGGGCCGTTGTTGCTGATGCCGTCGGCGGGCAGGTGTTTGGGCTCACCCTCCAGCTCGCAGCGCCGTCCGTACCAGAGGCGCACGAAGGCCTGGCTCGCCTCATCATAGCGGAACGCGATGAGACCAGCATTGCCGCTTCCCGCGTTTGGGCGATGGACGGAGACGATCTCGGGTCGCCCATCGGGGGCCAAATCCAGGTCTCCAATGGCGTTGTTCGAGGCGTAGATCAGTCGGTCCTCGGGGCTGTCGAGGCGCGCTTGTTCGCTACAGCTACGGCCATCGAGGATTCGCAGCATCCCCTCAGTGGAGCTGTCGAAGGTGGTGATGACGATGGAGGGAGAGAGCACCGATGGGTCATTGTCGAGGTTGAAGTCCGCCACCATGGGGGCGCTGTAGACGTTTTTGGACGCCGCCGTGGGGTCTGCTGGGTCCGGCCCGGTCCAGCTACATTGGAGATCGGGCTCGAAGCTTCCGACCTCAATCGGACGCTCACAGCTCTCGTCCAGGGTCATGGTGGGCGGAACGCCATAGGGCGTGCAGCGTGAAAAGCTGTCGCAGTAGCTATCGCCCGCGCAGTCGTCGTTGCTCTCGCAGGCGCCGAGGTCGGGGATGCAGCCGCCGTAGGCGCAACGCTCATGGGCAGCACAACAGCCATCACCGCAGCTTTCGTGTTCACAGACTTCGACGTCCTCCTGGTCGCTCAGGTCCTCGTCGAGCTCAGTCTGGGCGTCCGCATCGGCGTCGGCATCGTGGAGCTCCTCGAGCTCTACAAGATCCTGTTGCTCGAGCTCGTCCTGGTCTTGGTCGGAGAGCTCGGACTGCTCGCCGTCTTTGCTGTCTGGCTCGAGCTCCGTGTCGAGGTGGTCCGCGTCGAGGTGAGCCGCGTCGAGGTCCACTGCATCAGGGCGAACGGCCGTCTCGTCATCGCAACCGACAGCGGCGAACAGACACAGCACCAGAAGCAGAATTGCAGGGCGTCTCATCACAATCTCCAGGCTCGGCTCGCTCACGGGCAGCGAGCAACGTGGAAAAGAGTAGTCGGTGGCTCGAGCAGGGTCAATCGCTGTGGGGCCACTAAGGCAAGCACAGTCCAGAGCTGCCTCCCTGCATCTGAGTCGTGGACAGGAGCCATCATTGCGGCGTTAGAAAACGCACAGAACAGAGCGCAACAAATTGGAATAATGCAACATTCCGAAGTGGCTCGAAATCTGCTAGCGCCAAATCGGTCGGGGTCTGAGGCAATTGCAGCGTTGACAAGCGCTGCGGCTTAGCGTCAGCTTCGAGTGGGGCATTGCGCCCCGACTCGTTTCGAAGGGGAAGAGCAATGCAAGCGGAGAGGACGAGGCAAACACATAGGGTGTTGAGCTTGGCGGCGCTAGGCGCCTTGCTGGGAGCACTATCTTGGGGTTGCGCCCAGGATGTTGGGGACATTGATCGGACCCAACCGAACGCGATCAAGAAGAGTGATCTAGACGGCACCTGGTACATGCTGCAGACGGTCACCGACGTGCCATCGACGACGGCGGTGGACTTCATCGGCGACCAGTCCGAGATGGAGAAGATCGTCTGGCAGATCGAAGAGAACTACCTCATCGCCTACCGCTCCTACCCCAAGTTTCCTGGCTCCGACAACGTGGATGGCACGGCGGACTACAACGCGCCAGACTACCATGACAACCCCGTTGCGGTCTTCCCTATCATTGCGCACTTCGACATCCAACGCCTCTATGACCCCTCCACGGGCGAGCAGAGCAATGTGATCGTCGAGAACATGGAGGATCGCCCCTGGTATGAGCGAGACTACATGCGGGTGAATTGGTCCATGAACGCCATCACCAACTTCAACCTGCTCACTGAGTGGTGGTGGTACACACCCATCGAGCTCGGTTTCCAGGTCGATGAAGGACGCGACGAGCCGCGCACGAACTACTTCGAGCGCAACGACAAAGACGAGCTCGTCTACTTCGACGTCCCTGCCAAACTCTTGGTCGAGCCCGATCTGTGGGGCTGCGCCTTCTCTTGGTGGGGTTGGGGCACGGAAGACTGCACCGCCTCCGAGGTCGAAATCGTCACCAGCTTTGCCCGCACCCCGGCACGCCGCGACTATGAGCCGCTGCCTTACGATGATCAGATGCAGCAGCGCTTCGGCTTCTTCCGCTCCGAGCGCTACACCTTCGATCCTCAGCGCGGGCCGCTGGAGTCGGGCATCCAAAAGATGATTCAACGGCACAACATCTGGAAGCAGAGCTACCAGACCAACGCCGACGGGAGCTTCCTCACCGACGGCGAAGATAGGCTCGTTCCCATCCCCATCGAAGAACGCGAGGTGCGCACCGTAGGCTGGTACATCAGCGACACCTTCCCAGATGACGAACTGGTCCACCAAGCCGCGCTCGACACCATCCAAGAATGGAACCTCATCTTCAAGGAGGCGGTCGCCATCGCTCAAGGCAAGGGCGTCGAGGAGGTTCCCGATGTCTTCGTCCCCTGCCACGTCCCCGTACGCGAAGAAGACGACTCGGCCTGTGGTGAGGTGGGCTTCTCCCCTCGTCCAGGAGACTTGCGCTACAACACGCTGCACTGGGTCGAAAAAGAACAAAACGCAGGACTGCTTGGCTACGGCCCTTCCGCGGCAGACCCCGAAACGGGAGAAATCATCTCCGGACACGCCAACATCTACGCTGGCGGCTACAACACCTGGGCCTCCTACGCCATCGACATCATCCGCCTCATCAATGGCGATCTGGAACCCAGTGAGCTCGTCAACGCTTCGCACGTTCGTGAGCTCGTCAAGAACAATGCGGAAGCCAAAACCAACCTCGACAAGCTCGCCAAGGAGCTCGACAAGACCCCGCTCGGAGCCTGGAAGCAGCGAGAAGCACCGCGCCTGCAAAAGCGCGAAATGCGTCGACGCGAGATGCCTCGCTTCGATCCCACCGTCGCCCTCAACCGCATCGACCACGCCATCGACTCAGGCTATGAGTCCTCGAGCAAATCCGCCGAGTTCCGCCAGATGGTGGCCAAGCGACTCGGCACCAGCGTCGACCGCTTGACCCCAGAACAGCTCGATGAATACGCCCCCGCGCGTATCCTCAACCCGACTCGGCTCAACGCCAACCACCGCCGACGCCTGGGAGCGCTCGCCAAGGGTGCAGATTTCCTAGATTTTCTTGACCCCAACGTGGTTGGGCTCGCACAGAGTTTTGCTGGACGCACCGACTATGACCAGATGTGGCGCGAGATGCGCGCGATGATGGTCTTCGCCACCGCAACCCACGAGATGGGGCACACCCTGGGCTTGCGGCACAACTTCGCAGGTTCTTTCGACTCCATGAACTACGACGACGAATACTGGCGACTCCGCCAGGAAAACCTCTTCGAACCCGAGAACATGGCGGACCTCTACCGGCTCAACGCCCTCACCGATGCGCAGATCAGCGGCCGGATGCGTGAGCATCAGTACTCCTCAATCATGGACTACGGCCTCTCGTTCTACGCCGACCTGCACGGCGCCGGTCGCTATGACCGCGCCGCCATCATCTTCGGCTACACCGGCGGCTCCACGCGCAAAGCGCTCGCCCAAGTCGAGGGAGAATGCAGCGGCATCGGCCACGTCCTCGACCCCTCCCGCGCCGACTCCTGCCTGGTCCGACAACCAGGGTTCGTCGAGGTCTACAACAAGGGCGCCCAGTCCCTGGGTGAGGCGGGCGGCATCCTGACAGGAACCGACGAGTGGGGCTTCCGTTTCGATGACCCCACCTCGCTGGTCATCCCCTACCTCGAGCGCTTCCACTACACCACTGTCATGCGCTCCTTCCCCACCATCCAGGACGCCTTCGACCGCCGCTTCGTGCGCCTCGGCGACTACCTTGGACAGCGCAGCGCCCCCAACGCCCCAGTCCGCGTCCCCTACCTCAACTGCACCGACGAATGGGTCGGCTCGATGACCAGCTGCCAACTCTGGGATGGCGGTGCCGATCTCTTCGAAGCGACCCAAAACGTCATCAACGACTACCGCGCCTACTACTACTTCCGCGATTTCAAACGTGATCGTCTGGGCTGGGATCCATGGTACAGCTTCACCTCCTACTGGTATGCCTTCATCCAGCTCTCTGACTACTACCAGAGCTGGTACCTCGCCCCTTGGGGTTACGACGACGTCTACGATGATTACGCCTGGCTCGGCGTCAACATGGGACTCAACCTCTTCGGTGAAGTCTTCGCCACACCAGAATACGGAACTTACTGCACCCAGCCCAACGGCCAGCTCTTCCACCTCTCCGACCTGCGCGGCACCAGCCCCATCGACACCAACGACTTCTACCTCGACGTCTACTGCGACAAGAGCAAGCCGTTCTACCAAGTCAAGCAAGGTGAAGGGCGTCGCCGATTCACCCTCTACGACGTCGATTCGGGCTTCAACTTCGGCAACTACCCTCAGGAAACCGGACACGTTTGGACCACCATGGCCGCCATGCTCGCCCTCGTCGACCCGGAGGCCTTCGTCGTCGGCACCGAGGGTGACGCCGGAACCTACGCCATCTCCTACGTCGATTACTTCGACCAGGAAATCTTCCGCCTCGTGAACGCCGTCTTCACCGAAGACTACGCTGTCCACAGCCCCGTCATGGAAATTACAGAAACCAATGGGGAAAAACTCGTCGGAGAGCTGCACTACCCAGTGCTCAGCGCCGTCTGGGATCCCAGCGCCAGCATCACCATCAACCCCGAAACAGGACAGCGTGAGCTCGATCTCCTGGGCCCCTCCCGCGCCCGACTCGGCGTCTGTGAGCCTTGCATCGAATCCACCGACTGCAACGGGTACACCGGCTCCTATGGCAACGGCGGCGCCTTCTGCGTGCAGCTCGGTGACGGCCAAAGCCGCTGCATCCTCGACTGCTGGGAGATGCCTGATGACTTCTGCGGCGACGGCTTCACCTGCGACGAACAGGGATGGTGTATTCCCGATGCAAGTATCTGCCCTGTCGAAGCCTGCTCTGCGTCACAGCCACACGGCACCTGCCCAGAAGGTCAAACCTGCGAAGAGGGAGCCTGCGTCGAGCTCTGGCCCATCGTCGAAACCAACACCAGCCTCTCTCACGTCGACGACATGATGTTCTGGGGTATGCTCTATTCGACCTTCGGCTGGGAGAGCCGATTCAACGACCAGATCAACGTTTTCAAGCGAGGCACCAACGAAGAAATCAAACCGGGACCAGGCTTCGAGCTTGTCACCTTCACGGATCCCATCCTCGGTGACGAATACGCAGCCATCCGCGAGCAATGCAATGCCACCGGCACCACCGGCGGCGCCACCGGTCTGTGCGAAGCCTGCGAAACCGACTCCGAATGCGCCGGCTACACCGGAGCGCTCGAGGGTACCTACTGCCAACCCCTCGTCGACGCTTCCGACCCCATCTGGTACTGCCTCCAAGACTGCACCGGAAAACCTGAGCTCTGCCCCGCGGGAAGCAGCTGTAACGCCTCAGGAAACTGCGTCCCCGACAGCATGACCTGCGAGGGAATCTCGACGGCTTGCTCCCCAAGCTATCCCCTCGGCGGCTGCGACGACGGACAAACCTGCTTCGAAGGCGCCTGCGTCGAAACCACCGAGCCCAGCATTCGCTGCCAGCTCGGCTGGTCGACAGTGCCTGGCGGTGCCCAGATGGTCATGAGGGGACAAAAGCTCGTTGAAGACTACAATGAAGCCCTGCTTGCCTACGCTCAGGATGACGGCAGTGATGCCGACCGAGAACTCCATCTCTATCGCGCCTACGCCAAGTCGGAGTTTGCCCTCGACTGGCACATGATGGAGCTCAACACCATCCGCGCCGTCTACAACATCTTCGGTCGCATCTACTGATGCCCTCTGCCATCAAACGCCTCAGTGCTTGATGGCAAAGCTCGAAGCTGCCCACACGGCGCGTTTGCAAGCAATCGAAATCAACGGGATTCCAAAGGGCCAAGCCCTTTGACGGGCGAGGGGCAGAGCCCCACCAACGCACACCCTTTCGCTCAGCCTCGCGCAGCCACAAACGCGAGCTCTGCAGCCGCAATCGTCTGCTCGAGCTGCGCGTCCTGGTGAGCCGTGCTCACAAAGGCACACTCGAAGCGAGAGGGCGCGAGGTAGACCCCCTCAGCCAGCATCGCGTGGAAAAAGCGGGCATACGCGCCATGCTCGTCACGCGCTGCGTCGTCCCAGTTGCGAACGGGAGCCGAACCGAAGAAGAAGGAGAGCATCGAGCCCACACGGTTCACCACGATGGGAACGTCCGCACGCTTTGCTGTAGCGAGCAGCCCCGCCTCCAGCTTGGCAGACTTGCGCTCGAGCTCGCCATAGACCTCGTCGCAGCGGCCAATGAGTCGGCGCAAGCTCACCGCGCCGGCTGTACAGGCGAGTGGATTGCCCGACAGGGTTCCCGCCTGGTAGACCGGCCCCGAGGGTGCCACCTGCTCCATCAACGCGCGCCGACCACCATAGGCCCCCACCGGCAAGCCACCACCGATGATCTTGCCTAGGGTGATGAGGTCAGCCCGCACCCCATAGCGCTGCTGACAGCCGCCCAAGGCCACCCGAAAGCCAGTCATCACCTCGTCGAAGATGAGCAACGCCCCGTGCGCTGTACACAGCTCTCGAAGTCCTTCCAGAAATCCGGGCAGCGGAGGCACGCAGCCCATGTTGCCCACCACTGGCTCCACCATCACCGCGGCAATAGCCTTCGGGAAAGCCTCGAAAGCCTGCCGCACCGCCTCGAGGTCATTGAAGGCCAATGACAGCGTCGCACGCCCTGCGGCGCTGGGCACGCCGGCTGAGCTCACCTCACCCAAGGTCGCCAAACCGCTGCCTGCCTTCACCAAGAAAGCATCGGCATGACCATGATAGGCACCGTCAAACTTGAGCACCATCTCACGCCCGGTTGCCGCACGAGCCAGCCGCAGCGCGCTCATCGTCGCCTCGGTCCCCGAATTGACCAGACGCACCATCTCCAGGCCTGGTACCGCGCTCACCAAGAGCTCACAAAGCTCGAGCTCAGGCTCGCTCGGACAACCATAGCTGCTGCCGCGCAGCACGGCAGCCGTCAACGCCTCGCAGAGCTCTGGGTCGGCATGCCCAAAAATCAGTGGTCCCCAAGAGCCCACATAGTCGATGTAGCGCTTCCCATCGACATCATAGAGGTAGGGCCCCTCGCCCCGCTGCACCACGAAGGGCTCGCCGCCCACACCACGAAACGCCCGCACCGGACTGGAAACCCCGCCCGGCATCAGCTCGAGAGCCCGGCGAAAAAGCTGCGCGTTACGACTGCTCACGTCAACCTCCTGGCGCCGTCAGCTCATTCAGGGGTCTTGAGGCTCAGCAGCCTCGTCTTCGCTGTCCTGCTCCACAGCCTCATCGCTGTCTTCTTCAGCCTCGGCCTCCTCGACAGCGAGCGCCTCGTCGTCCTCGGCAAGGCCGTCCTCGGACCCGTCCTTGCCGTTGCTTTCGTCCTCTTCGTCATTTTCGACAACCTTAGCAACTGCAACGACTTGCTCATCATCTTCGACGCGGATGAGCTTCACCCCCATGGCGTTTCGTCCGGTCTCTCTGATCTCGCTCACCCGGGTTCGAATCACCGTCCCACGATCCGTGACCAGCAGCACACCATGCTCGCCATCGACCTGCAAGACCGCCACGACGTCTCCGTTGCGCTCCCCCGTCTTGATGGTAATGATGCCAATGCCACCGCGACTCTGAATACGATGCTCGGAGATTGCCGTGCGCTTGCCGTAGCCCTTGCTGGTCACCGTCAACAGATCGGCGTTGGCATCCTTGATGATCTCCATACCGATAACAGCGTCGCCCTCGCGCAGCCGAATACCAGTGACGCCCATCGCTCCCCGTCCAGTGGCCCTCACGTCCTCCGTTTGGAAGTGAATGGAGAGCCCATCCCGCGTGGCGAGCAGAATGCTGTCCTTGGGCTCCACGAGGCGCACCGAGATGAGCTGATCACCCTCGCGAATGGTCACCGCCCGAAGACCTGCCACATTCATGTTGCGGAACGCAGTGAGCTCGGTTTTTTTGGCAATCCCGTTCTGGGTCACCGAGATCACATCGAGACCTTGGTCCTCGTTCGGGATGGGCAAGACCGAGGCAATGCCCTCCCCCTCCTCGAGGCGCGGCAGGAGCGTGATGATGGGGCGCCCACGCGATGCCCGCTGCCCCACGGGCAACTCGTAGACGAGAAGTGAAAAGACACGCCCGTTGGTGGTGAACACGAAGAGGCGCTGCTTGGAGTTGGCGACGAAGAGATCGACGACGAAATCGTCCTCTTTGGTGTTCATCGCGCTCTTCCCGCGTCCGCCGCGACGCTGGGTGCGATACTCGGCAAGCGGAATACGCTTGATGTAATTTTGATGGGTCAGAGCGACGATCATCGCTTCATCGGCGATCAGATCTTCGAAAGAAATCTCGCCTTCCGACTCGACGATCTCAGTGCGCCGCGGTGTGCGATATTGCTCTCTGACCTTGTTGAGCTCGTCGATGATCAAGGCGTCGAGCACCTCGCGCGACGCCAGGATTTCCTTGTAGCGCTCGATCTCAGCCATGACCTCACGCAACTCTTCGAGGATCTTGTCGCGCTCGAGGGCGGTGAGGCGTTGCAGCCGAAGATCCAAAATGGCCTGCGCCTGCACCTCGCTGAGGCCGAAACGGGTACACAAGCCCTGCTTCGCCTCAGCGGCGTTGGCGCTCTCCCTGATCAGCTGAATGACCTCGTCGATGTGGTCGAGGGCGATCTTGAGCCCTTCCAAGATGTGTGCACGCTCACGTGCCTTGCGAAGCAAATAGGCGGTCCGACGCAGGGTCACATCCCGTCGGAAATCGATGAAGTGGTCGATGACCTCGCGCAACGAGAGCACCTTGGGCTGTCCTGCCACAATGGCCAAGGTGTTGATCCCGAACGAGGACTGCATCGGCGTAAAGCGAAAGAGCTGGTTGAGGATGAGCTCCGGCGAGCCGTTGTGCTTGAGCTCGATCACCACGCGCATGCCGCTGCGGTCGGACTCGTCACGCAGGTCATGAATGCCTTCGATCCGCTTCTCATGAACGAGCTGCGCCATCTTCTCGATCAGGCGCGCCTTGTTGACCTGATAGGGCAGCTCCGTGATGATGATCGCCTCACGACCATTCACATCGTCTTCGACGTGGGTTTTGGCCCGCACGCGCACCACTCCGCGCCCCGTGCGGTACGCCTCGACGATCCCTTGTCGCCCGTGAATGGTGCCCCCCGTCGGGAAATCTGGCCCCGGAATGAACGCCATCAACTCGGAAAAACTCAGCTTGGGCTGCTCGATGATGGCGATCACCGCATCCAAGACCTCGCCCAAATTGTGCGGAGGAATGTTGGTCGCCATACCGACAGCGATGCCGTTGGAGCCGTTCACCAACAAGTTGGGTACCTTGGTCGGTAACACCAGCGGCTCGAGCTCACTGCCATCGTAGTTGGGGGCGTAGTCGACCGTCTCCTTCTCGAGATCAGCCAAGACCTCGCCGCACACCTTGGCCATACGGACCTCGGTGTAACGCATGGCCGCAGGGGGATCACCGTCGACACTGCCAAAGTTCCCCTGCCCATCGACCAGAGGAACCTGCATGTTGAAAGGCTGAGCCAAACGCACCAGGGCATCGTAGACTGCGCTGTCTCCGTGAGGATGGTACTTGCCGATGACGTCACCCACCACACGCGCTGACTTTTTGTAGGCGTGATTGTAGGTGTTGCCCATCTCGTGCATCGCAAAGAGGATCCGCCGGTGCACGGGCTTGAGCCCATCGCGCACGTCTGGAAGCGCGCGACCCACGATGACGCTCATGGCGTAGGCCATGTAGCTGTCTTGAATTTCCTGCTCGATGTTGACCGGAACGACCTGACCGAGCTGACTGTCTGCCATCGGCAACTCCCCGAATTGAAGTGAGCGAATGCGATTCGCTCATTCGCCCTCGAACGGGCGCGCGCAGTTTAGCGCAGATCGGCCATTTTTCCAACGCCAGCCCAGCATTTCTGCTGGGTGGCAAGCCAATCCCCCGCAGGCACGAGACCTCCACCTCAGGATTCACACACCTCCGAACGCGCGCTCCGAGGTCGACCGGATGCTCGCTCGCTCGCCCAATCCTTTCGCTTCTAACCTCCGCGCCGAGAGCGTGCTACACTCCGCGCGGCTTGCTGTTTCTTGCGCCCCCTTGGCCGGAGTCCAGCCCCTTCATCATGAGCTCAGTCGCCATCAAGTTGGGAACCTTCGAACTGCTCGAGGTCGTCGGAAAGGGCGCCACCGGCCAGGTGTATCGCGCCCAACACTGCACCGAAGGACTCTTGGTCGCGGTCAAGGTCATCACTTCCGAACACGCCAGAGACCCCAAAGTACGCGCCGCCTTCCACAACGAAGTGCGTGCCGTCGCAGGCCTTCATCACCCAGGCATCGCGATGGTTCTGGACTACGGGCGCGTCTCCGCCGAGGCAGCAAGACTCTCCGATGGTGCGCTCGTCGAATCCAGCCCATACCTCGCAATGGAATACGCATCTGGCGGCACGCTGCCGCGACCTCGCGGGCCCATGCCCTGGCCCAGACTGCGTTCTCTCATCTTCGAGCTGCTCGATGCCCTGGCGCACGCACACGCACGCGGCGTCATCCATCGTGACATCAAACCCGGCAACATTCTGCTTGCGCCCGACGGCAACGGCAACACCATCCACAAGCTCACCGATTTCGGTATCGCCCGCGCCCTCGGCTCCATCGATGAATCTGGCGGACTCATCTCTGGCACCCCGCAATACATGGCACCGGAGCAGATCCTCGACCAAGTCCGAGATCAAGGGCCTTGGACCGATCTCTACGCCCTCGGTTGCCTCGTCTACCTCTTCGCCACTGGCCAACGCATGTTCCCTGGCGTCAAAGGCACCGAGCTGCTCCGCCACCAGGTTCAGGTGCACCCTTCGCCAATCACCGCGCCCTACCTGCCCAATGGGCTGCAAGCATGGCTCGAGCGCATGCTCGCCAAGCACCCTGCTCAACGATTCCAGCTCGCCGCCGATGCAGCCTGGGGGCTCGCACAACTCGCAGAACCGGAGAGCCCCCAACTGCTGCTCACCGAATCCTATGAGTCCATCGAGCAGCGCGGAGCGGAAGAGTCCGAAGCCTTCGCCCCTGCCCCCCCCTTCGCACTCCGCAGCACTGCCTACGATCCCAACGAGCTCCCCGACGAGCTCGTCGACGATGGCATCGGAGACACCATCCGCGTCGACCGCGAAGATGCCCTTGGCACCGCCGAGCTCCGCGCTACCGCCGTTCGCGGCCTCTCGACTCTGGCCGACATCGTCGAAGGCGGACAGCCCCTGTCTGCCTTCTCCGCCTCACTCACCCCTCCCCTGCCCACTGCCTGGCGCTGCAACGAAGCCCTCGCCACCCCACTCAAGCTGGTCGGTGCCGGCCTCGGTCTCTTCGGTTTGCGAAGCATTCCCTTGGTCGACAGAGAGCTCGAGCGCGACCACATCTGGCAAGCCCTACATCGCGTCACCGACGATCACCACGCTCAACTCGTCCTCCTCAAAGGTGGAGCCGGACAAGGCAAGAGCCGCCTCGCCCAATGGTGCTGCCAGCGCGCCAATGAGCTCGGCGCCGCCCTCGTCCTGCAGGCCACTCATAGCCCCATCGCCGGACCCGCTGACGGACTCGGCCCCATGATCGCTCACCAGCTCGCCATCATGGGCCTCGACCGAGCCAACGCCCTGCAACGATGCAAAGATTTCCTCTCGTTCCGCATGTGCAGCACCGATGATGCGCCCGCCCTCGTCGAGCTCGCGCTCCCCATCGACCTCATGCACGACCCAGATATTCCTCGCGTGCGCTTCGCCTCACCAGAAGAACGCTTCGACGTCATCATCCGCTTCATCCAATGCCTCTGCGATGAACGCGCCGTGATCCTGTGGCTCGACGATGCCCAGTGGAGCGCTGACAGCCTCGCCTTCGCACTCTACCTGCTGCAACACCCACAACCTCAGCAGGTACCCGTCCTCATGCTCGCCACCTGCCGCGACGACGCCGCCATTCGACCACTCGAACAACAACTCCTCGCACAACTCTCCACCCTCGCAGACACCGCCCCTCTCCACGTCGGCCCACTCCCTCCCGCTGACCATCTCGCCCTCGTCGAAGAGCTGCTCGGACTCGAAAGAGAGCTCGCCCTCAGCGTCGCCGAACGAACCGCTGGCAACCCTCTCTTCGCGATCCAACTCGTCGGCGATTGGGTCGAACGCGGTGTCCTCGTCCTCGGTGAGCACGGCTTCAAGCTCAAAGCAGGGGAGCAAGGGATCCTCCCAGACGATATCCATGACCTCTGGGCCTCACGACTCCAACAGATTCTGCGCAACGCCCACGCCACCGAAAACGATTGGCTCTCCCTCGAGCTCGCCGCCGCCCTCGGCAAGGACGTCCACCTCGCAGAGTGGAACGCTGCCGCTCAAGCCGAGGGCCTCAGCACCTCCAGTGAGCTGCTCGAAACCTTGCTCGCCCACAGACTCATCGAAGGGGCCGGCGAGTGGCTCACCTTCGCCCACGGCATGCTGCGAGAGAGCCTCGAACGAAGCGCCCGCGAGCACCGACGGCTGCGCAAACACCACCTCGCCTGCGCACAGATGCTCGAGCGCCTCTACCCACAACACCTCCACATCATCGCAGAACGTCGCGGTGAACACCTCGTACAGGCTGGTGAGCTCGGCGCTGCCCTCGAGCCATTGCTGCAGGGCGCCATCTTACGCATGAAGACAGGCGATTACTCCCTCAGCCACGCCCTCTTCGCTCGCCGCGAAGAGGTCATGCGCCTGCTCGGCGTCTCCCAGTCCGACGCTCGCTGGGGACTCGGCTGGGTTCGACAAGCACAAGCCTGTACCCTCGCCGGTGATAACACCAAGGCCGAAACGCTGGCGACGCGCGCCGCCCAGCAAGCAGAGCAGCACAACTGGCCACTGATCGCAGGAATCGCCCACTGTGAGTTGGGAAGGGTCGCCACGGAATACGGCGACACGCTCCGCTCCGGGGAATACCTCCAACAAGCCATCACCCTGCTCGAACGGCTCATCGAACCCTCCGCTCACCGCCTCGAGCCAACACTCGAACAACGTCAAGCTGAGGCCGAGCTCGCCGATGCCTTCATCGCACTCGCCCGAAACCACTACATGCGCTTCGAAATCGAACAGAGCGAAGCCCTCATCCGACGCGCCATCCCCATCCAACAGCGACTCGGCGACGAGCACGGACTCGGCAAGAGCATCAAAGAACTCGCAACCTGCCACCTCTCCCGCGACGAGCTCGAGGCCGCCGCCGCCGCCCTCGAACAAGCCCTCTCCATCTTCGACCACCATGGCTTTCGCTGGGACTCCGCCGCCTGCCTCAACAACCTAGGCGAGGTCGCCCGAAAACGCTCAGAATTCGGTAACGCCGAGTGGTACTACAGACGCGCAGCCGAGGTCTATCAAGCCCTCGGTAGCCAACGCGTCACCACACCCCGCTTCAACCTCGCCCTCATGATGATTCAACATGAGCGCTTCGACGACGCCTACGCCATCCTCGATGCAGAACGTGAACGCCTGCAAGCCCACGGCTTCATCGCAGACATCCTCTGGGTGTATGCAGGACTTATTCCATGCCTTGCCGCTCGCGGAGACTGGGCCGGCTACTATTGGTTTCTGGAAACACTCCAGGAACAGCTCGCTCAAAACGGCGTCATCGAGGAAGACTTCCCTATTTGCGCTGAGATAGCTGGAAAGGTCGCCTACGCTCAAGGTCAACTGGCGGCTGCCGCCGCCGCCTTCCAGCACGCCCGACAACAGTATTCAGGACTCTCTGATCACGCGAGCGTCGAGCGTATCGATGCTTGGCTCCACGCTTGCGCATGAGCCGCCGCTGAATCGATCTCATCCTAGGAGTGACTTTGCATTCCCCTCAGAACGCGCAACCCGATACCGACTCCGACTCCACACAGAGTCCGGAAGAACTTGGGGAAACAGGCCAAGTGCCCAATCCACGAGAAGTCATCCACTCGGCGATGGAGGATGAACAGGACTCCGCGCCAAGTGGCGAGGCTCCAGCCCCCGCTGACGACACAGACTGGCAACTCCCCGAGCATGTCGTCGTGCTCCGCAAAGAAGGGAGTACCTACTACCTGCTTGGCACCGCCCACGTCTCCGAAACGAGTGTGCGAGAGGTCGAGGAGCTCATCGAAAAGCTCAAACCCGATGCGGTCTGCGTCGAACTCTGCCAGACCCGCTACCGTGCCCTCACCGACGAGACACAATGGGAGAAGCTGGACATCTTCCGTGTCGTACGCCAAGGAAAAATGCTCTTCCTGTTGGCCCAGTTGGCCATCGGCGCCTACCAGCGTCGCCTCGGTGCCAAGCTGGGCATCAAGCCAGGGGCCGAGCTCCTGGCGGCCGCCAAGAAAGCTGAGGCCGAGGGCGCGAGAGTGGTCCTCGTGGATCGCGACATTCAGGCAACCCTCAAGCGAACCTGGGCGCGCCTGGGCTTCTTCAAGAAGGCGAGCTTGCTCGCGGTCATCCTCGACTCGCTCTGGCCCAGCAAAGACAAGGACGCCGAGGAGGTCGACATCGAGGAACTCAAGAAAGACGCCAACCTCTCCCAGATGATGGATGAGTTCGCCAAAGCCTTTCCCCAGGTCCACGAAACCATCATCGACGAACGAGACCGCTATCTCATCGCCGGAGTGCAGACCTGCACCGAGAAGAAAGTGCTCGCAGTGGTGGGCGCCGGGCACCTCGCAGGCATGCAGCGCTACTTCGGTACCGAGATCGACCGCGAGGCCCTCGCACAGCTCCCCAAACCCTCCCGGTTCTGGGGCGCATTCAAGTGGATCTTGCCCATCGTCCTGCTCGCCGCCTTCTACTACGGCTATGACAAGACCCAAGGTCAGAGCCTCGTGGAGATGTTGACCGCCTGGATCCTTCCCACCTCCATGCTCGCAGGCGTGCTCACGTTGGCGGCAGGCGGGAGAATGTTGAGTGTCGTGGCGGCAGCCCTCGCCTCTCCCTTGACCACCCTGCATCCACTCATCGGCGCGGGAATGGTGGTGGGATTGGTGGAGGCCTGGCTGCGCAAACCCACAGTCAGCGATGCACAGCGCATCAACGACGATGTCCAGAGCTTCAAAGGAATCTACCGCAATCCCTTTACGCGTGTGCTGCTGGTCGCCACGGCGTCGACCATCGGTGCGGCGCTGGGGGCCTGGATTGGGCTATCGTGGGTCTTAGCCTTGGTGAGCGGCTAGGCTGAGCTCAGAGACGAGGCTTGACCCTCGTAGCGCGGCTCGTGCACACCGCGCACCCGACAGACGCTGACTCGAGGTTTGCGCCTCCCAGCTATTTCTTTTCCTTCGAAACGTTGGAGAAGTTCTGGACGAGCTGGGCGATGGTCCCGGCGAGGTTCTCATCTCCCATGATGTTGTAGCCTGGGTCGAGCATCTGCGGGGGCAACATGGGAAGCAACATCTCGTTGAGGCTCTTCTCGGCCTTGCCGCGGGCAACGCCATGGAAGATGCCAGCGAGGATGTTGTCGCCAGCGACATCGACCTTGAACTTGCGGGTAGCGAGGTCGAAGACGAGGCCCTCGAAGCGGTAGTTGAAGGCGCCGATGGAGTCCACGAAAATACCAGGTTTCGCTTTGAAATTGAGTCCTTGACCGTGGACTTGGATATCGAAGCGAGTGCCGGGCATCATGTACAGGTCGAGCGCACCGGACTCCATGAGCTGGTGACGTCCCTTGCGATCCTGCGGCAGCGTGTTGAGGGCGGCCGCAACTGGCGTGGGACCAGCCTGCATTTCTTTGGGCAGCAGGGGTGTGATGAACTCGACGAGGGCCGCTTGGATGAGGGCGTTCTCCAAGGCTCCCAAGCCACCGACTTGGATCTCACCGGTTTCGAAATGATATTTGATTTCCGAGAGGCGCACTGCGCTACGCATGCCCGGAATATCGATGAGCAATCCTCGGGCGGAGCTGACGATACCCTCCTTTTCGGAAGCGGAAATCGAGAGTCTGTCGCCGCGGTCGAGGTAGATCCCCATGGGCCCGAGTGCAGGCAGCTCGGTGCTGAAGACTTTGTTTCCGAGCGGCGCCTGGTTGCCCTGTTCTTGCTGCGGATCGAAGCCAGCAATACCGAGCTCGAGGGCTTCTTTGGGCAGGTGGGGCACCACCACGGCTTTGACGAGGTTGGCGACGAGCTGCTCGGTCATGGCGCCCACGTTCTGGCCTTCGACATAGTGTCCCTGAGCGACGCCGGAGACATCGATGTCGAAGCGTCCGGTGCCGAGCTCATAGCGCACTTTGTGCAGCTTGAAGTCGGGCAGCTTCATGGGACCACCGGTGAAGAAGAGTCCTGCATCGGAGCTGATGGTGATCGCCTCTTCATCCTTTTCGATACCGAGCCCTCCACCCTTTCCTGTACACACGGAGAAGGTCCCCATATTGGGCGCGGAGTAGGCATAAAGCACGTCAAAATCTGGATTTTCTGTATTTGTCTTGGGATCGCCAATATAGGAACTGAGGATCGGCATTCCGAAGGTGCGGAACACGCTGCTGATGATCTGCTCTTCGAGCTCACCGAGGGGTTCAGAGGCGCTGATCTGGACATTGCCCGAGGCGCGGTCGATGAAGATGCGTTGGATGCTGACGGCGAGGTCCATGCCAGGTGCTCTGACGAGGACGCCGGAATCGGAGCGCACATCGAAGGTGGTGGCGGTGGCGTCGACCTTCATGGCGGATTCACTGGCAATGGAGACATCGAAGGCCCCCACCCCAGCGAGGGCGCCTTCGTAGAGCACGAGGTTGTGGGGTTCGGGGAGCTTTTGCGCTTGAGCGCTGTCTTCGGCTTCCTTTTCGGGGGCTTGGATGCCGAGCTTGGCGAGTTCTGGGGGCAGGTGGGGGAAGACCAGCGCGCGCACCAGCTTGGTCGCCACCATCTCACTGAGGGGTCCGAGATCGGGGCGCGAGTCGACGACGATGGCGCCTGTTTGCAGGTCGAGGTGGATGCGGTCGAGTCGCGCGCTGATGGGGGCAGCGAGTGTTCCTTGGGGGCTATTGAGGATGATGCCGTTGGTCGCGCTCAGAGAGATGGCCTGATCGCTCTTCTCGACCTTGATTTCATCACCCTTGTCGAGACCGACCTCGATTTGCTGGCCACCGAAGTCGTAGCGATAGAGGACGGTGTGATCTGCCTCGTCGTCGCTTTTGGGCTTCTCGTAGTACTTCTGGACGAGCGGCAACAGGAATTGCTGGCCGAGGTTGGCGAGCACGGTGCTCTCGAACTCACCGAGCTCATCGGAGGCGGCGATGTCGATGTGGCCGTTGAGGTAGTTGACGCTGATTTCATCGACACGGAGCTCGATACCTGCCTGCGGAGCAGTGATGAAGATACCTTTGTCAGAATACACCCTCATCTTTTCTTCGTTGGCGCCGACGCCGAGTGTATCGCCGGCGGCCAAGCGCACCTCGAGCGCGCCGAGAACAGGCAGCTCCATGCTGTGCACGACCTGAGGAAATGCCGCGGCCTTTTGTGGATCGAGGGGCTTGGCTTCGGGACCAGCCAAGCCAAGCTCGGTGGCCGCGCCAGGGAGTTGAGGCACGACGATGTGTCGAACGAGCTGCGAGGCGATGTTCTCGACGAGGGGCCCCACATCCTTGTCGCTGTCGATGGTGATCTGACCCGTGCCGAGTTCGTAGGAAATGCGGTAGACCTTGAGCTCTGACAGCGCCGAGAAGCCAGGGGCGCGGATAATCATGCCTTTGGAGGCCATCAGCTCGATGCTCTTGTCGCTCTTGTTGAGGGCGAGGCGATCGTCCTTTTCGAGGCAGAGCTCGGCGCGGCCGACCTGGGGCAGGTCGGCAGAGTAGAGCACTTGGTGGGTGTCTTCTTCGGAGAGTCCACCCAATCCGAGGCCCTTGGCTGCCTCACCGGGCAGTTGGGGGAGGAGGTAGGCGTTGACCAGATCCTCGAGGATAGAGCGGACGAATTCACCAATCCGATCAGAGCCTTGGATGTCGAGCTCGCCCGTTTCCAGGTCATAGCGGATGGACTTGAGGCGAATGTCGGAGACCCACTCGTGGCCGGGAACCTTGAGGTAGATGCCCTTGGAGGTGTCGAGTCCAACCGCACGTGCGTCTTTGTAGACCGAAGCGGTGTCGTCTTGTTCGAGGCAAACCGAGACCTCGCCTACCTCCTTGGTGCTCATCTGATACAACACCTGCTCGCTGGCTTCTGGAGCAGCGGCAGTGTCCCCCGTCGCCTGTTGGGGCTTGCTTGGTGCAGGTGCCGGGCTTTGCAGCGAGTCTGGCTTGCTTTGGCTTGGCGCTTGCCCTGCGGGCCCCACGTGTGGGGCTTGTGCTTGAGCCTGTGCAGGAGGCTTGCTTGCAGCACCCGGTTTCTGCTGAGCGGGCATCATGGAGACGCCGGTGAAGTTCTTGTAGACGTCGTCGAGGTGCTCAGCGAACTTGGGATCGATGGTCGGGTCGTAGCCCGGATTGCGCATCACCTCGGGCAGCTTGGTACGGAAGAACTTCGAGCCGACGAAAGCAATGCCGTCGAGCAAGGGCTGACGCAGCTGATCGCCAATCACGCCAAGCACGGTAGTCGCACCCTGCTGCTCGATCTCGAAGGTGGCCGTCGCAAAATTGTAGCGCAGCTTGGAGATATGCATGTCCGGACCGGGCAAGCCAATCTCCAGACCAGGGAAGAGGTCGAGCTCCAGACCGCCCTTGTTGAACTTCACGCCAGCCATGACGTCGGGAGAGAGCCCAATCGAGAGCAAACGGGTGCCAAGCACCGGAGCCTTGTAGTCCCAAAGGATGTGCTTGCCATCACTCATGGGCAGCGTCTCGAAGGCCTTGGCCACCGGGCTCTTGCCACTCTCCATGAGCTGCGGAACACTGGCGAGCAGCGTCTCCTTGAGCACACCCGTGATGAGCTTGCGCTCCATCGGCCCGATATCGGGCTGCGACTGGATGTTGATGGCGAAGGTCTCGAGGTTGACGCTGATGCGGTGAATGCGCAGGTCACTCATGCCGTTGGGGGTGCGGATGAGCAGACCGCTCGAGCTGTTGATGGTAAAAAACTTCTTGTGCGCCTGGGTGCTCAGATCGCCTTCGAGCCCCAAGACCACCTGGAACTGACCGAGCAAGGGGTCCGTATGTTCGAACAACATGCGGTCCCGCGGACCCAACGCCGAGTGATCCTCATAGCGCTCCTTGCCCTTCTGCCCGAGCCCCTGCTGCGGCGCAGCAGGGCTCGGCTTGCCGAGCTCCGCCTTGGTGTCTTGCACCACAGACTGGGTGAAGCTCGCAAACTGTGCGCTTACCGTCGCAGCCTCCTCAGCCTTGCTACCCGCCTCGGCCGTGTCTGCTGCAGCCCCCTGAGCCAGCGGCGCAGCACCCTGCGCTGGGCTGGCTGCAGGCTTCACGTCAGGAGCTGCGCCAGCTTCGGTGGCCACCACATCCTTGACCACGTTCTGCACGGGTGCCGCCGCCGGCTGCGAAGCAGCGACGCCCGGCAACTCCAGCTTCTGGCCCACTTTGATGCGGTTCGGGTCAGGACCAATGACATCGCGGTTGAGCTCGTAGAGCTCGCGCCAACGGCTCATGTCACCCAAGCAGCGCTTGGCAATGGCCGACAAATTGTCGCCAGCCCTGACCGTGTAGGTCAGTCCCTGAGAGCGAGCGCTCCCTTGTTCGAGGCGCTGCTCGACCTGCTGCCGCAAAGGCATACCCAGCTCACCCTCGATCCATTCGAGCGCAGGTGCACGAAAATCGACGTGAGCTTGAACCACCGACACCAGACGGTCGAGCTGCCCAACTGAGGCGCTCAGCTCGGACTGCATCTCCGGTGGCATGGGCGTCTGCTTCGGCTCCTGAGCCAGCGGTGGCTCTTGCTGAAGCTGGGATTCTTTGTTCAGATCGGCTTTCTGTTTGTCCAGAGCCATGCGCGTGTCTCCTCGTTGTCCGCTGCGTTCGCGACCAGGGGCCGCCACATACACCAAGGCCTCGGCGTTTGATGCAAGAAGCGTGGCATCTCCGCTCGAGCTCCAACCCCAGCTCTCGACACCCGGCCGCTTGGCAGGCACCTTCGACGGGTTCAGCGCCAGCTCGTCCAGCCATCAACAATCCGAATACACAGGCCACCGCGGTCCATCAATGAAAGGTTCGATGCCCCATCTGGAACCCCTGTGAATTCGTATCGTTGTCATCTCACCATCAAAGGCATCACGACAGAACTCCGCACACCACCCCTGCGCGCTTGGCGACAGCGAGCGCAAAGCTCGGAGGCGCTGTGCTTGGCACAGAAAAGCACACGACGGCAGAGCAGTCATCGGCACGACACCGCTGGGAACGAACACCCCAGGCGCGCTGAGACAGCTTGGCACGCTCCGCACCCAAGGGTCATGGTGTGCGCTCGTTCTAAGCAGCAACGCGATGCAATCGAATGTGAGCGAAGGGCACTCCATCCCCGCGAGTCATCGAGCGGGGTCGGTGCCCGCGAGCAAACGAATACGAAAAGAGCGCTGCCCTAGCCATCCAAGGACCGACGCGCCGCCGCAGGAAGCGCCTCAGCGCTCACGGAGAGCGCAGTTCGAAGCGCGAAATCATTGAGAAAGAGCAGATAGCTCTTGAGCAACACCCGCAGCTCGTCTTCTTCGGTGGTGCACGCCGACAGCCACTCCCCCAAGCGAGGATATCGCTGCTTGTCGAGCTCCACGGCGTCGAGCTTCGTTAGCGCCTCCACAAACTTTCGCAAGGCCTCTCGACCTTGCTCAATCAGGGCTGGATCTGCTTTTCCCTGAGTCCCTCGAAGCACGGGTTCGAGCATCGCGAGCAACGTGCCATCGAGCAGCGGGCTGTGCCGCAAGAGCGGAGGCAAGACAGCAAACAAACCATGGCGCTGTCGCGCAGCGGTCGCCAAACGAGAGAGCTCCGCAGCGACCGGATCGATGCCGATCAGGCGATCGAGCAGCTGCTCGGCCAACACCACCGCGGCAACCGCTCCAGCCTCGAGCATCCGCTCACGCAGCACCGCTTTTGCGCGCTGCGTCAACACATTGTGGGTCAATCGACGCGTGGTGCGCCGCATCAGTCCCGGCTTGCTCATTGCCAGCTCAGCTCAATGCGCAGATCCTCTGCCGGCGCGGTCAGACGACGGTTCTCGCCCAGCTCCCAGTCCATGCTGCCGTCAGCGCTGCGCTTGATGAGCTTGAACTCCACTTCGGCACCAACCGCGAGCTCGAGCCCAAACACCCACTCCCCATCTTCGAGCTGGCAGACAGCAGCCCGGCTCGCCGACCACTCGCCAAGCACAGCCAAACTACCCACCACCAACAGCTCATCGCCCTGCTCCATGGCCACTCCCTTGACCACCAGCAGCACCTTGACGGTGGCGGGCAGCACGGGCTCGGGAACAGGCTCAGGCTCAGGAACAGGCTCGGGAACAGGCTCAGGCTCGGGAACAGGCTCAGGCTCGGGAGCAGGCTCAGGTTCGGGAACAGGCTCAGGTTCGGGAACAGGCTCAGGTTCGGGAACAGGCTCAGGCTCGGGAGCAGGCTCAGGTTCGGGAACAGGCTCAGGTTCGGGCTCGGGGACAGGCTCGGGGACAGGCTCGGGAGCAGGCTCGGGAACAGGCTCAGGCTCGGGAACAGGCTCAGGCTCGGGAGCAGGCTCAGGCTCTGGCTCAGGCAACACGCCAACGATCTGAAGAATGCGCTGCACGACCCGCTCGACCCCGCTGCCCACGCGCTCGAGGGCCTCACAGAACACTTGCGCCTGCTGCTCATCGAGCTCTTCACAGTCTGCAACGCCTGCAAGTTTGGCGGCCTCGTTGTACACAGTGCGCGCCGAGTAGTAGTCGTAGCGATACTCGAGCAGGCTGAAAAGCTTGGTCTTCTCAATCGTTGCCATGATGGGGCTCCTCCCAGTTGATGGCTGACGCGCGATCGGCGTCGAAGTCGGGCGTCAGGTTGGCCTGTACGGCGACGAAAATCAAGCGTCGAATGATCGACGCTTGCAGCCCGAGCTCAGCCAGGAGCTCCCGACACGATGCTTTTCTCGCACAAGATTCAATACTTGACACACGCTGCGCTGCAATCACCGCCCATTCACGCAGAGCCCACGCAAAAACAAATCGACGATGAACTCCAGCGTGCCGTCGGTGGGCAACGCTTCATCACTCATCAACCAACGTGCCCCAAATGCATGGAGCAAACCGATCAACGCGGTGGCTGCGTCGAGCGCATCCACGGACCTGAGCTCCCCGCTGTCTATGCCCTGCTGAATGAAGCTGCGCAAGGCCTCCACGTAGGGGGACCGTGTAACGAACGTCGGTTCGGCCCCATGCGCTTACGCCGCCATTTTGGTAGGTTCAAGCAGGGGAGTCTTACTCGACAGGTACCTTGCTCTTGCGGTCATGAGCTGTTCTGCTCTGCGCA
>JAVFAO010000043.1:0-27346 GCA_034002465.1 Myxococcota bacterium
CTGGGGGGGGGCGGGCCCCCCCCCCCCACGAAGACGAAGGCAGGCGAAGTTCAGTACTTCTTGTTGATAGGGCGCTTGGCCTGTTCTCCCCAGTTCTTCTTTGCGCCTTTGCGCCTTTGCGTGAGACTCAAGACCATCGCCAACAGAAAGCCCCGCTCTCGGCATGTCCAACTCGTACTGCAATTACTCGTTTGATTCATGAACTTGCAGGTGATGCGCATCTACTGGGCAAAGGCTTTGGAAACCCATCTCTTTTTCGAACCGAGGTCTCTGTTCAGTTATCGTTTCAATGCCGTCAGCAGCAATGCAGCCAGCAGCCCCCAGGCGAGAAGATTGACGAGCAACGCCAATCGAAATCGCCAGATGAAGGAGCGTTTGCTGGTCTTGTGGCGCAGGCGATGCGCGGCGAGCCAGGCGCCAGGCCAGGCGCCGAAGGCGGCGCAGTAGAGCAGCACGCGCTCGGGTATTCGGCGCTCTGCGCCGCTCTGAGCCAAGCGCTTGTCGACGGCAAAGAGGGCGAAGCCGAGGATGGCGTTGGCGCCGAGGGCGAGGGCAAAGCAGGTCCAACAGAGCCGCGGGCTGAGCCCGAGCTGCAGGGCGGCCATCGAGAGCATGGCGCACAGCCCAAGCGCAGCGCTGAGCAGGGGCATGCGCTGCGCAGGTGGGTGTCGGCGTTTTTGTCGATTGGGCGCTTGCCCTGTTCCCCCAACTTCTTGTCGATTGGGCGCTTGGCCTGTTCTCTCAGCTCGTTGAGAGGCCTTCGGCTTTGAACGGGGCTTTGCTGTTTTGGAGGGGCTTGCTTTGGGCATGTGCAGATGTGTTCGGAGAGCGAGCTCGACTTTTTGTCGATTGGGAGCTTGGCCTGTTCCCAACTTCTTGTCCATTGGGCGCTTGGCCTGTTTCCCAACTTCTTGTCCATTGGGCGCTTGGCCTGTTTCCCAACTTCTTGTCCATTGGGCGCTTGGCCTGTTTCCCCCACTTGTGGTGCACTCAGTCTGGAACCCGAGCCGAGGTCCTTATGACACATCTTGGGCGTCATGTCTGGGGCGAGCGGGGAGAGCCTGGCGAGCGGCCAGCGGGTTGACCCCTAGCTGTCGTTCGCTGGCGCTCACTCCAGCTCTTCCCCGCGTTGCGGGGGAACCCGCGATGCGCTGGCCGGTCGAGGCGCAGTATTCCCTGGATTGCAGTGGGGTTGCCCCGCAAGGCGGGGAGAGACTGGCGCGCGCGGTCAGCGCGAGGCAGACTGGGGTCCGTCCGCGCAAGCACCTTCGGGGTAACGCAGGCGGTGAGCTGAATCCTTGGAAGGCGGACACGCAGAGCGGGCGCCATGAATGGCGCCCCTACCTAGTACGGGCGCGATTCATCGCGCCCGTCTCATCGCGCCGGGGTCTGGAGTCTGGGCGCGCAGTATTCCCAGGATTGCAGAGGGGTTGCCCCGCAAGGCGGGGAGAGCCTGGCGCGCGCGGTCAGCGCGAGGCAGACTGGAGTCCGTGCGCGCAGTATCCCTGGATGGCAGAGGGGTTGCCCCGCAAGGCGGGGAGAGACTGACGCGCTCGGTCTGCGCGAGGCAGACTGGGGTCTCTGCGCGCAAGCACCTTTCGTAGGGGCGCGATTCATCGCGCCCGGCAGCCGCGGCTCGCCGCGCAGCGCTTGACTCTGCCCCGGAGCCCCAGGATACTGCTCGATGAGCAGGGCAACACAGCGCCGCCCACACTCTCGCCACAGGACCCTTTCATGAACATAGCGCACCGCCAAATTGACCGCCTCCTCGTCCTGGGACTCTTCCTGTTCATTGGCTCCGCCTGCGGACAGACCCAGAGCTGCGGCTGCGGTGAGCCCGCGCCCTACCCCAGCAGCGGGCTGCTCGTCGATCAGGGCATCCAGCTCAGACTCTCAGAGAATGGCGTCGACAAACTCGAGTCCGCCGTCGTCCCCATCATCCTCGAACAGATGGGCGGCGCACTCTCCTTCTGCCTGCCGCCACAAGACACCTTCGCCGATTTCTGCCACCGCGACACCGCCTGCGATGACGGCAGCACTGGCTGCCAGTTCGACATGGGCATCGGCGCCATCGACATCAGCCCCATCGACAACGGCCCAGGCACCGCCGCCGCCGAAACCCCTGACCAGATCGGCGCCCTCATCAGCGTCGACCAGTTCGACGAACACATCCCCTTCGACATCCTGCTCAGCTCCTGCGACGCCCACGCCTACGTCGATACCGGCGACAGCATCGATGTCACCGCCACCCTGTCCATGCTCATCGGCGAAGACGGGCGCCTCTCCTTCCGCTACGATGGCGTCGAGGTCGACCTCGACGAGCTCCAGCTCGACATCACCCGCACCGGCGGCATCGGCCTCTCCTGCTGGATCGCCGACGCCTTCTCCGGTCTCATCAAGGACCTCGTCCGCGACCAGTTCGCTCCCGTCATCGAGAGCACCGTGCAGAGCTTCCTCTGCCAGCAATGCGCCGCCGGCTGCCCCGCCGACGCCACCTGCAACAACGACACAGGCTTCTGCGAACGAGACGGTAGCTGCGTCCCCATCCCCCTCGGCACAGAAGGTCGCGTCGATATCATGCAGCTCCTCGCCAGCCTCGCTGGCGGCGCCGGCGGCCTACCCAGCGGCGCAGACCTCTACTACTCGCTCTTCGCCGCCAACTACGCCGACGCACTGCGCGAAGGCATCTCCCTCGCCATGCAGACCGGCACCACCAGCGAAAGCCACAGCTGCGTCCCCTACCAAGAGCCGCCCAGCGCCGAGCCCGTCACCCGCTCCGTCGAGCTCGAGGCCGACCTCTCCCCTAGCCAAGAACCCTACGACACCGCCGTCGGCATCAGCGAGCGCTTCCTCGAACACGCCTTCTGGGCCGTCTACAACTCCGGCGCCATCTGCCTCGAGGTCGACAGCCAAGCCTTCCCCGAGCTCAGCTCCGCTGCTCTCGGCTTCCTGCTGCCTAGCCTGAGCCGCCTCACCGAAAACCAAGTCCGCCCCGTGCTCATCAAGCTCTCGCCCAAGCAGGCCCCCACCGTCACCATCTCCCGCGGCGAAATCAGCGTCGACGAGAACGGCACGCCAACCCTGCTCGAACCCCTCATCATGCTCGAGCTGCACAACCTCGACATCGACATCATGCTCTTCGCCTACGACCGCTTCGCCCGCATCCTCACGGTCAACGCCGACGTCGACCTGCCCCTCGGCCTGATGATGACCCCCGACAACGCCTTGCTCCCCGTGCTCGGCGACCTAGAGAACGCCATCACCCGCCTCGAGGTCCGCAACGCCGAGCTCGTCGCCGAGCCCGCCTCCAACATCGAGGCCCTGCTGCCCACCCTCATCGCAGGCTTCCTACCGCAGCTCGCTGGCGTCGTCTCTCAGCCCTTCCCCATCCCCGAGCTGATGGGCTTCAGCCTGACCGTGCACGAGATGAGCGGCATCGACTGCGACGAGAACGACACCCAATGCGCCATGATCGGCCTCTTCGCAGACCTCGACTACATCCCCACAGGCGGCCTCTCCATCGCCGCCGATACCCACGCCTACGTCAAGCACCTCGAGCTGCCCGTGCGCCGCTTCCTGCGACCCGACGGCAGCCTCGACAGCAGCAAGCTCGAGCACCCATCAGAGCTCTACCCAGTGGTCGAGCTCGCCCTCGACGCCAGCGTCCCCGACGGCAGAGAAGCCGAGTTCAGCGTCCGCGTCGACCGAGGGCTGTGGAGCCAGTTCTCCCGCGACCGCTCCAGGACCCTGCGTGACCCAGCGCTGCTGCTGCCAGGCCGACACACCATCTCCGTGCGCAGCCGCCTCGTCGACGACTACCGCAGCCTCGATCCGAGCCCCGAGCTCATCGACCTCGTCATCGACTGGAGCGCCCCACACATCGAAGGGCTGCGCTCCCTCGACGACGCCCTCGTGGTCCTCGCCAACGACGACGTCAGCACCCCGAGCACCCTCTCCTACCGCCTTAGCTTCGGCGAACAAGCCTGGACCGAGTGGCGCAACACCCCCACCTTCGCCATCCCCAGCGCCCTCGCAGGCCGACAACTCCAGGTCCGCGTCCAGGTCCGCGACGAAGCGGGCAACCAAGCACAATTTGCCAGCGCCCTCACCGTCCAAGGCGAAGCCCCCATCGAAGCCCCCGAAGCCGGTGCGTCCTGCGCCTGCAGCATGCAGCGCGGCAGCAGCCTCTCCCTGTGGTGGCTCTTCGTCCCCTTCGCCGTCCTCGCCCTGCGCCGAAAACGGAGCTGGGCCTGGCTGGCCGCGCTCTTCGCCATCCTCCTGGGTAGCGGCTGCGACGAGACCGCCACGCAGCTCCCGCCCGACGTCATCGAAGACCAAGTCGACACCGAAGAGGACCAGGCGAAGGTCTGCGTCCCCGCCTGCACCGAGTTCTTCGACTGCGTCGATGGCGTCTGTGAGCCCGTGCATGAATGCGATGAGGACAGCGAATGCGGTCCCGGCGAGCACTGCTACGATGGCGATGGCGACGGCCGCCGCGAGTGCGTCTTCGACGGCTGCCTCGACCGCGAGTCCTGCAGCGAGCTCGAATGCGAAGATGGCCTGATCCCGCTCTGCGAAGACTACGCCTGCGTCTGCGGCACGCCCTGCGCCGAGGGCTGCGTCGAAGGCGAGTTCTGCTGCCACAGCTCGAACAGCTGCGTCGCGCTGCCCGAAGCCTGCGCCAGCATCGTCTGTGACCCCGGCTTCGAGCTGGTGATCACCGGCGAGGTCATTGGAGACCCGAAGAGCTGCGAGATCGCCGACGCGCAGTGCGAATGTGTGGAGCTGCCCGCGCTGCCCATGGGTCGATACGGCCAATACAGCAACCTCGCCAGCCTCGACGGTGAGCTCGCCATGAGCTGCTACAACAGCACCTACGGCGACCTGATGATTGGCTTCGTCGACGAGGAAGGCGCGCCAGTCTGGACCTTCCTCGATGGCGTGCCTGCCGACGCCGAGGTCGTGGGCTCGGTCAATGGCCCCCGTGGTGGCATCAAGGAGCACGGCGTCGACGTGGGCAAGTACTCCGACGTCGCCATTGGCGCCGACGGCAGCATCCACGTCAGCTACCAGGACGTGGACGCTGGAACGCTGCGCTACGCCCTTGGCATCCCTGGCGAATCCGGAGAATACACCTGGCAGTTCCAGACCATCGATGACAATGGCCGCACTGGCTACTGGACCTCCATCAGCATCGATCCCTACACCGGCGCGCCTGGCATCGCCTACAGCACCCTCGAGCAAGTGGTCGACGCTGCCGTCTTCAGCGAGCTTCGCTTCGCTCAGGCGAACAGCGCGCAGCCCACGCAGAGCGACTGGTTGGTCCAGGTGCTCGATCGGGTGGAGGTGACCCAGGTCTGCGCTCAGCCCTGTGAGAGCGGGCAGTTCTGCCGCGTCGACACGGCGAGCTGCGCTTTCCCCAGCGATCCAGCGAGCTGTCCGCCCTGCGCCGAGAACGAGCGCTGCTTCGGCGGGAGCTGCCTGGCGATCGCAGAGCAAGCCAACGAGATGAGGGCCTGGCCGCTGGCCACCGGCCTGCACAGCAGCCAAGCCCGGTATGCCGATGGTCGCGTGGCGGTGGCCTACTACGACGCGGTCTGGGGACGGCTGATGTTGGTGCGCCAGCGTGATGGCGTGGCCTTCGACGCGCCTATCATTTTGGCAGGTGAGCAGGGCAACGCGGGTCTTTGGCCGAGCATCGCCATCGACGCGAGCGACGTGGAGCACCTGGTCTACGTCGACTGGAGCAAGAAGGAGCTGCGCTACATGCAGTTGGGCTTGCTCGGCGATCTGGTTGACGGCGGCGCGCGGGTCGACGCTTATGGTCCTTGTGTGAACGTGGTCGGCGACGACGCCTCGCTCATCTTGGGTGAGCAGGGCCCGGTGGTGGTCTATCAGGACAGCTCGTTGCTGCAGACCAACGTCGCGCGGTTGGATTTGGACGGCTCATTCCAGCACCAGGTCGTGGGTGGTGAGGGTCGCGGCGAGTCCTTCGACGGCTCGCACGGCTTCTACGCGGACCATTGCGTGGACGGCTCTCGCGCGTGGGTCTTGAGCTTCGTCGTGAACCAGCAAACCACGCCGATCAGCTTCACGCCGCGCCTGCTCAGCCTGGAGCTGTGAGCGGCGTTTTCTGGGGCGCTGCCCCACACCCCGCCAAGGAAGGGCGAGTCCTTTGGAATCACGATCTGAGCGTTGCCACGCGGTGAGCCATGGCGGTGATGGTGGCCCCTCATCTTCGAACACTTCGGCATTGCTCGAGCGGCTCGCCATTCCTCGTTCCTCGTTCCTCGGTCGGTGCTTGCCAATGACAGGGCGTAGAATCACCCTTTTCTTGTGTCTCTGCGTGCTCGCTGGCGCGCTCTGCGCCTGTTCATCGCCAGCCTCGCAGCCAAACTGTGGGCCTGAGCCCTGTCCGCTGATGACGAGCTGCGAGGGCGCGCTCGAGCGTTGTGTCGCCCCGGACGAATCGGCGGCGATCGGGCATGACTATCCTTCACTCGCGGTCGACGCCGAAGGGCGAATCATGGTCAGTGCTTACAACCGCAGCGGACGCGACCTGGTCTTCGGGCTCTGGGACGAGATCGAGGCCCGCTTCCGCTTCCAGCGTGTGGACACAGTGGGCGATGTGGGGCGCTACTCGGCGCTCGCCTTGGATTCCGAGGATCGCCCATCCATCGTGTACTTCGACGCCACCAACAACGCCTTGAAGTTCGCCTCCTGGGAGCAAGAGGGCGGATGGTTACTCGAGACTGTCGACTCCACCTCGAGCGTGGGGGCAGACTGCGATCTGGCCATCGACCCAGACGACGTGGCGCACGTCTCGTATCGTGACCTGACCTATCGGGTGCTGCGCTATGCGCGGCGAAGCGAGGGCATCTGGCGCATCGAGTATGTCGACACCGGTGCCGACGAGAGTCTGCCCGCCGAGCAGGCCTGCCCTCTCGAGCAGCGCCAGAAGGCGCGGCTTGGGCTGGGCTACGACAGCCACATCGCCTTGCAGGGGGCGAGCCCAGTCATCAGCTATTATGACGGGGACTGTGGCGCGCTTCGGCTGGCGCGCCGCTCGGCGTCGAGCTGGAGCGTGCAGGTGCTGGACGGCTGGGATGCGAGCCTCTGGACTGGCCCGAGCAGCGAGCCGCTCACTCAGGTTGGGCGCTTCAACGACCTCGCCGTGGACCTCACTGGAAACCTCGCCTTGGCGTACCACGACGCGGGCGCGGGCAAGCTCAAGGTGCTGCACTTCGACGCGGGGCTGCCCGTGGTCGAAGTCGCGGACGATGGACTCCGGCGTGACGCGCCAGGGGTCGTCTCGAAGACCCTGGTGGGTCAGCTCCCATCCTTGGTTTTCGACGGCGAGTCCAAGGTGGTGAGCCACTTCGACGCGGCGAGCGGCAGGGCGCTGCTCTCCACGCGGGACGCAACGGGCTGGCGCACGGCGCAGGTTTCGAGCAGCATCGAGGGCTTCGAGGCCGAGTTGGCGCTGCTGCCAAGCGGCGAGCGGGTGGTGGTGAGCGCACAGCGAATCGCTACGCTCTCCGCCCCTATCCAGTTGATTCGGCTTGTGAAATGATTGGTCGACGCAGGTGCATAGCCCCAAAGCAGCCTCAGAGGCAATCGAAAGCCAGCGAAGGGCACGCATCCTCTCGACATTCCGCAGAAATTGCTGCTGTCGAGAGGTCGGCAAACGAGAGCGAGCGAATGCAATGGACCACGGCGCTCATCGTCGGAGCGATGTGCTGGTGCGTGCTGCTGGCTTGTGATCGCGTGGACGTGCGCAGTGTGGACACACCCACGCCGATGGATGCGCCCGCTGAGGCCTCGATGGTGCTGCAGTTTTCAGCGCGCTTCTTTGAGCGCGCGGCGTTTCTACAGCGACTCGGCGACACGGCGACGCTGGTCTGGAGCGGCGGTTCATTGCAGGAGAGCATCGACGAGAACGCCGAGTTCGTGTTGGGGCCGTTGGATGCGAGCTGGACGCTGGAGCAGGTCGCGATAAGCCCAGAGCATGGGGGCTTGCGGGTGAGCACGCAGTATCGCAGTGACGCCATCCGCACCAGTATCCGCGTGCGACAGGGCAGCGAGAGCACGATCTGCCGGATCGATTTGGAGCCAGGTCTGCGCCAGCTCGACTTCCTGATGCAGGCCAAGGTGGTCAACCAGAGCCCGAGCTGGACGAGCGAGACGAGCGTGGCGATGCAGGCGCTCACGCCCTTGAGCTACGAGCCCAGCGAGGCCTGTGCCTTCGACCTGTCGAGCCTGGATTGGGACACCATCGCGCAGCGCATCGACACCTCTCTGGCAGGACAAGCAGCGACGCTCTTTGCGCCGCAGCTGAGCGCGCAGATTGGCCAGCTCATCGGCCTGCCGAGCGGAGGTTTGCTGCTTGCGCGGACGCGCTATGGCTTCTTCGACCCTGTGGATCTGCAGCTTCGCTCAGCGGTTTCGGGCAGCTCGGTCTTCAACGGCTCGTCCTTCGTGGTCGAGCCCGAGCACGGGGTGCGGCTGGCGCTGGACGTGGAGCCGAGCGCAGTAGACGCACCGTGTGTGGAGGGGCTCTCACTGCCCGTGCGACCAGCGCCGATCCCCTTGCGAACGACCTTGGCCCCCGCCTCGCCAAGTTTCGATGTCGCCATCTTGCTGACGGCGGACCTGTTGCAGTGGCTCTTGGACGCGCTCATTCGGTCTGGGCAGCTCTGTGTGGACACGGCGTTGAATGCGCAGGGCATGCCTTCGTTGAGCTCGGAGCTGAGCTCGATTGTCTCTCTGTTGCCCGAAGCCGCGAGTTTGGAGGGGTTCTCGTTTGGGCGCGCGGGTCGGCTGCTGGTGCAAGCGCTGGGGTCGCCGCGCTTCCTCACCTTGGTGGGGTCGACGTTGCATGTGGACCAGGTCAAGCTGCGCCTCGATGTCTATGGTCTCAGTCATGAGCTGAGCATGCGGCTCTTGCGCATCGAGACGGAGCTGAAGCTGGAGCTGGGGGTGAGCCTGCAGGCGGGCTCGTTGACGTTCTCATTGAAGGGTCTGGAGGTGGTGTCTTCGCAGCTCGAGGAGTCGTTCTCGGCGCGGGGTCTGCAGTTCGACCTGCAGGCCCTGCTGGAGCGGGCGGTGTCGGGTCTGCTCAAGCGGGTGCAGGTGCCGGTACCAGTGCCGTTGAGCCAGCAGCTACGCTGGGTCGAGGCGCAGCAGTCTGGGTCGGACGTGTTCGTGTTGTTGGAGCTCGAGGACTAAGTTTTTGTAGATTGGGCGCTGTTCTCCCAAGTCTGTGTAGACTCGCGAGCTCGGTGTCCGAGGGCGAACGAATGCCCGCAGTTCCCAGGTCATCGCCTCTCTCCACCCAGCTCGAGCAGGGACCGCGTTCAAGACGCCATCACTTCGGCATCTCGCACTTGTCTTCGCTGATGTTGCTCAGTTTGGGAACGCCGCCATCGCTGCTGCCCTTCAGGCACAGGTGAATCTTCCCATCGACCTGCGAATAGGCGCGGAAAGCGGTGTGCGTGTCGTTGCTCTGGTAGCAGACCTCGAACGTTGTCACGCCTGAGTAGCGCAGTTGCTTGAAGACCTCCCCGTCGTCGCTCTTGCCTTCCTTGATACAAATCGGGTTCACGGCGGCAGGAAAGACTTTGGTGACGACCTTGATAGGATCGTTCGGGTCCATGTGCTCCTCTTGGAAGTAGGCCAACGCGCCTTCACCGAGAGACTTGAGCTCCTCGTCTTCCTTGGGACCATCCTCGCTTTTCTTGCAGGCAGCGAAGAAGATGAGACACACCACCAGCGCAATCGGAAAGAGCAGAGTTCTCATGGAACACTCCGGATAGGGAGGACAAAGGAGGCTCACCCGTGTAAGCACAGTATCCTCGGAATGGCGCCATCATCGCACCGCCACGCCGACATCACAAGACTTCGGTTTCCGAGACGGACAGGAAGCTCGCGGCTCGCGGGGGGTTGGTGCACGCAACCAACACCATTTGCGCCGCGTCTGTTGGACTGAGCGCCCATCCGGTGACTTTGAAATGGTTGATTGGTCCTTCGACATGTTCTACTTCTTCGTTGACCCAGGTCACACACTGTGCTAAACGGCGTCGTCGAGTTTGGCGGCTTCGGTCGCTGCACTCCGCCAGCGTAGCTCAGTCGGTAGAGCAGCGCATTCGTAATGCGCAGGTCATCGGTTCAAGTCCGATCGCTGGCTTTCCAAGACTTCATTTCAAGCCTGTCGCGGCGTTCGTCCGGGCCGTCCGCGACCGCGGCAACCTTCATGGACAGGTACAAGCGCGCCGGCCCTGCTCTCACGATTGCGTTTGCGCTGTCATGCTGCCATGATTCGGGTGTTCCTGCGCCTGCCTCTGTCACCGTCCACCACGGCCACACCAGCGCAGGCGCAATCGCGACCAACGCTTCACCAAGCTCACAGCCATGGGATTCCAAAGGGCGCAGTCCTTTGGCGGGGTGTGGGGCAGAGCCCCACAAAGCAATGAGCTCTCCGACCTCTGCAACAGGAGCCTGTCGCGCTCATGAAACACCGTGGAAGAACGGGCCAAGTGCCCAATCTACAAAATGCTGGGGGAACGGGCCAAGTGCCCAATCTACAAAATGCTGGGGGAACGGGCCAAGTGCCCAATCTACAAAAACTTGGAAGAACGGGCCAAGTGCCCAATCTACAAAAAGCGCTGCTCGCCGTCAGCCTCCTGGCTGCCTGCGCGAGTAGCATCGCGCCGCAGCTCGCGCAACGCCGCAGCCTTCCACAGGGCCATCTCGGGCCGCTGCTCGACTGCGCTGGCGACGAGGCCAGCCTCTGTGACCCGAATCAGACCGACACCGAGGCGCGCTGCCAAGCCCTGCTCGAAGACGAGGGCACCGCCTTTACCGGACATCGCTGCCTGGCTTGGCTCGCCATCGAGCGCTCTCGCGTCATGGTCAGCGTCGAGACCGCCAAGACCAAGCCCGAAGAGGCCAAGCCCTCGGAGCTGGCGCAGCTCGAAGAAGTCGAGCAGCGCCGGCGCGCCCACGAGCGAAGCTTTCTGCAGACCGCCATCGGGCACCTGCAGCAGGCCCGCGCCCTCGCCCCAGAAGAGCTGGGCTTGGCCTTGCACGAGCTGCAGGCCTACGAACGGCTCAGGGACACCGCCGCAATGATCGAGCTCATCGAGTACCTAGCCCAACGCAGCGACGAGCCGGAGCTGCTCTGGCAACTGCACGGCTTTGGCTACCGCGCCGCACACAGCCCACTCGAAGCCGAGGCCCTCTTCTCGGCGCTGCTCAGCGCCCGACCCGACTACGTGCCCGCGCTCTGTGACCACGCCACCCTGCTCATGCGCCGCGACGAGCTGGAGCTCGCGCTGCCACAGCTGATGCGCGCCGTCGCGCTGCAACCCGATGACGCGCTCGCCGCTGCCAACGCGGCCGAGGCCGCGCTGGTGCTGTTGGACGCCAAAACCATGGCCAGCCTCGCTCAACAATCCACCGCCCAGGACGTGCCCGTTCTCGAAGAATACCGACGCCTCCAGAGCAGCCCACAACAAAGCGCGGAACACTGGCTCGGCCGTGCCCTCGAAGAGACCAGCCTCAAACCCCTTTTCGCGCTGCTCTCGGTGATGCAAGCCCAAGCGAGCGGAGGCGGCCCCTTGAGCTTTCGCGCGACGCTTGCACAGAGCGAAGCCCTCGAAGCCCTCGGCTACGGCAACCGCGCGCTGGCGGCGCTGCTGACCGCAGAGACGGTGGCCGCCAAGGGCCAAGGCGACGTCGACCTGGACACGGTGCGCTTGGTCTTGGTCCAAGCGCTGCTGCGGCGCGCGCAGCACCAGGAGGCCCGCGCCAAATTGCGCTTGGTGAAGCAGGACTCAGCCATGCGCGACTACCTCGAAGCGCTGCTGCTGCTCAGCGAAGGCCAAACAGAACAAGCCAAGGCCAAGCTGCGTGCCCTCAGCCTGCGCCCCGATGCAGGAGACCTGGCGCGCTCCGCCCGATCACTGCTCGACGAGCTGAAGGATGCTGGCGATGACCTCATCTGACGTCTCACCATCCCTAATCAATGCGTCTGCTGGCCCCACTGCCTGGCCACCTATCCCCAAGTCAGCCTTCTCAGCCTTCCTGCTCGGCTTCTCCCTGCTGGGCAAGAGCCTGGCAATGCTGCTCAAAGAGCCCAAACTGCGCCGGCACGCGCTGTGGCCCATCCTCATCTCCACCATCGTCTTCTGCATCATGACGCTGGCGGCGATCTTCGGCACCATCGCCGCGATCCACGCCATCTGGCCTGAGCCGCCCACTGGCTGGTTGCTCATCTTCTACTGGGTCTTCGTCATCACCACCGCACTGCTCGTGGGACTGCTCGCCTACGCCCTCTTTCTGGTCGCCTCAGCCGCGGCAAGCAGCATCTTCAGCGAACGACTCTCAGAAGAGCTCGAGCACATGTTGATGGGCACCACAGCAACGCCAAGCAGCTCATCACAGAGCTTTTTTGGCGCCTTCTTAGACTCCGTCAAAGGCTCGCTCTCTTCGCTGCTGCGGTTGCTCCTCATCGCCTTGGCGTCGCTGGCGTTGCACCTCGTCCCAGTGCTCGGCAGCGTCCTGAGCCTGTTTTTTACTTGGAGTGCTGGCGCCTACTTCATTTCCCAGGAACTGATTGACGCGACAGCGCAGCGACATGGCTACTCGCCCGCCGCCAGACGCAAGCTGGTGCTCTCGAACAAAGCGCTCTTTCTCGGCATGGGCAGCGGCCTGCTGCTGCTTGCCTTGCTGCCGCTGGCCAACTTTTTGACCGTCCCGCTCGGCGTCATGGCCGGGACCCAAGCCTTCTTGCGCCTCACTCGCTGAGTTTTCGTGCCTTGCTCGGCCTCCATCGACGTAACACGCGAGCTGGGTATACTCGAGCTGGTGAACGTCCCCGCGATGGAGACCCGCATGAACGATCCCAAGGACCCCAAGTCCAAGCCGCCGTTGCCGCCACCCCTTCCCGGCACCACCCTCAAAGCCACCAAGCTGCCGCCGCTCCCCGCCCTCACCAAGGTGGCAGCGCCCGTGCCTGGCCGCACGGTGCGCATGCACGCGCCCCACAAGCCACCGCTCAGCTCGGATGACACCGAGCCCGAGGTCAAGGCCATCGCCGAAGAGGACCTGCTCGACCCCAGCATCGCCGACGTGATCGCCGTCCTCGACGCCGAGCTCGCGTTGCTCGATGAGACACAAGCCGAGCAGAAAGCACGACTCGAGCTCGCTGCAGCCAGGCTCTTCGAGGCCGGCAACCGACCAGACCTCGCTGAGCAGCGCCTGCGGCGCGCTCATGCAATCCTGCCCAGCAGCAGCAGCGCCATCCACGAGCTGCGCATCAGAGCCCGCCGCAACAAGAGCTGGAGCGAGGTCCTCGAGCTTCTGCGCTCCGAGAGCAAACAGGCCTCGAGCAAGGCCCGACGCCTCGCCTGCCTCGAAGAGCTCGGACGGCTCCTGCGCCGACACGGCTCGCTGAACGAGAGCCGAGAGGCCCTCGAGGCCGTCCTCGACCTCGACCCCAACGCCCTCTCTGCGCTCGAGGCACTGCGACTTCAGCAGTCCCTGAACAACGACTTCCACGGCCTCGAGCTCACCGTCAAACGCCTCTCCGAACAAACTGAAGACCCGCCACGCCAGTTCTCATACCGATTGCTCGCCGCCTGGCTCGCCGACCACGGCCAACACAGCGAGGAGAGTAGCAAGACCAGTGCGCCGCGCTTCACGCTCCCGGGTCTGAACCGAAAAACTGAGGGAACGGGCCAAGCGCCCAACCGACAAGACCCCAGCATCGAGCCCAAAGACGCCTCCCACGACCCCGAACGCAGCGCTGCGGTCATCGAAGCCTACCTCCGGGCCTTTTATCAAACCCCATCGCAACACGCGGCCCTCTTTGGCGTCGACCGCTTGCTCGTCGGGAGCAAACGCTGGGAGGAGCTCTTTCGCGCCACCGTCCGCCACGCCCAAGCCAATCGAGACCCGCGAGAGGTGCACGCGCACCTGCTGCGCGCAGGCTTCCTGGCCCTCGAAAAGCTCGAAGACATCCCGTCTGCCATCAAGTGCTTCGAATCGGCCCTCAGCATCGAGCGCAACGATGAGCTCAGCCTTCGCATGCTCATCGACATCTATGCGCGCATTCCAGAGCTGCGGGAAAAGCAGGACGCCAGCTTCGTGCGCCTGCTCGGCCTCCTGTCTCATCCCGACGAGCGCTTCCCCGTACTGCTGCGACGCGCTGACCTGCTGCTCGCGCAAGGCTCGACCCAAGCTTGCATCGACACGCTGCTCGAAGCCGAACAGCTTTGTCCCGAGCGCATCGAGCCGACACTGCGCTTGCGAGCGCTGCTGCTCGAAGCAGAACGTATCGGCGACTGGGTCGACGTCTGCTGGCGGCAGGCCGAACGCGACACCGAGGCTTCACGCGCTGAGCGCTTCGTCGAGATCGCGCTCGTCTGTGAGCAGCACGGCCTGATCGACAAAGCCATCAGCGCCTATCGTGAAGCGCTGCACGCACAAACAGGCATGGACAGCGCCCTGCGCGCCCTCGAGACCCTGCTTCGACGCAAACGCGATTATGCAGCCCTCGCCCAGCTGCTCGAGTCCCAGCTCGAAGCCCAAGGCCTCCCCAGTGGACCAAGCGAAGCCTCCCAGAGCAGCCGCCGGGCAGCGATGCTCTGGGAGCTGGCGAGCATCTACGAACACAAGCTCGACAAGCTCTCCGAAGCCATCGACAAGCTCGGCGAGTACCGCAAGCTGCGCCCCGATGACAGGGCCGGACTCTGGACCCTGCAGCGCCTCCATCAACAAAAGAACATGGTCGACGAGCTCGCCCAAGACCTGCTCGAAGAGCTCGAGCTGGAAAACGACGCCGCTCATCGCGCGCAAATCCAGCTCGCATTGGCGCGCCACGAAGAATACCGCAAGCTCGATCCCAAGGCCGCCATCCTTCGCTACCGCGCCGCCCTGAAGGAGCAGCCCTCGCTGCTCTGCGCCCACGACGGCCTGCGACGACTGCTACGTCAGGAACGACAATGGGCTGCGCTGGTCGATGCCCTCGAACACAGACTGAGCCTGCGCCCGGCCCGCGAGCACGCCGAAATCCTCATGGAGCTCGGGCAAATTAGGGAGTTCGAGCTGTCCCAGTATGACAACGCTCTCGAGTCCTACGAGCGCGCGCGGCAAACTGACCGCGCCGAAGAAGCCACCGAAGCGCTGCTCCGCCTCCACCAGCAGCGACAGCGCTGGCCACAGGTGCTGGAATTGCTGCAGCTCAGCGCACAACGGCAGAGCCAACCCGTCCGCAAAGCCAACGCCCATTTCCGCGCCGCCATGCTCTTTGCCGAGCGCTTCGAGCAAGGCGAACAAGCGCTGAGCGCCGCAAAGGCCGCACTCGAAGCGATGCCCGAGCACACGCCAAGCCAACAGCTGCTGGAACGCCTGCTCGCCCGCCAAGAGAAGTGGACTGAGCTCTGCGCTTTGCTCGACATCCAGAACCGCACCGAGCTGAGCCCAGATTGCCGTGCTGACATGGCCCTGCGCCAGAGCGTGCTGCTCGCCTTCCGAGAACACAACCACCGGGAAGCGCTCGCGCCTCTCGAACTCGCCTTGGGACTATCGCCAGAGATGGGCGGTCTGCGCCCGCTGCTCGAGACCATCCTCGCCGGCTTGGGTGAACACAACACCCTCGCTATCCGTCTCGCAGAACACGCCCGCTCGAAGATGCCCCCCAACACCGCCGTGGCGCTCATCAAATCGGCTGCGGACCTACACAGCATGGAGCTGGGCAACGGCGACCTCGACTTGCTCGAAAACATCCTGCGCCTCGCACCCCAGGATCAGCCCAGCATCGAACGCTTGGAGGCCCAGCAAAGCTCGCACGCTGGGCGCGTCGAGCTGCTGCGACGCCGGCTACAGGTGGCCGATGGCGACGAGCACGCGGAGCTGCGCTTGGATTTGGCCTTTGCCCTCCGCATTACCCAAGCCCCGGCCGCGCTCGACTTGCTCGAAGAGCTGCTCGCCCAGGAGCCGCGCCACTGGCCTGCCCTCCAGCTCGCCGCAGAGCTGGCCTTGAGCTGCGAAAAGAAAGAGAGAGCCTGCGACTTTCTCGAGAACCAAGCGGCCCTGGCCATCGCCACCGAAACCAAGATTGGCCTCTACAAAGACGTCGCCAAACTCGCCGCCTCCATGGGACATCTCGAGCGCGCACGGAACGCCTTGCTCGCCGCCTTCAAGCTCGCCCCGGAACGCGCCGACATCTACGCTGCACTTCGCCCACTCTTCGAAACCGAACAGCTCTGGTCCGCCCTCGCCCGCGTGCTGCGTCAGCACATCGACGCCCTGCCGCCCGCCAACCGAGTCAACCCCTTGTTCGAGCTCTGCGAGCTGCGCAGGATGCGACTCGAGGACCTCGAACAAGCCGTCAGCGCTGCAGAGCAAGCCCTGGAGCTCGACCCCCAACACCGGCTCAGCCTCGAACGCCTCGCCAGCATGGAGAGCCAGCAGCAGCATTGGGTTGAAGCCAACGACGCCTATCGTCGTCTGCTCGCCCTAGAGGGACCCACCCCGGTCGAACGGCGCGAATGGCAGCTCGCACAGGCGACGCTGCTCGATGAACATCTGGCACGTCCCGACGACGCGCTGCCGCTGCTGCTCGACTTACTCGACAAAAACCCCGACGACAAACAGTCGCTGCGGCTCATCGGCAAGGTATACCAAGAGAAGGGACTCTTCGAGGACGCCATCCTCATCCTCGACAAGCTGGCGAGCCTGAGCGCACCCGCCGAGGCCGCTCGGACCAAGGTGCAACAAGCGCGTCTCAGCTTCGCACTGGGTGCCGAGCGAGATGCAACCGACCGCCTGAAAGAGGTCGCGGCGCTGCTCCGCAAGGATGTTGCGGCCCTCGATCCACTCCTCGCCTGGGCCGACGCCGAAGAGCGTCACGAGCTCCTCGTCGGCATTCTCGACGAACAAGTCATGGCGGCATCCACCGCCGCCATGGCAGAGAGCTTGGCGCCAGTACGCATGGCGCTCGCGCGCATCCTGGGAAGCAAGCTCAACGACCGCCGACGCGCCGAGCACGAATCGGCGCTCGCCGCAATGAGCGCGCCCCTCAACATCGACGCCCAGCTGCTCGCCGCGCGCTATCACAGCGACCCCGCCACGGCCCGCCGCTTCGCCAACAACGTCATCAACCTCGACCCCTACAACATCGACGCATACTACGTCTGCGCGCGCTCCTTCGAGCAGCTCGCCTGGCCAGACTCACTGTCTCGCTGCAACCAGGTGCTCTGTGTCCTGGGTGAGGACAGCCCGCTGGTACGGGCCTCGGCCAACGAGCTGGTCGAGCCGCAGAGCACACCGCCGAGCCAGTATGGCCCCAAGGCGCTCGCGAGCTGCATCCGGCACCCCAAGCTCCCCGACTGGGCCATCGAGCTGCTGTCTCGCGCCGGCCCTCGAGCACAGATCTTCGTCTTGCCACCTTTGCAAGCGCTCGTTCCCTGTCCCAACGAGCACCCCGTCAAGCCCCTCGCGTTCCAGCTCGCTGCCCTCTTCGGGGCCAGGGACTTTGATCTGGCCATCACCCGCGTGCCGGATTTCCTCGTGGGCGTCGACCCGGAGAAGCCCGAGCGACTCGTGCTTGGGCCCCGCGCACTCCTGGGGAACGAGAGTGAGCTGCGCTTCTTCCTGGGCATGGGAATCGCCACCCAGGTCTTGGGCACGATGTACCTCGAGCTCTTGGACAACCGAGATCTGTTGCGGCTACTGCAAGGGCTGATCGGTCTTGCCCACGACGGCAGCGGCGAGATCGAGGTGGTCAAGCAGCTTGGCAAATTCCTCCCGCGCAAGAATCGCAAGGCCGTCGCCGAATACGCCGAGGGCTTGGACTACAAGTCGTTACGCCTGGATCTCGCCGAGTGGCGGCGCGCGCACACACTCACCTCGCGCAGGGCTGGGCTGCTGGCCTCCAAAGACACCCGCGCGGCGGTCGATTGCCTGCTGCGCAAACATGGCCACCTGCCAGGACCCGCAACCTCGGCCAGCGAACGCCTTGTGTGGCTGCGTCAGATCCCTGACGCGGGAGAGCTCCTCTCCTTCTCGCTGAGCGAGCATCTGGCGCAAGCGCGACGGCTGCTCAACCTCAACCGCGATCCCCAGAGCGCCGAGACCCTGCTCAGCTAATCCAGCACCGCTCGTCGTGTCAGTTGGGGTCGTCGAGCAAGCCCAGATCCAGGGGATCGTCCAGCGGCGCAGGCTCCGCGTCCAGGCTCAGCTCGTGCGCAGCGAGCAGTTCTTGGACCGAGGCGCGGCCAAGACGAAAAACCCGCGAGCGCGTCTTGGCGCGCACCCCACAGAGGGCCGCTTGCCGTCCATAGAAGCCCTTGAGTCCAAAGGCATCGCCCAGCTCGAGCCTGCCCAGCGCCTCACCGCTCTGGGAGAGCAGCTCGAGACAACCGAAAACCAAGAGGAAGAAGCTGTCGTGCTGTTGGCCCACGGCCAGCAATGGCTCACCTGGCGAGAGCTCGAGGCGACGCGCGAATCGGCCGAGCAGCTCTCTCTCGCCAACGGGCAGACGGCGAAGCGTCGGCAATACGGCGAGTCTCTCGCGTAGCAAGCGCTTCTCGAAGAGCTCGTCGAGGCTACGGGCCACGGACTGATGAGCCTGTCGCAGCGCATGGAAGCGCGCGGCCGAGAGACAGAGGAAGTCGCAAGAGCTCAGCGTCTGATAGCTCACCCGACTGGGCTTCGCCGTGAGCATCTCGAGCTCGCCGATGAAGCTGCCCAGGGGTACTTCTCCGAGCTCGATGCTCAGGCCATCGTCGGCCCTGCAGCTTGCGTTCATCCGCCCCCGCGCGAGAATCCACAAGGCAGGAGTGGGGGTGTCGGGGAGCGCAGGATCGAGGGGCACGACCTCCTGACCATGGGAGAGGTGGATCAGCTCCAGCTCATCGAGGAGGTCTTCGAAGTCTTGCGCGCCCAGACTCGAGAAGAGGGGGATGCGAGGCAGCTCGGAGCGTCGAATGGGCAAGGGGGCGTGCGTGCTCGGAACGCGGTGCGGGTCCGCTTGCTCCCACTCCTCCAAGGCGAGGGCGTCGCTGGAGAGGCGCGAGGAGAGGAGCTCGTCACCGCTGAGCTCGACATCGAGCGTCACCACGGTGAGCTCGATGGATTCCACTTCATGTTGGTTGGAGTGCGAGGGGTCGAGTGCGCTTGCTCGGTTCTCTGCAGCCTGCTCTTGGCTGGCTTCGAGGCCCAGCTCTTCGAAGCGGGCGAGGCGGGTCTGCTCGGTGTCGAGGATGGTGAAGGGAGAGCGATTGACCTCGGGCAGGTTGAGGGGAGGCTCTGGGTATCTAGGCTCCCTGGGTTGGGGCAGGACGGGGCGCTGCGCAGGCTCGTCGTGCTCGATGGCTCGCAGTAGGTCGGACTCGCTCATCTGCCGAGCGTAGAAGCGAGAGAGGAAGCGAAGCACCTCGCGGCGGTCCGGGTCGAGCTCGAGGAGGCGCTTGCAGCAGCTCAGCGCGCGGGGCAAATCGCCGCGTGCTGCAGCGAGCTTGGTGCAGAGGACGAGCTCTTCGGCTGCTTGGCGCAGGTGGCCGAGCCGGCTGAGGTCGTTGGCGAGGCTCTCACGCAGGTCGACGTTGGTGGGATCGGCCGCAACCGCTTGTTGGAAGGCCCGCAAGCTGGTTCTGGTTTGCTCGACGCTCATCCCTCGACGCCTTTGGCAGAAGCGCGCTCAGTACTGGAGCAAGCGATGAATGCGCCAGCTCCCTTCCTCGAAGAGCAACTCGAGCTTGAGACCGAAATCGAGGTAGATGGTGGCGACCTCGCCGTCAACGACGATGTCGTCTTCGTCGAGTTTTCGCAGACTATCGCGGATGACCCCGAGCTCGGCTTTGAGGGTATCCCGCTTCTCCTTGGAGAGCATGCTCAGCAGCAGCGCCATATCGTTTTGTTCGACCGCCGCGGAGAGGGCAACCAGTGTAGGCTCGGGGCTCGAGGCACGCGCGCTGATGGGGATGGCCTCCTGGAAGGCCCAGAGCCCGTCGCGATAGTGCATGGCGATCTCGCTGCGGCCGCCAACAGGCACACGGGCTTGGATATCGAGGGCCCCCTCTTGGATACCGCGTCGGATCTGCGCAGCTTGCTGCAGCATCTCTTCTCGGTATTGCGCGAAGAAGGCACGGAACTGCTCGCGATCCATGCCGTTGCGTTGTTGCTCACCAAGCATCTCGTAGACGTCATCGGCACGCCCTTCTTCGACGGCCTTGGCGTATTCGTCAAAGAACTGCTCGGGGTGCGGCGCGCGTCCTGCACAGGCAGAGAAGGCGAGGCTGAGCAAGGCAACGCTCAGGAGCCAACGAAGCGCGCTTCTTGGTCGAAACACAAAGGGTCGGGGTACAACCACACTGGCGTTGTCTTTCATCGACGCTCACTCAACGGCGCTGGGAAAGCTCGCGCTGCGGGGTGCTGACCGGAGCTCGCGCAGCCAGACGAGAAGCCCCTGCCTTGCGCTCAGCGAGCAAGAGAATCGGACTCCATGGTGGCGGAGCGAGTGCCGATGGGCTCACAGCACTCGAAAGCCATGGGCAGTGTAGCTGATTGGCGAGGGGCTGGCAACGCGCGCGCTGTGATCGTCGTTCTGGGGTTTCATCGTTCTCAGCGCGATTCGTGTAGCCTGCTGGGAATAGCTTGCGACGCTCAAACGATCCATTCGAGCTGGACTGATGAATGAAAGAAGCGCACCAGGCGCGACGAGAGAAAGACAGTGAATCCATAGGGATACAGCAGGAGGCGAAGGGCATGTCAAGTGGCATCGGATGCAAGCTGAGCTATTTGGGGGTGGTGCTGCTCGTCGCAGGCTTAGCTGCGACGGTCCTGGCTCAGGAGGGTGAGCAGGCTCAGCCCGATGCGGAGCTGGGTGCGGTGGAGCCGGAGGGGGAGCTGGGTGAAGAGGCAGCTGAGGGGGTTGCGCACCTCGGCAACACGGGCGAGCATGACATCATTGAATATGACCTCGCGGACCTGTTGGACTACGAGATCCCGAAGGTGGTCACCTCCTCACGCAAGGAAGAATACATCGATTTCACACCGAACGTGATGTATGTGGTGAGCAAAGACACGATTCGGATGAGGGGATACCGCACGCTTCGGGACGTCTTCGAGGTGATCCCTGGGTTCTTCACGAGCTACAAGCCGTTGGAGCCCATCCTGCAGGTGCGTGGCATTGCGCCCAATGAAAACAACAAGGTGAGCTACCTGATCAACGGGCACCGAATCAACAACGTCAACGAGTCGACCGACCTGATCTGGCCCTTGTCGTTGGACCGAGTGGAGCGGATCGAGATCATCGTGGGTCCGGGCTCGGTGCTCTATGGCTCAGAGACCTTGGTGGCGGTGGTCAACCTGATCATGGAGGACGTGGATGGTTTCGATGTCTCGCTGTCGTACGGCCAGAATGGCCTGGCGAGCGGAGACCTGGAGAACGGGCACAACTACAGCGTGACCTTGGCAGGCGGCACGAAGCTCGACGAGCGGCGCAAGGTCTCGGCGAGCGTCACACTGGCTCAGGATCTGGGCTGGGAGAGTGAAGGATTCATGCGGCACTCGGGTGAGAAGATTGGGCCGGAGGGTCGCGACATGTTGCACCGTCGGCTCGATGTGGTGCGCCCCTCGGTGTGGGTACAGACAGAGGGCCAGTGGGACGCGGTGTCGATCCAAGCGAGCTCCATCAACCAGGCCATCCCGGAGTATTCTCAGAACCGAGAAGCGAATGAGCTCTCTGAGTCGGAGAAGGTGCATGCCACGCGCTACAACTACGTCGATTCGGTGGTGGCGTTGTTCGAGCCCGAGCTTGGGGCGAACTTTACGGGCAGGGCGTCCTTGGCCTATGACAGCAAGCGCATGATACGCGGTATCGACAGCGGCTGCCCCGACTGTGGAGGGACCCTGGACACCCATCAGAAGCTGTATTCGACAGAGCTCGGTGTGCAGTATCGAAGCAAGCAGCACTTCCTACAGTTCGGGGTGCAGGGTTGGATGGCGAACAACCGCCACAACTACAGTATCAGCGGTTGGGATCCGAGCGAGAACCCCAATGAGAACCCGGATTCCTCGGGGACGGTGGATGCCATCGTGGATGAGGAGACGCACTTCGTCCAAGGTGTTTATGTGTCCGAGGAGTACCGCCCCTGGGAACGCCTGTCGCTGGTTGCGGCGGCGCGTCTGGACCACAGCACCCAGACACGGGATGACACGGTCTTTCTGTCGCCGCGTCTGGCGGTGGTGGGTCACCCCTTCGATTTCTGGATCGTGAAGGCGCTCTTCAACACGGCGACCAAATATCCGTCTCCATGGGAGTCTCAGGACAACAAGGTGTGGAACTACGAGCGCGGGGCGAGCTGGGCGACCACCCTCGGGCCGGCGAAGGAACCGGAGCGGCTGACCGCCTACGAGCTGCAGTCGGTGTTCTACTATGACAAGCTGAGGGTAGCGCTGAACGGTTACTATCAGCAACTTCAGAATTTCATTGCCTGGGGGAACGGTTTCACCAACATCGGCGACTTCGACGGCTACGGCGTAGAGATCGACGCCGAATACACGCTCAGGGAGCGCTATCACTTCTGGCTCAACGCAGCTTGGAAGGACACCTTCTTCGACTCGCGGCGCGATGACGACACCACCGATTGGGACCACGGCCAGGTCGAAGATCCCGATGGTGACATGAACAGCGTGCCTGCCTTCACGGCCAATGTGGGTGTGGATCTGGAGCTGCTCGAGGATCTCTTCGTCAGCTCGACGGTGCGCTATTTCACGGGCCAAGTGGCGCGCATATATGATGTCCCCTCGGGGCTGGTCGATGACTGGCCGAGCTATTTGGAGGGTGAGGGCAATTATCGTTGGACGACGATCGACCACATCGCCTACTGGGATCTGTCGATTTTTTGGCGCAACGTCGGCATGGAAGGACTGGATCTGCGCTTGTCGGGCAAGAATCTCACAGACAACCGCAGCCGCGTCTCCGTGCAATACGCCAACGGCGATTTCGAAGCGCGCGGACTCACTGCCGAAATGGCTGTCTTCTTTAGTTACTGAGAGCGTGTCGACAGAGTCCTGAGCTGCCGCGCCTGGGGGGTTGCGCCTGACGCGCTTATCTCGTATGCTGCTCCGGCTGTGGCCTGGCTCGGTGTCGACTTCGTTCGACGCCGCGCCCCTGGCCTGGGACACGTGACGCAAGCAACACAGCGAGCAGTGTCTCCGCAGCAGCTCGAAGGCTCTCCGTAGTAAGAGGCGAAAGCATGGCCGTTTGCCCCAAGTGCCGTAGTACTGGCCCCAAAGCTGAGCAATGTCCGCGAGATGGATTACACTTCGTCGACGAGGCGGTGCTGGCGAATGCCCCTGAAGGGCATCTGCTTGGGCTGACCATCGGACGCAAATTCGTCCCCATGGAGATCTTGGGCGAAGGCGGAATGGGCTTTATCTATAAGTCCATCCAAAAGCCTGTCGGGCGCATGGTCGCCCTCAAGGTGCTCAAAGACAACTACATGCACGACGAGGTGATCCGCGACCGCTTCCTCCGTGAAGCCGAGGTCATCGCCAAACTCAACCACCGCAACATCGTCATGCTCTTCGACAGCGGTCTGGATGAGAACACAGGCGTGCTGTACATGGCGATGGAGTTTTTGAGCGGCAAGTCCGTCGACAAGGAAGTCTCGCAAAACATCAGCCTGCAGCGCATCGTCTCCATCTGCACTGGCATCGCCGCTGCCCTCGCCGAGGCCCACAAGCACGGCATCATCCACCGCGACCTCAAGCCCGAGAACGTCTTCTTGGTGCTCGACGAGGACGGCAAGGAGGTGTCCAAGGTCCTCGACTTCGGCTTCGCCCGCCTCCAGGGCGCCACCAAAAAACTCACCCAGGCTGGGATCGCCTTCGGCACCCCACACTACATGGCCCCCGAGCAGGCCATGGGCTTGGAAACCATCACCTCCGCGGCAGACGTCTACTCCCTTGGCATCATGATGTTCGAGTTGGTCACCGGCCAGGTGCCCTACGACGGCGTCCATGCCATGGAAATCATGAACAAACAGGTCAACGCGCCGATCCCCACACCGCAACCTCGGCCAGGCCTGAAAACACCCATGCGCATGCTGCAGCTCATCGAAGCCTGCATGCAAAAAGAGCCTGAAGACCGGCCTGCCGACGGTGCCACGGTGCTCGCCGAGCTGCAGCGCGTCCAAGAGGACATCGAAAACTCCTCGGCCATCCTCACCGCTCACGTGCCGCTCCCGCAGCCCGTCCCTCAGGCCGCGCCCCCCGTGGCTGGCGGTGGCGGCCTCAAGCCACAGCAACTGGTGCTGCTCATCGGAGGCGCCGTCGCTTTCCTCCTGCTCGGCGTCATCATTGCGCTGCTGCTCTCGCGCATCACCTGAGCCCGCACTGATTCGTCACGCCTCGTAGTGGCCAAGCGAGACGAAAAAGAGAAGGGATTCCAAAGGGCTAGCCCTTTGGCGGGGTGTGGGGCAGCGCACCACGAAGACAACTCAAGAAGACGACTCAAAGTCGATGCTCGCGTCGCTCAAAGAGCGCGAGCAATGTCGAAGCGGTCGAGTCTGATGGGGGACTATCACCTCCATGGTCGTGGGATCACTGCTGGACAATACACTGGTCGCAGGGAAAGTAGCGCCCGCGTCTCCGCCTCCTGGCTTCGACTTCGTCTTTGCTTGAGACTCCACCGTCAACAGAAAGCGCCGCTGTGTATCCTGATTTGCCGGCGAAGGCAGCGCTGTCTTCCGCTCCAATGCCTCATCCAGAGTAGATGGGGCAACGACGCAAGGCGCTACTGCGCTCGACTTGCTCTGCCAAGTTGCGCGCAAGCACGCCCATGGGTAGAGTGACGCTGGCTTGTTTTGGCCTCTGCGCCACAAGTCTGCACCCCATGAACGAGCGACGTGCAGCGCGCCGATTTGCTGCGCTCCCGATAGGATCCCCACGATGACTGCTGGGCTTTCGACTTCTACGAGCACTGATCAGCAACTCTCCTCACGCATCGCCGGCAGCGCGCAGCGGACCCCACGCTCGCCACGTCGAACGCGACAGGGATGCGCGCAACTGCTCGCCTCGATGCTCGTCCTGCTCTCCCTGGGCAGCGCCCAGCTCGCGCACGCCGTCGTCATGGGCGACGCGCCAGTGCTCTACAAGCAGTACAGGCTCTACGGTGACGCGGTGGTCACGGGCAACTCGCTCATGATCGACACCTGCCCCTACGTCAACACCGTGCTGCTCAGCCAATCCGCTGGCGACGTCAGCGGCATCCCCCTCGACGCCAACCTGCGCGGCGCGTTCCTCTTCTGGTCTGCCTCCAACCCCTCCATCGACAACTCCGCCACCCTCGTCACCCCTAGCGGCACCACCATCAACGCCAACGCAAGCTCCGCTTGCCACTACATCGCTCACCTCGGCGGCGCCTACGGCTGCGTCGCAGACGTCACCACCCAGCTCGCCGGACAAGGCGGCAGTAGCGGCTTCAATGGCGTATACAAAGTGAGCGGCGTAAACGGACAAACAGGCACCGTCGACTCCCTCTGCAACTGCCTCGACGTCTACTGCCAAGCCAAATTTGCAGGATGGTCACTGGTCCTTGTCTACGAGAGCCCCACCGAACGCACCGAACGTGACGTATACCTGTACGATGGTTTTCGGGCGCTCGACGAGGAGTTGACCACCCCCGGTCAAGACTCCTTCACCATCACCGGCTTCAACGTCGGTTCGCCGCCTGAGGCCAAGCTCTCCTTCTTCGCCCTCGAGGGCGACCGCCAGCTCGGCGTCCCCCCTCAAGACCAAATGGGTCCCGGCATCGGCTGCCCAGACGGGAGCTGCGTCGACTCCCTCCATTTCAACGGCACCCCCCTCTTCAACTCCTTCAACGACCCCGGCAACGTCTTCAACAGCACCGTCCCAGGCGGCTTCGCCTTGGGCGTCGACCTCGACACCTACGACGTCTCCTACCTCGTCGACCCAGGCGACTCCAGTGCCTCGGTCTCGCTCATCAGCGGCGACGGCGTCTTCAACAACTCCCCCGAGGACATGCACGGCTGGGGCGAATACTTCATCGTCAACTGGCTGCTGCTGCGCATCAACAGGCTCTCCCCCAACTTCAGCACCTCCAAGACCTACCTCGACGTGGTCCCCACCGAGGTGGCGCCAGGCGGCACGGTCTTCTTCACCCTGACCCTCACCAACGACGGCTCGATGAACGCCAGCAATGTCGTGGTGAAAGACCTGCTTCCGGCGGGGATGGAATACATCGATGGGACCACCCGCGTCGACGGCGGTCCCCCCTACCCTGGCTCCCCTCTGGGCACGGGACTCAACCTCGGCAACATCCCTCACCAGGGCGACAACGATCGGGTGATCCGCTTCCAAGCCCGCGTCCTGCCCACCACAGCCCCAGGAACCGTCCTCGCCACCAAGGCCACCATCACCGCCACCGAGCTCGCTGGACCGGTGGACACCAACACCGTCACCGTCACCGTCATCGGCGCCAACCTCTCACAACCCACCAAAATCGCCAAGGACCTGAGCGGCGGACAGTTCACCCCCGCTGATATCGTGGAATACGAGGTCTTCATCGGCAAGAGCGGCTCCAGCGAGGTCGGTGGACTCTCCTTCGTCGACACCATCTCACCCTACGTGCAGCTCACCGAAATCCCCTCGGGAGCCTTCGACAACTCCCGCTGCAGCCTCAACGGCGGCGCCAACGGCACCGGCTTCATCGACCTGCGCGACATCGTCATCGCCTCCTCTGCCTCAGGCGTCTATGTGCGCTACAAGGTCCGTGTCCTGAGCACCGCGGAGCTCATTGCCAAGGGCGTGCCCGCCAGCGCCATCAATGGCCTCGAAATCAGCAATCAAGGCAGCGTCACCGCCCCCTTCCTGCCAAGCCCCCTGCTCACCGACGATCCCGCCGCCGCTGGCGCCACCAACCCCACCGTCTTCGAGCTCAGCACCGGCGTGAACTTCACCACCAACAACACCCGCAAGACCGCCACCGATCTCAACGGCGGCCAGCTCGTCCCCGGCGACACCATCGAATTCACCATCCAAATCAGAAACGAAGGCAGCCAAAACGGCACCGTCGGCTTCGTCGACGAAATCCCCGCCTTCCTCGAAAACGTCGTCATCGAGACGCCGCTGCCAGAGCTCTCCTTGGTCCCACCACCTGCTGGCGCCAACAACACGGGCCGCCTCATCCTCAGTAACCTCATCGTCAACGCTGGCGCCACTGCCACCATCCGCTTCCGCGCCACCGTCTCGAGCTCCGCCCCCAATGGCGCCGCCATCAGCAACACCGCGCAGCTCACCGTCGTCGAAGACC
>JAVFAO010000044.1:0-16008 GCA_034002465.1 Myxococcota bacterium
ACCTCATCGGCGATGGGGGTCTCTAGGGCAGGTTGAGGGTCGCGCAGGATGAGGAGGAAGCCAATCACCTGATTGTCTTCCCCAGCGAGCAGCAAAGCAGTTAGCCGACAAGCCAAGCGGCAGTGCGGTCCCTCGAGGACCACGTTCTGTTCGTAGAAGCCTTCCGAGACGAAGAGGAACTGATGGTTGAGGATGGCGTGAATCTCTGCGCTCTGTGGAAAAATGATGCCGATGTCTTGGCCGAGCAGCTCCTCGGGGTGACGCTCGAGCAGACCCGCGAGCACGGCATTGCAGGAGGTGATTCGCGCATCGGGGCCCAGGGTGAGGACCGCTGGGCTATCGAGCAAGGCGAGCTGCAAGAGCTTTTGTTGAAAGCGCGCGCAGCGGGCGCGCTGCTGAAGGAAAATGGGGCTCTCCCAAGCCTGCAGGGGCCTGGCGTCGTCCCCCAGCGACTCGGGCCCATGCGTGGTCCAGGCGCCGCACTGCGGACATGCCGTGCGCTCAGCCTCCGTCGACGCGTGGCGCTGCGCTCCGTGCTCGTTTGGCAAGCTGGCGTCGGGTCCTGCTTCGCGGGGCGCTTGTTTTTGCCAGTAGGGATGCGTGTCGGCATCGAGCTGCTCGTCGAGGATCTCGCTGACCCGTCGCGCGTAGCGGATGAGCACCTCGCGTTGCTGTGGGCTAAAGGGAAAGCGATTGGCTTTCTCGAAGATGATCAGGCCGTGGTTCCGCAGACGCCCGACCACGGGCACGCAGATGTAGCGGTGGTCGCCAAGCAGCGTGTCGATCTCTTCCAACGCTTCGGCTGGAAAGACGGTCGCGACCAGCTCGGCGAGCTGCGAGCTCTCGAAGAGGCGCTGCTCGTGCCAGGCCGAGAACAACGGCGAGCCACAGACGAGCTCGAAAGCGAAGCCAGAGCCTCGAAGCGAGCCCCCCATGATCGACTCGATCTCTGCGAGCTGCTCGAGCCTGTCTGCTGCAGTGCCGACCCTGACGCGAATGAGCCGCTGCTCGGTGTCGAAGACCAACATGTTGGCCGAGTCGCAGCCAAGCACCTTGGCGGCTCCGCGGAGGATCGACTCGAGCGCGCGATCGATGTTGAGGACGGGCTCGGACATTCGTGCTCCAGGCAATTGCAGGATGCAGCTCGAGCGCGCGAAGCGTGCATGCCAGTGGCCTGATAGCACGAGTTCGTGTGCGATTGCACATGAGCGGTGCGAATTCGCACGTGCGGGTGCCGACGTCGGCCTGCGTGGTCGAGCTCGAGTCATCGCAATGACACAGGAATCTCCGAATCCGAGGCGCTGGCTCGAAAGCTGCTAGTGGCGCGCGGCCGGGGCCGACCCGTCAGCGCGAAAAGGCAGAGCATGAGCAGCACCAGACTCACAGAACTTCGTCAGCAAATCTCGAACGTGAACCTCGCTCTCTTGGACCTTCTCAGTGAACGTGGGCGACTTGTGATGCAGGTTTTCGAGGAGAAACAGCGAGCGAACATCCCCATTTACGTGCCCGAGCGGGAGCAGGAGCTTCTCAACGAGCTCATCGCGCACAACACTGGGCCGTTCTCGAACGACACCATCCGCTACCTCTTTCACGAGATCCTGCGCGCCTCGACCGACATCATGGAAGCGCAGCAATCCAAGTGTCTGCAGGTCAGTCGCGCCACCCACGCCGAGGACCTGGTCATCCCCTTTGCCGACGTCGCGCTCGGAGCGGCGCCAAGCATCATTGCAGGACCTTGCGCCATCGAGAGCGAGGGACAGCTCGACGCCGTCGGGGCTTGCCTGCGTCGGCATGGCATCCGCTTCTTGCGGGGTGGTGCCTTCAAGCCACGGACCTCGCCCTACGCCTTTCAGGGCCTCGGGAAGCTCGGCCTGGAGCTGATGAAGGAAATCGGCCAACGCCATGGTCTGGTGACGATAAGCGAGGTGACCGACACGCGGCTCGTCGAGCTCGTGGCCGAGCACGTCGACGTGCTGCAGATTGGCTCACGCAACATGTTCAACTACGACCTGCTCATGGAGGCAGGGAAGACGGGCAAGCCGGTGCTGCTCAAGCGTGGCTTGTGCGCGACCATCGAGGAGTACCTCCAAGCGGCCGAATACGTGGTGCTGCAAGGCAACCGACAGGTCGTGCTCTGCGAACGCGGCATCCGCACCTACGAACGCAGCACGCGCAACACCTTGGACATCTCGTCGGTGCCGCTGCTGCGGCAGATGAGCTACCTGCCGGTGATCGTCGACGTCAGCCACGCAGCCGGGCGAAAGGACATCCTCGCGCCGCTCGGACGCGCTGCGCTCGCCGCAGGGGCCAACGGGCTGATGGTTGAAATCCATCCATTTCCGGCGACGGCCCGCTCGGATAGCAGACAGCAACTCGATTTCACCGAGTTCGAAGCGTTCCTGAAAGAGCTGGCGTGGCCGTGGGCGGCGGTCGACTCGGACCTGCTTTTTCCTGCGCACGCCGTGAATGTCATTGAGAAAGGGAGACGAGATGAAGTTTTCGGTAGCCTGTAACTTCGACCCCAAGCTGCTCGAGGGGCTTCGCCCGTACCCTGTATACGAGGTCTACGGCAAACTGCCCTCCGACCCCTTTGGTGGCGGTCGACCATCCTTCTATTTGCCGCAAATCGAGCGCGATGCGCTGGTGGACTACGTTGGCCTTTGTCATCGGCAGGGCATTGCCTTCAACTACCTGCTCAACGCCTCGGCCATGGGCAACGTCGAGTTCACCACCGAGGGACAGCACAAGCTCGAAGCCCTGCTCGAGTGGCTGGACGAGATTGGGGTCGACTCGCTGACAGTGGCCAACGTCTTCTTCCTGCGTCTCATCAAGCGTCGATTCCCGCGCTTCAAGGTCCGCGTCAGCTCACACCGCTACACTGACAACGCGCGCAAAATTCGCTTCTGGGTCGACAATGGTGCCGACTACATCGTCATCTCGGAGGTCAACATCCATCGCGAGTTTCGCGTCCTCGAGGCGATGCGCCGGGCTGCAGGAGAGACCGAGCTGCAGCTCATCGTCAACAACTGGTGTCGCCAAGACTGCGCCATCGCCGGCAACCACGCCGTCTGTCTGTCTACCGCGTCGCAGCAGGGGAGCAAGGGCTTTCCCCTCGACTACAGTTCGATTCTGTGTAACGCCATGCGGCTTCGGGAGCCCGTGCACTACCTGCGCGCGAACTGGATTCGTCCGGAGGACCTGCACCTGTACGAGTCGATGGGCTACGAGAATTTCAAGATCGTCGAACGCAACACGCCGACCCAGATCCTCGTCGATCGTGTCGCCGCCTATCACGCTCGCCGATACGATGGCAACCTCCTCGACTTGGTTCAGAACTACGCGTATCCCATTGAAAAATTCGCCGAGCACGAGAAGGATGCCTTCTCCAGAAAACGGATGCTCAAGTACTTCGTGCGTCCTCGGGCGGTGAACGTGCTCCGCTTCAGCAAGGTCGTGGAGTTCGGCCGCGAGGCGAGCGTCCTCTTTCCTCGCTACGGGGCGAATCCGGTGCATATCGACAATCGAGCGCTCGACGGCTTCATCGACCGTTTTCGCGATACGAGCTGCCAGGACCTGGACTGCGAGAGCTGCCGCTACTGTCATGACTGGGCTGCGAAGAGTGTGCACATCGACGCGGCTTGGCGAGAGCGGATGGAGGAGCTCTACGCGGGGCTACTCGAGGACATCGACGCCGGTCGTTTCTGGGAGCCCTATGGCGAGACGATGCTCGAGATGGCGAGCAACGGCGAGACGCTCAAGTCGATGTTGAACACCGGCAAGGCCCTGCTCTTGGCCGACCATGGTGCAGCACCTGCCGGTCAGGACGAGCGAAACTACTGAGGGCTGCATTGAAGCGTCAAGCGAGAGAGAACAACAAGAGTGTTCGCCAATCGAGACGAAAAAGAGAAGGGATTCCAAAGGGCTAGCCCTTTGGCGGGGTGTGGGGCAGCGCCCCACAAAGACCAAACAAAGGAAAGCCCGAGCCGCTCGAACGCGAAGCCAGGATGGCGGAGCGTCGCTGCGTAGCAAGCCCGCAGGGTGCGCGCCAAGGAAGGCGCGCAACAAGAGCGCGAGCAATGTCGAAGTGGTCGAGAATGATTGGGCACGAGGAGCTCCATCGCGTGGGGTTAACTCATTTGTGCAGGGCTCAGTAAAGAGAACGAAGCGGACGAGCGATGCATCAGAATCTGGAGCCGCAAGGCAACGAGGCGCTGCGAAGCAGGGCCCAGCAGACCCTGTCGAGCAGGGTGAGCGACGAGCAGGCGTTACGGCAACTGGCGGAGCAGGCCTTTTCACGCGGCTTGGAACACATCGAATCGCAGCAGCAGGCAGAGGGTTGTTTGCTCGGCGAAGTTCAGTGGTGCCCCGTCCTGACGGCACAGTACGTGCTGACGGTGCACATGACCGGCGGCGTCGTGCCGCCCGACCGGGCAGCGCGCTTCATCGAGCACTTCGTCCGTTGGCAGAACGCCGATGGCGGCTGGGGCATGCACGCCGAGAGCCCGTCCTATCTCTTCGTGAGCACGCTGGTCTATGTTGCCCTGCGGATTCTTGGGCAGGGCCCGGAGGCGCCGCTGTGTCGAGCGGCCCGCGGCTTCATCGACGCACAGGGTGGTGCGCTTCGAATCCCGACGTGGGGCAAACTCTGGCTCGCGATGATGGGTCTCTACGAGTGGTCGGGCGTGGCCCCCATGCCGCCGGAGCTGTGGACCTTGCCGCCATCGTCACCCATGTATCCAGGGCGGATGTACTGCCACACTCGGCTCATCTACTTGGGCATGAGCTACCTCTACGCAGCGCGCTTCACCGCAGCGGGCAGCGAGCTCGTCGATGCGCTCAGACGCGAGCTCTATGCGGGCTCGTATTTTTCAGTTCCTTTCGAAGCCCATCGCTTCGACGTCGCCCCATGTGACGTCTTCGAGCAGCCGAGTCGGGCGCTGCGGCGGCTGTACGGCGCTGGCCTGCTCTATGAACGGGTGCAGCGTCGCTGGTTGAGACGCCGGGCGATGGCGAAGGTGCTCGAGCGCATCGTCGCCCATCAGCGCGAGAGCCGGGCTGCGGCGATCAGCCCGGTCAATGGTCTGCTCAACACCCTGGCCCTGTTTCATGCTGGCCATGCCGATTGGGCACAGAGCTTGGAGGGGGCGAACTACTGGTCTTGGTGCGACGAAGAGGGAGAGCGCTTCAATGGCGCCCACAGCCACACTTGGGACACGGCGTTCGCCGTCCAGGCGCTGAGTTCCGGTCCCGCGAGCACGCGCAGCCGGGCCTTTCTCGGCCGCGCGGCACAGTATCTTCGAGCTGCGCAGGTCCATGGCGAGGCCAAGGAGGCGGATCGAGATGTGCGGGATGGCGGTTTCTGTTTCAGCGATGCTCACCATCAGTGGCCAGTGAGCGACTGTACGGGAGAGGCCCTTGCAGCGGCGGCAGCGTTGGCTCGGCAAGGCTTCGACAGTCTCGACGAAGACGGCATTCGACGGGCGTGCCGCTTCGTGCTGAGCCGACAGAATGCGGACGGCGGCTGGGGTTCCTATGAACGGCGTCGAGGAGGGGCGCTCTTCGACCGCTTCAATCCCTCGGAGATGTTTGGAAACTGCATGACCGAGCGCAGCTACGTCGAGTGTACGGCGAGCTGCATCTGTGGGCTCATCGATGCAGAGAGCAGTTTTGGGCACGCCTGGGAGCCGCGTCTGCGACGGGACGTGGCCAAGGCCGTGAGGGAGGGGACGCGGTTTTTGCGGCGCACGCAGCGCGCCGATGGGAGCTGGGAGGGGTTCTGGGGGGTGAACTACACCTACGGCACGCTCTTTGGCGTCTCTGGGCTGCTCGCGAGCGGGGCCAGGGCTGACGATGCGGCCATCAAGGCAGCATGTCGGTGGCTGATGTCGGTGCGTCTTCCCGATGGCGGGTGGGGTGAGAGCTGGCGCAGTTGCGTGGAGGGGCGGTATCTGCCCCACGCCCGCTCGCAGGTCATCATGACGGCGTGGGCGCTGATGACGATGCTTCGGGCCCGATATGACGAAGCTGGGGCACAGCGAGCCATCGCCCAAGGGATAGGGCTGCTGGTGGAGCGTCAGGGTAGCGATGGCGCATGGCCCAAGGAGGGAGTGGCGGGCACCTTCTTCGCCACGGCCATGCATCACTACTGTGCCTACAAAGATTACTTCTCGCTCTGGGCGATAGGGCTCTTTCTGTCTCGTCATGAAGGCTGAGGCTTCGCAGCCCACGCGAGCTAGTGACGTAGCGCCGTTTCGGCATCCTGAGCTCGCGCGCCGAAAGGTGCGCGCCACGGATGGCAACAACTGGGGGGAACGAGGCGAGCGCCCAAACTCGATACGTATCGAGCTGACCGGTTTCTATTCGCCCCAACCAGGCCATCGGTATGACCACAGGGTATGGTTCCCCGTCCCTGCATAGGGGGCGAAAGATTTTTCGCCCCTACCCATGCATCGTAGATGTCCACAGGCTTGGTGGGCGCCGGTGTGTAGGGGCGAATAATCATTCGCCCCAACAAGGGCATTGTGATGACCACCCTGGAATGCGACGCGATACGTATTCAGTGGGCAAGGGACAAAAATTCTTCAGCTCAAATCAGGAGTTGCTTCTGTGAGCCCGCGTGCTGCAGCCACGCCTCGAACTCGCTGCGGCTCGTACGACGCTCGAAGGCCACGCTCGGCGTCAACGCAGGAAACGGCGCATAGACCTGCACACTCCGAGCGCGACGGCTGCCCCGCACGAAGAGCACTGCCACGCCACGCAGCGTCTGCACGTCGCTCATCGCCAAAGCATCGGGCAACAGGCGTGCCTCCTGCACGCCTGCTTCAGACATCGCGCGGGCATCGTAGAGCTCCCACACCGCATCCACCCGCAGCGCCAGCTCTCGCGGTGAATGGCCGCTCGCCACCGCCAGCACCTCGGCCCCATAGCGCTGCCCTGGCGGCAATTGCCGCCAGGGCAGCACCCGATGAAGGTGGTCATTGGCCAAGACCTGGAACTGGGTCAGGTTGGCCACCCCCGAGAGGCGAAGCCAAAAGCCGCGGCCACCATCCAGGTCCAGCAAAAGCACGCTGAGACCATCTGCAATTTGGAGCAAACGCACGAGCTCACGCGCCGCGGGCACCTGCGCTTGGTTGACGAGCAAGCGCGAGAGCAGCGGACCGCGCCGAGCAACGGCGCGCAGCGCCGCATCTCGGCTCAACATTGCAATCGCTGGCTGGACAAAGAGGTCGAAAGCCAAGGCCGCTTCCGCAACCTGGGCAGCCGACGGCGCCCCCTGCTCCAAGCGCTCCAGCAAAGCAAGGAGACGCTCCTCCAGTGCAGAATACGCCAGGTTGGGCGCCGCACCCGCCTCGACCAAGGCGCCCGCAAGCAGCGCCAGCACTGCCGCGCGCTCCGCGCTCAAGGAAGGCATCAACTTCGCGCTCTCCCGCAGGAGCGCATTGAGCTCTGACAGAGAGCAGCGGGAACAGGCTCCGGTCAGGAGCTGCGAAAACGACAGCAGATGCTCGAAGCTCACCAAGGGACTCTGCGAGGCCGCGAAGAGCTCCTCTGCAAGACCCCAGACCTCCGCCTCCGAATACTGCAGCAGCCAGTCGTCAGGCGCAGCGTGGAGCTGCATCGGCTGGCCATCAGGCCCCAGAAGCGGGGGTACCGACGCGCGATACTGCTCGTCGTCCCCCTCATCCTCCCAGTCCTCGACGCTGAGCGCCGCTTCCCGCTGCGCGGCCATCTCGGCTCGCTCAGCGCGCTGCTCAGCCGTGCCCGATGCCGTCAACAGGCAGCGAGCCCCTGCGTGACCAAGCTCAGCGGCCTGTTGTACCGCCTCCGCTGCTTGCTCGTTGTTGCAAGCACAGCCCACGCCACGGCTCCAGCAGGCGGCGAGGTTGAGATGAGCCGGGGCGCTACCAAGGCGCGCCGCCCACTCGAGCCAAAACCAAGCCTCCTGCAGGGCCTCTGCGTCCTCCTGTTGCTCGAGCAGGCTCACCCCGAGGCGACACATCGCTGGCGCAAATCCCAGCTCTGCCGCGCGCCGAAGCCAGAAGCCAGCGGCCGCCACATCGAGCTCTTCCTCGAGGCCGCGTTCCAGAAGCCGCGCGATGCTGTACATCGCAGGTGCATACTGCTGCTCTGCCGCCAGCAGATACCACGGCATCGAACGGTGCTGATAGCGCCCTGCATCCACAGGAGCAACGGGCTTCGGCGCATGCTCCAGCTCGTGCACACAGCCATGGGACTGCTCCAGATGCAAGCCCACCAGCCAGCAGGCCGGAGCCTGCCGCTGCTGAGCAAGCTCCAACCATGACTGCCAGCGCAGCGGAACCAGCGCACACAGCACCGGCGCCAGCGCTTCACCCTGATTGATCGCGTCAATGACGCGACCTTCGTCTTGCGTCAGCATTCGTCTCGCCAAACCATCGGATTCCATGATGCTCGGATTCGTCCATCCCGTCTCCCCTGCTTGCTTGCTGCTCATCCCCCCTTTCGTCAAGGGGTGTGTGCTACAATGCCCAAGGTCCAGGAAGCCCCAACTTTTTGTCACGGCATCCCATACTCCGCCTCGGTGAGGAAGACTGGAGCGCAGGTGAAGCTGCAGCCAGGGTTCCCAGACACTTTTTTCATTTTTGGGGTGCGGGTTTTCCATCTCGCGTCGATCACTGTCATGCACCACAGCACCGAGGCCAAACCGGCCGCGACTGTTTCACCAGGAGAAGCAAGCATGACCGCACGAACCCTCACCCTGCTCGCCCTCTGCGCCCTCACTGCCGCCTGCGATGACGGCTGGCAAACGCTCGACGAGGCAGAGCTCGATGCCCCTCCCTGCCACTGCGGCGAAACGGGCGAAGGCCAGAACTCCCCGCAACACGCCAGCACCCACCACACGGAGCAATCGAGAGCGCTACCAGAGAAGCCCGTCGATGCTCGAGCCAATGACGAGCCTGCTGCAGCCCAAGCAGCGAACGCCGAGGAGCAGCTCCAACCCGCTCGCACCAACGAGACATCGGACAAGAAAGCTGGGGGAACAGGCCAAGCGCCCAACCAACGAGAAGCGAAGTCAACGCGCTCAGCGTCGAGGCAAGCGAAGGCCCAAAAGGCCAGCAGCAAGAAGCCACAAGCAGCCCCGCCCGAGGCGGTTGCGAACCCTGTCAGCGTTCCAAGCAACTGCATCGACATCCGAACCGCCGACGCTGCCCAGCTCGTCACATTGCCTGGAATCGGCCCCGGCAAAGCAGAGAAGCTCATCGCATTCCGCGAGAAACGCGGCTTCAAGCGCCTCTCCGAACTCAAACGCGTCAAAGGTATTGGGCCCGCCACCTTCGACAAGATGAAAGGCATGCTCTGCCCCTTCTGACGCCGCAGCTCAGATTCTTCGCCTCGAATCTCACCGCATGCACTTGCCATGGTGTAGGCGGCGTGCTTATCTGAAGATGGGGCATGAATGTAGGTCCGGGTGCGAAGGCAACCCACCGCAGTCCTTTCCCCAGCTTGACCCCCTCACCGACCTGGTCAGCCTCGATGGCGCACACTGCTCGTCTCGCATTCTTCGTGGGCTCCAACCCAGTTCCTGGGATGCCGGTTCGCGTGCGCGGTGGAGAGAGCCAGAACACCAATGACGCAGGCGAGGTCGAGCTTGAATTCGAGAAGCCGGAATCGGTCATCGAGCTCTATGCAGGGGCAAGCTGGCGCAAGAAGCTGGTTCACGTGCTGCCCAGTATGCGCTTGGTCATCGACCTGCCTGAGCAATGGCCCAGCACCCAGCGGTCATTGGAAGGCATCCTCGGCCCGTTCCTTGGAGAACGCTACGAATTCCAAGCCATCATCGGGCGAGGTGGTGCAGGCACCGTGCTCAAAGCCCGGGATCGAAGCCTGGATCGGGTGGTGGCCATCAAGATGCTCTCTGACGAGCTTGCCTCGAATCCACGTGCCAACGAAATCTTCCTCACCGAGGCCAGGCACCTGGCTACCATCTCACACCGCAACCTGGTCGCCGTGCACGATATCATCGAGGTCGAGAAGCGGGGCATGATGGTGATGGAGCTGGTTGACGGCAACTCACTGGATGGTCTGATCTTCGCGGGCAGTCTCGACCTCGACCTCTCCTTATCCCTGGCGCTGCAGCTCTGTGATGTGGTCGACCACCTTCATGCTCATGGCATCATTCATCGGGACATCAAACCCGCCAACATCCTGGTGACGGACACCGGGAACCTCAAGCTCGTCGATTTTGGCCTCGCCCGACGACTCGACGACCTCGCCAAACGCATCACCCGCGTCAGCGGTACCCCAGCGTACATGTCGCCGGAACAGTTCGCTGGCGGTAGCATTACCCGCGCATCTGACATTTACCAGCTCGGCGTCACCCTCTTCGAGCTCTTCTCGGGGCAGCTCCCCTTCTCGGGCGGTGACATGCTCTTTGCCCACGTCTTCTCCACTCCCCCCTCCATCTCGACCCTCGTCGAGCTGCCTCCCAAGCTGGCCAGGGTCATTGACGATTGCCTCAGCAAAGACCCTGTCGGCCGCCCGGTCTCTGCAGAAGCCATCGCCAGGATAGTCGCCGCCTCCATCCGCACCCGCACCGTTCCCAGCGACAACGAGCTCTCCGCCGAGAACGACTCGGCAGCCTCGGATTGGCGCCGCATCTCCCTCAGCATCTCTGCGCTGCGTGCTCCCATCCTCAAGCATCCCCACCCCTCTCAGGATGTTGGCGTGCGACCGACCGTGCCAGCCATCGGCGATGAAGCCCTCGCGCAAGAGGCCATCGGCGATGAAGCCCTCGGCGAGCTCGAGGCACATCTGGACGACGCCCTCGATGCAGTGCTGCGCAAAGACTATCCCCGCGCCCTCGAGGCCTACCAGCGCGCCGCTCGGTTGCGGCCAAACGATGCACAACTCCGCGCCAACCTACACCGACTCGAGGTCATGGGACTGCGCGGCCGTCGCTGACATCGCCTCAAAGGCGCGCATCGACAAATGCGGCAGCCGCTGCGCCTCGGGCAGCTCACGATCGACGCGCCAGAAGCCTTTGGGATGACGCGGCCCCAGCTCTCGCTCTCGCTCGAGCAAGAGCCAGCGAAAATCGGCCACATCGAGGCCGTAGAGCCGGGCAACCCTGGCCTCGAGCCCCGCGCGTAATCGAACACGCTGCCGCGCGTCGCTGACATAGCGCGAACCCGCAGACAGACGCTGCAAGGCAGGATGCCGTTCACACAGCCCCTGCCAGAGCTTCACATGACGACGCTCAGGGAACAGCAGCCGCGCCACCACCTGTTCGAGCTCGCCCAAAAGTGCTGCACCGGGCAGCGGCGGCCACAAGGTCTCCATGAGGACGAAGGCGTTGAGGTTGGTCCCCACCATGCGAAGCCGCAGCATCCAATCGAAAACGAACGAATTCATGACAGCAACAGCAAAGGCCTGCTCGGCCAGACTCCCACTCCCGAGCCGCAAACAAGCCAGTGAGTTGGCCGTCGCTCCAGCCTCCAGCAGTGTCGCGATGGCCGTGCGCTCGTTCGTCGCATTCGAGAGCGTTCGATAGACCAAGCGAAGCGACCCGGCCTCGACACCACGCAGCGCGTCCTGCAAGACCAAGAACTGGGGCGCGAGCGGCTGCTCTGCGCTTGCACGCGCCCGCCAAACCACACTACGGTTGGCACCACCGGCGTATGCTGCCGCATTCGAGGAATACTGACCTATCATCGCCCCCTGATAAACAGCAAAGGCAACCCCTTCGACGGCGGACACAGGGAGAGCTTGGCAACCGCAGGAAGAATACACCACCAAAGTATCTCCCGGCGCTCGCGGCCGCCAGGGACCACGCAACCAACGCCCATCTTCGGCCTGGCGATAGGCGTGGCCGTTGGCATCGAGCGCGACCTCGAGCCTGTCAGACGAGACGAAGCGGTGGGAATCCAAGGTGGTGTCGAGCTCGCGCCAGGTATGCGCCTGCAGCGCAGGCTCGCTGAGAAAGACGGTGTGTTCTCGGAGCCGACAGAAGACTTCGAGATCTCGTGCCGCCTCGAACTCCAAGAGCGCCAGCGAACGAGGACTGAATCCGTGAAGCGCTGCCAGGGGATAGGCCAGCGTGTTGGCCGGTGCTTGCTCCCAATCGGCCAGCTCGCGTCGCATGAACGCAGCCCGAAAGGCCTGCGCGGGACGTGTCTCAAGGGGCACGGCAGAGGCTGCTCTCGGCTTGTCAGCAACGAAGAGACAGAACTTGCTGCGCGCATCCACGTCTGGGAAGATCCGCCCCCTATTCTCGAATCCGAAAAGCCAGAGGGCACCCGGCAAAAAGCGCTCTCGCAGTGCCATCGCCCCGGCATCACTGTAGAAGCCGGATGGCAAACAGAACGCCACCCTCCCTCCTGCAGCGGCAATGAAAAACGCCTGCTCCACAAAGAGCTTGTAGGCATTGCAGTCACCTTGACCGCCGAGCACGTACGGCCGCGGGAAAGGCGAACGCGCGGCCGCTTGACGATACCATCGCACACAGGCTCTCAACTCGGCACCATAGCGCTCCCACTCCTGCGACAGGCCCGGATGCTGCTCGAACAGCGTGCGCTGACGACGCAGCGCCTCCTGCTTGGACAAGCGAACGTATTCAGGGTCGACCCTCGAGAAGAACTCCTTCGAATTGCCCTTGCGAATCTCCCAAGGCGGATTCCCAACCAGCAAGTCGAAGCCACCCGCCTCGAAAACCTTGGGAAAAGCCAGCTCCCAATGGAAGGGGCATCCTCCGTCCTGCTCACCTCCAAAGCCTTCGACAACCCATGCATCCAGGGCCGCTCTCAGCTCGGCGCCCTCGAGTCTCGAGCCAGTTTCCCCCAAATCGGCGCGCCAAGCCCCTATCAGACTGTCGCCCCAGCGCAGCTGTCGAACACAGGCCTCACCGTCCCAGCCAGGCTCCGCCACGGCGAGCCACAGGGCGACCCGCGCCAGAAAGACTGCCAAGGGGTCACTGTCCACGCCATACAGTTGCTCGCAACGCGCTCGGCGAGTGCCACTTCCCCCTTCCTCGAGGGCGGCCAACAAGAAGACGCCGCAGCCCATCGCAGGGTCGCAGAGCTGGCGCGGCCGATGTCCCTCCAAGGCGTGGACGAGGGTCGCACGAGCGAGTCGGTAGGGGGTGAAGTAGCTGCCGGCTTTCTTGCGCTGGGACAGTGCCCCCAGCAGATAGCGCTCGTAGAGCTGGCCGAGGGCCAGGGGAAGGCCAAGCTGCCTGGATTCCGCCTTCGTCTGCGCAGAGAGATTGTCGAAGATGGCGTGCCAGGCCTGCTCGCCATGGAGCAGCGGCGCATCGGTGCCAAGCGCTAGCTCTGCCGACAACGCCTCGAGGCGGGCCAGAGGCATGCCTTGTCGGGCGCACGCCCAACGCGCGAGCTCGAAGACCACACGGCCTCGGCTCGCGGGATGAGCGTCGAGCTGCTCGACCAGCAAACGCTCCAACCCAGTCTCGTTCGGCTTGCGAGCCAATGGGGTTCACCCGCTCTTTGACATCAATGCGGTCGGCCGAGGTCAGCGCTCGGCTTGCAGCTTCATCAAGGTCTGCATGGCCTGGCTGTAGCGGGCGTAGAGTGCGTCGTGTTCGCTGAGCTCGGGCTCGTTGTTCATGGTCACGAAAGGCACCTTGTGGCCTCGCACATCCAGATAGCCCGAGGCAGCGCCCTTGGTGAGCTGCTCCCAGTCGTGCTCGGCGCTGAAGCGCTGAATGCTCTCTTCGGGCAGGCGGTGGGCCAGGATCGAGTGTTTCAGAGCCTCTTGATAGCGCGCCTCATTCTTGCGGCAAGACTCGGCAAAGGACACGGAGATGTAGAAGATGGCAGCGCGCTCCAAGACCTTGTCGGAGAGTTGAGCATACGCGTGGCCAAAGCCACCATCGGGAACGCCTCGGGCAAACTCCACGAAAACCGTGTGCTTGTCGTAAAAACCGGGCTTCGTCAGGTAGTTGGTTTCGATGGTGTAGTTGAACTTCTTCATCAGCATGTCGAGCAGCCTGTCACCCTCCAGCTGCACATAACCACCAGGAACCCGGCGAGAATACAGACGCTTCTCACCGAGCTCCTCCCAGATGTCGTCCTCGACGAACTTTTCCCAGAGCCAGACGAAATCGTCGAGCTCGACGAGCTCGGCGATGTGAAACTTCTCGCTCCGCTCTGCGGCTGGCACCTTGCGAATGAAGTCAATCAGCTCGGACTTTCCACCGCCAGGACGCCCGTTCAGAATGAGGTGGTCAAACGTCGGCATCGATTCCCCCTGTGACGACCCATTCGGTTCTCGCTCCGAGAACCCGAATCGCTCTTGATTGGATGACTGTTCCAGATGTGCGCGGGATCTTCGAACAGCGTCAGCGCAGAGCCCGCCCTTCCGCCGCCAGCAGGCATCGTAGGAGACCCCTGCCGCTGGTGCAAGGAAGGAAGACTCGAATCAACCGCGGCTCGCGTCCGAAGGGTGACCTTGGGAACCCTCTTAGGCTCGGTGGACAGCCCCTTCGAAGAATGAAATCCGATGAGGTCCCTTCAGCGTAGTCCTTGCGCCGAATCAGACCGGCCGCAAGCAGGAGCCAAGCATGAGCCAAGACCCAAGCTCGACCCATCCCACCCTCGACCTCGTCCTCGACGCGCTGATGAGCCGCTACAAGGCCCGCGTGCCCGACGTCGACAAGATCATCCAGGCCATGCTCCAAGAGCGGCTGATCGACGACGCCGAGGAGCTCGAGAACGACCACATTGCTTTTCGAACCATGGGTGTGCCGCAGCTCGGCATCGCCTCCCTGGAGAAGCTCTTCCTCCACCTCGGCTACCAACGCCGAGACGCCTACCACTTCGAAACGAAAAAGCTCGACGCCTTCTGGTATTCGCCGCCAACACCCAAGTACCCGCGCATCTTCATCAGCGAGCTGCGCGTCGCCGAGCTCTCCCCGAAAGCGCGCGAGACCATTCTCTACTACACCAACGAGGTCGAGCGCGACCCCGTCGACGCTCTCGACCTCGACGATGGACACGCCGTGGGCGCCTTCCTGCACCAAGCGCTCTGGAGGCTGCCCACGCTCGAGGACTACCGCTTGCTGGCCGCAGAGAGTGAGTACGCCGCGTGGGTCATCTACAACCGCTATTATCTCAACCACTTCACCATCTCGGTGCACAACCTGCCCGAGGGCTTCGATACCGTCGAGACCTTCAACGCCTTCCTCGAGCGCCAGGGCGTCGCCCTCAATGACGCAGGCGGCAAGCTCAAGCGCAGCCCCGATGGCCTGCTGCTGCAGAGCTCGACCGTCGCAGAGCTGGTCGAAGCGGAGTTTGCAGGGGGCGTGCGCGAAAAGATCGCCGGAAGCTACGTGGAATTCGCCGAGCGACGCGTGCTCGAAGCCTATCGAGAACTGCCGCGCACGGCGCTACGACGCGAACACCGCAGAGAAGGCTTCGAAGCGGGCAACGCCGACAAGATCTTCGAGAGCACCTACAGCAGCCAGCTCTCACGACGACATGCCTAGCTTGCTTGGCAGGTGAGGCGCTTGGCTTGCACGCTACGTGAGCCCTCGCTCCTCGTTCCTCGTTCCTCGTTCCTGTTCGATGTTCTCGCCGACCGAGCACCACCTCGGCACTCCATGCCGAGGACAACGCTTGCTGGACAGTTCGGCACTTCGACGCTAGAAAGCCCCCGGCGCTGCGCTTGCCCCCTTCGCGCCCAGCGTCGCATTTCCTTCGCCTCTCCCTCGATGGCCCCCGGAGCGAACGCGCCATGTCCGAGTCTCAGACCACCCCGCAGACAGAAGGCAGCCCTGACTCTGTCGGAAACAGCGCGAAAACAGGTGGGAAACAGCACGCCCTCCCAAAAGAACCTGGGGGAACAGGCCAAGCGCCCAATCAACAAGAAGTTGGGAAAACAGGCCAAGCGCCCAATCAACAAGAAGTTGGGAAAACAGGCCAAGCGCCCAATCAACAAGAAGTTGGGAAAACAGGCCAAGCGCCCAATCAACAAGAAGTTGGGAAAACAGGCCAAGCGCCCAATCAACAAGAA
>JAVFAO010000044.1:16018-27124 GCA_034002465.1 Myxococcota bacterium
AGCGCCCAATCAACAAGAAGTTGGGAAAACAGGCCAAGCGCCCAATCAACAAGAAGTTGGGAAAACAGGCCAAGCGCCCAATCAACAAGAAGTTGGGAAAACAGGCCAAGCGCCCAATCAACAAGAAATAGCGCGGCGCAGGACCTTCGCCATCATCTCCCACCCCGACGCCGGCAAGACCACGCTCACTGAAAAGCTGCTGCTCTACGGAGGTGCCGTGCGCATGGCAGGCTCGGTGAAGGCCAAAAAGGCCGACCGACACGCCACCAGCGACTGGATGGCCATGGAGCGCGAGCGCGGCATCTCGATCTCCACCAGCGTCATGCAGTTCGAGTACGGCGGATACCACCTCAACTTGCTCGACACTCCAGGCCACAACGACTTCAGCGAGGACACCTACCGCACCCTCGCCGCCGCCGATGCCGCCATCATGCTCATCGACAGCGTCAAAGGCGTCGAGCCGCAGACCATCAAGCTCTTCACGGTCTGCCGCATGCGCGGCATCCCCATCGTCACCTTCGTCAACAAGATGGACCGCGATGGTCGGGAGCCGCTCGAGCTGCTCGCCGAGATTGAGGAGGTGCTCGGCATCCCAACCTCGCCGGTCAGTTGGCCTGTCGGAGCGGGCAAGCTCTTCCAGGGCGTCTACGATCTCTGGGGGCAGAAGCTGCTGCGCTTCCACAAAGGTGAGGGCGGCTCCACCCGAATCGCGCCTATCCCCTTCACCATCGATGACCCGGAGCTCCGCACCAACATTGGGCCTCGAGCCTACGATGAGCTGGTCGAGAGCGTTGAGCTGCTCGAAGGGGCGGGCAACGCCTTCGATCAAGCGTCCTTCCTGGCAGGCGAGATCACGCCCGTCTTCTTTGGCAGCGCCCTCACCAACTTCGGCGTCGAGCACTTCCTGGACAACTTCGTCGAGCTCGCCCCTCCTCCGGCTGCCCGCAAGACCCTGGACGGGACCAGCATCGAGCCGGAGCATGAGAAGTTCAGCGGCTTCGTGTTCAAGATCCAGGCAAACATGGATCCCCGCCATCGCGACCGCATCGCCTTCGTGCGCATATGCAGCGGCCGCTTCGAGCGCGGCATGGAGGTCATCAACCGGCGCAGCAACAGCCCGGTCTGCCTGGCCAAGCCGATGCAGTTCTTCGCCCAGGAGCGCACCCTCATCGACGAGGCCTTCGCGGGTGACATCCTCGGCCTCTGGGACCCCGGCCTGCTCCGCATCGGCGACAGCTTGACCACTGGCTTGGATATCGAGTTCGAAGGCATCCCCCGCTTCTCACCGGAGCACTTCGTGCGCGTGGGCATCGCCGATCCCCTCAAGCGCAAACAGCTCAAGAAAGGTCTCGAGGAGCTCAGCCAAGAGGGGGCCGTGCAGGTCTTCTATGACCGAACCCGCCTCGAGCGAGACCCCATCCTCGGTGCGGTCGGCGTGCTGCAGTTCGAGGTCACCCAACATCGACTGGAGGCAGAATACAGCGTTCGGGTCAAGTTCGAGCACCTGCCCTATCAGCACGCCCGCTGGGTCGAAGGTGACTTCGATCCCGACGCCATGGAACGACGCAGCGGCACTGCCTGCTTCGTCGACCTCGAATCGAGGCCCATCGTCTTGTTCACGAGCGAATGGATGATGCGACGCATCATCGACGATCATCCCAAGCTTCGCTTCATCGCTGCCATGCAGCCCGCGCGGTCGGAGCGAAGCTGACGTACCCCCGCGAGGAGCCCCTGCCGCTCCCCGCGGCCAGGCGCTCCATCCCACAGCAGGAGCCCTGGCATGCATCTCGAAACCCTGTCCCGCGGACCTGAGGCCAGTCTCTACGCCATTCACGGTGCCCACCAGAGCCCCGTGCATCGCTACCTGCTCTCCACACCAGATGGCCGCCGCATCGTCAACGACCCGAGCCTGGTCGGGGTCGACTTTACCTGCGCCCTGCGCCGCGCCGTCAGCGCCGGTCTGGGATTGCTCCCAGACCGGGATGCCATCCTCTCGAGCCCTCAAGAACGGGTCTGCGTCGTCCACTTTCTGCGCGGCGGACTCAACTTTGGGCTCCGCGACGCCGCCGCAGAGGCCTTCGGTCTCAACCGCCACTCCTCCTGCTTCATGAGCAGCCAAAGACGCCGCATCGACGGCCGCTGGCTCGTCGAAGAGGACATGTACCGCAAGCTGCACATTCCGCCACAAGCCATCCTCCTCATCGGAGACGTCGTGGCCACCGGCTTGACCGTCGACAACGGACTGCAGGTCATCATCGAGCACGTCAAACAGTTGGGGACCAGCATCCGCCGCATCGTCTTCTTCACCATCGGCTGCCACAAGATCGAAAAGGTCCTTGCCCGCCACGACACTGCGCTGCGTGAGGCATTCCCAGAATACGAGGGTGCGAGCGCCATCTACCTCGAAGCCAAATTCCGCCTCGTCGACAGCCGCACACCCTTGCGCATTCGAGAGCCTGGCACCGACCTCGTCCGCCGCTTCGCCCTCCACACCCCGGAGCTCGCCTTGAGCCAGCTCGAAGACCTCGCGGCGGCTCTGGAACGCTGCGCCATCTACGACGCCGGCTCTCGCGCTTTCGATCTTCCGACCTACCTCGCCGATGTCCGAGAATACTGGGAGCAGGTCGCTCAGCTCGCCGAGGAAGGCGTCAGCCTCGCCGAATGGGCCCAAGAACGCTGGCCCCTCGGCACCGACGACACGGGCGCCGACTTCGCCACCGTCATGCGCAGCCAGTGGCCCGACCTCGACCCAACGCTGCACAAACAGCTTCTCGAGGCCTATGCCAGGCGCCAGGACCGTCTCCGTGGTGAGGCGGGCAGCGCCCGCGCGCTGCGCCACCTGGCCTTGGGGCGACTCGAGACGCTCACCTTGCAGGCCTGAGCTCACAAGCATGATCGCCGCGTGAACCCTGGAAGCGAGCGGCACGGTGGAGTATCGTGCGCGACGTTGCACCGCGAAAGCGGATTGACCGACTTTCCCAATACGATGCTAGACATGGATGGAGACATGACAGACCGAGACAAGGCTGCTGGACACACGCTGAGCCCTTCTCGAATGCTTACACACCCCCTGTGGTGGGCAGCGCTGCTGCTGCTTGCGCTCAACGATCATGTGCTCAAGGGAGCGGGGCTGCTCGACCCAAGCATCACAGGCAAGCTCAGCGATGTCGTGGGCTTGTTCCTCGCCCCTGCACTCTTTGCCACGCTCTTACGGCAACACACTCGGCGCGGGCTGCTGCTCACCCACCTCGCAATAGGCGCTGCCTTCGCCGCCATCAACCTCTCCGAGCACGCAGCCAATGGTCTGGTCGCATCCATGGGCGCTCTGGGAATCCATTGGCAGATCTGGAGCGACCCCACAGATCTGCTGACCCTGCCTGTCCTGTTCGTCTCGTGGCGCTTCATTCAGCGAGAATTGGCAGAAGCACAGGCCCTCTCGCTTCGCCGAAGGTTCATGCAAGGCCTCGCCTGTGCGCTCGGCGCCACCTTCTGTCTCGCCACTTCTGCAGCGCCGGCCCCTCACACCCGGGTCTCTGGCCAACCAGAACACATGCGGGCCGACGTCTTTCTGGTCAACGACGCGGCACCTTCGGTTTCCGTCCACATCTCCATGCTGAGCGATCACGCCGATTTCAATTGTGACGATGCGCTGGCTCAGCCCTTGAGCGTCTTCAAATCCGAGATGTTCATCCGCGAGGGCCTGTGGCACCAACAGTCGGGTGAAGCCGCCGCGCTCTGGCCCATCGCCGCGCGCAACGCCAGAACCCAAGAGCGAGAGTGCGGTGCCATCATCTTCCGCGTCGATGACTCCGAGTCGATTCTCGCCGTGTGGAAACACAGCGAGCTCCCGCTCAAGCCCGTTCCCATCATCCCGCCCAAGGACAACTACCCCGACGGCACCATCCTGGTCCAGAAAGAGGGACAGCGCTTCGTCATGAGCGCCAAGGGGCCAGTGACCTTGGTTTCCTGGCCTTGAAAGCGAGCGAAGCGAGGCGCGCGTCAGCGTCTGCCGCGTGCGCAAGCGATACAAAAAAGAGAAGGGATTCCAAAGGGCTAGCCCTTTGGCGGGGTGTGGGGCAGCGCCCCACGAAGACAACTCAAAGGGATGCTCGAGTCGCGCGTTCACCGATGAATCGTACACGCGAGTAGCAGTGAAAGTCGCGCCCGAGTCGGCCTGAGAAGGTCAGGCTTGGGATGCATGCAGTGTCCCAATACACCACCTAGGACGCCATGCCCTCAACAGACCTGCAACACATCGCTCGCGCCGTTGCGCTCGCCCTCGAAGCGGAGGCGGCAGGCAATCTCCCCGTCGGCGCGCTGCTCGTCCTCGACGGCGAACGCGTCGCCGAGGGTCGAAACGCCGTGTTGCGCCCCCACTACGACCCAGGGCGTCACGCCGAGATCGAGGCGATCCGCGCGCTTGCCCCTGCCCTCTGGCCGCGCGCCAGAGAGATGACCCTGTACACCACCCTCGAGCCTTGCATGATGTGCATGGGTGCCGTCCTGCTGCACGGCATCGGACGGGTCGTCTACGGTGCCCCCGATCTGCTCGGAGGCTGTACCCACAGCCTTGCCCACCTACCGCCGTACTACGCCAAAGCGCGTGTCCCAGAGTTCCACGGCCCCATTGACGACGAACGATGTCGCGCGCTCTACGAGCGCGTTGCCCGCGCCTTCGCCGAGCTGCCCTGCGCCTGACGACGCAGCGTCGCTCGCCTTTTCCAAAGGGACGCATCCCTGTCCCACGCCCCTAGCGAGGTCTGCCACATGCATCGAAACAGCTTGTACACTCTCCTGGTCCTTAGCCTGAGCACCTCATCCTGTGCCGTCTGGCAGAGCACCTACGACGAGCTCGACCAGCGCTATCAGCTCAGTCAGAAAGAGCTCGCCGATCGCACCGCCCGCGTCACCGACCTCGAAACCGAGGTCGCACGCTTGGAAGGCGAGGTCCAACAGCTCGAGACGGCGAAGAGCAAGCTCGAGAACGACCTCGCCAACATCTTGAGCGACAAGACCCAGCTCGAAAGCTCCGTCGCAGAGATGCAAACGGCCCTCGCCGAGCTCGAGAAACGAAAGGCCGAAGCAGAAGCCCGCGTCGCTGAATACCGAGAATTCGTCAACAAATTCAAAAAGCTCATCGATGAGGGCAAGCTCCGCGTGCAGATCCGCGATGGCCGTATGATTCTGCAGCTCGCGACGGATATCCTCTTCGAATCTGGCAAAGCCGAGCTCTCCGAGACTGGGCTCATCGCCATTCAACAGGTCGGTGCCGTGCTCGCCACCATCCCCAACCGCAAGTATCAAGTCGAAGGCCACACCGACAACCTGCCCATCAAAACCTCCCGCTTCCCCTCGAACTGGGAGCTTGCGGCAGCGCGCGCCATCAACGTCGTCAATGCACTCGTGACCTCAGGCATGCCAGCCACCAGCGTCTCCGCCGCCAGCTTCGCCGACACCGCACCGGTCGCCTCCAACGACACCGACACTGGTCGTGCGCAAAACCGACGCATCGACATCGTCGTCGTCCCCGACCTCTCTCTGCTGCCCGGCTTCAGCGAGCTGCAAAACATCGGCTCGTAGAAGCTTGACTCACCCATCGACAGAATTTTTGTTGATTGGGCGCTTGGCCTGTTCTCCCAAGTTGTCTTCGTGGGGCGCTGCAGCACACCCCGCCAAGGGGCTAGCCCTTTGGAATCCCTTCGTCGAGTGGGTCAGCTAGCGCGGCTCCACGATGGTCACGATGTCGGGATGCCGCGACAGCTCGTTGAGCTGCTCTGGATTGGCCACGGTCACAATCGCCTGCTCATGTACTGCTTTGACCTCCAAACCCAGCTCCTGCACCACATACAGGTAGTCGACGGCGCGCGAATAAAGGCCGAATCTCAGCTCGACCTGGCGCAGTTCCTCGGGTGGGGCGCTGCGGCTCCACCACAATAGAGATGGCGCCATTTTTCCATGAATCCGCGTCGGCATCATCGAATCTCTCTAGCGGCCAAATCCCAGCCAACGAGCGTCGGGCTGTGCACCCACACTCGGGCAACCTTGGATGCACAGACTACGGGGTGCCCAAGAGAAGGCAAGCTCAGCACCTTCCCCATGAAGCTAACCAACGATTCGACAGGTGCATTCGCCTGAATCGACGCTGCCACCAAGCTGTCCATCATCACGTCGTTCCCGACCGACCCTCGATTCCCTTGCGTTGAGCCGCAGCGCGGAGGGTGATTGCCTCACCGGGGTGAGCGTGTTAACTCTTTTCTGGGTCTGCGCCTCGTCCTCGAAGCGCAATGCAGAGCTCGAGCTCAGGCAACGAGCCGAGGCAGTGGACTCTCCTTCATCACTCCGGAGTGCTCGTGCCCAAGTCCCTGCTTTGCGCCTTCATCATCGGCCTTGCCCTTCCTGCTTGCCAGGAGAAGAAGGTCACCCCCGCGGTCGACACAGAGCTCAGCGAGTCTGTCGATGAGCAGCCTCCCACCGACACCAGCCCCGACGAGCTCGGCAGCACCTGCTCAGCCGCGCAAAACCGTTGCCTCGGCGACGATCGCCGCAGCGCCTGTCAGCCGGATGGCAGCTTCGCCGTCGAAAACTGCAAGTCCGGCGAGCTCTGCTATGCCGGAGAATGCGCGCCAGTGGTCTGCGAACCGTATTCCGTTTCGTCCTGCCTGCAGGATGGGCGCTATCGCGGCTGCAATCCCATGGGCACCGGCGAAGGTGAGCACGATTGCCCCTCCGGCATGAGCTGCATCGGAGAGGCCTGCGTCGACCGGGTCTGTGACGAAGGACAGACCATCTGCCTCGACGACGACACCGTGGGCGTCTGTGCCCCCAACGGCAGCGCCTATCTGCCGAGCACCCGCTGCAGTGATGTCGACGTCAAGAAGACCTGCGACGAGGGCCAGTGCAAGCCCCTTTGTGAGGTCTCGCTGAAGAGCCCCTCCTACGTCGGTTGCGAATACTGGGCAGTCGATCTAGACAACGCCATTGACGGCCCCTACAACGCCGCCGGACAACCTTTTGCCGTGGTCTTGAGCAACACCAGTGAAACACTTGTCGCAGAGGTTCTCGCATACGATCGAGAGGGCTTCGAGGCCTCCCCACAAGCCCCGCTCTATCGCCTCAGCGTGCCACCCAACGAGCTGCGCGTGCTCGTCCTCCCCCCTGACTGCTATGGCGGACTCACTTGCCAAGAGGCCTTCGCCGTCAACAACACCACTATCACCCCAGCGGCCTACTTCATCCGTTCGGACGTACCGATCACTGCCTATCAGTTCAATCCCCTAGACAATGTCGACGTATTCTCCAACGACGCCTCTCTCCTCTTTCCAACCCTCGCCTGGGGACGCCGCTACTATGTCATGACCCGCGCTCAGCAGCACTTCTCCCTGCGCGGCTTTCTCACCGTCGTAGCCGGAGGCGACGGCGAAACAGAGGTCGAGATCAGGGTTGCCGCTGCGACCATGGAGGGGCGTATCGCGGAGACCGGAGAACGAATTCCTCCCATGCAAAAATGGGATTCGCGGACCTTTATCCTCGAGCCCTTCGACGTGCTCAACCTGAGCACCGATGCCATCGGCGCCGACCTCACTGGCAGCCTGGTGGTGGCCAACAAGCCCGTCGCCGTCTTCGGCGGTTCAGAAGCTGCCAATGCGCCCGAAACCACCCCCGTCACCTGCTGTGCCGATCACCTCGAGCAGCAAATGTACCCTGTCAACGCCTGGGGCTTGCACTATCACGCAGCCAAGAGCTATGCCCGCAAAGGCGAACGCGACCTGTGGCGGATCATGGCAAGGCTACCCAACACCACCGTCTACACCGTGCCCGATGTCAGTGACGGGCCCAGGGTACTTCAGGAAGGAGAGTTCTTCGAACTGCTCAACACCGAGGACTTCGAGCTCCACGCCGACCGACCCATCCTCGTCGGTCAGTTCCTCGCCAGTGAGTGGGATCCCATCGATCCCAACACCGGCGCCCCAAGCCCCCAAGCGGCTGGAACTGGCGATCCAAGCTTCATCTTGCTCGCCCCCTCAGAGCAATACCGCCGCCAATACGTATTCCTGGTACCCGACAAGTACGAGCACGATTACATCAGCGTCATCGCCCCTAGCCAGAGCGCTGTCTTGCTCGATGGCAGCCCTATCCCTGCAGAGCTCTTCACTCCTTTCGGAGCAACACAGTTCAGCGCCGCCAGACTGCCCATCGCCGATGGTGTTCACCGCATCGAGGCCAGCGAGCCCGTCGGGCTTTACGTCTATGGCTACGATTCCTATGTCTCCTATGGCTACCCCGCAGGACTCGACCTGCGAAGCCTCTTCGATTGAGTCAGCTCATGCCCTTCAGCAAGCGATCCCTGCCTCCCATCGAGCCGCGCTTCGGGCTCTGGGCTCTGCTGCTCTGCCTCGGCTTCGCCTTCGCATGCGAAGAAGAGCCCAAGGTGAACACCGACCTAGGCGATGCCGAAGCCGATTTCGTTCAAGACACCGAGCAAGACCTCGATATCACCAGCGACGCCGAGCTCCACGAAGCAGACCAGCAAGAGCAGGGCCCCAACGATTTCGAGCTCCACGAAGAAGACTTCGACACCCCTGACCTGAACGAACAAAGCACCCCCCTGCGCCTGCTCTCTGTCACACCCAATCGTTCAGCCAGCAGCGGCAACCGACTCGTCACCCTCGGCGGCGAAGGCCTCCGGGCAAGCACCGAGGTCTTCTTTGGCTCCGCCGCAGTCCTGCAGCGCGAGCTCATCGACCAGTACACCATGCAGGTCGTGGTCCCACCAGGCCGCGCCGGGAAGGTCAGCATCCACCTCCGTGATGGCGCTCAAAGCGACACACTGCCTGACGCCTTCGAATACATCGACGCGGTCTCGGTCCAGCAGCTCGACGTGCCTCGCTCAGCCACCACCGGAGGGGTCCCATTCTCCCTCGGCGGTACCGCCTTCGAACCAAGCTGTACGCTCTCCATTTGCGGCCGCGGCGTCTTCGACCTGCAGTACCAATCAGACACCGAGCTCACCGGCATCACGCCACCCTGTTCGGCGGGCCCCGCCACTCTGCGGCTTGGCTGCACCCAGGGCACCCTCGAACTCGAAGATGCAGTGGAATACTATGAAGCGCTGCAGGTCACGCAGCTCTTCCCCATCGCCGGACCTACACGAGGTGGCACCCGCGTCACCATCCAAGGACAAGGCTTTGGCCCTGGTCTGCAGGTTCTCTTTGGCAACAAGCCCGCGCTCCTCGAACAGTGGAGCGCCAACCACGCGGTGCTGCTAAGCCCTCCCCAAAGCGCAGGAGCACGCGATCTCAGCGTCTCCCTCGACGGCCAAAGCAGCAGCCTGAAAGATGCTTTCCATTATCTCGACAGCAGCTCACAGCTACGACTGCTCGCCGTCTTCCCCAAGCACGGCCAGAGCGGGAGCTTGCTCGCCCTCGCTGGCGAAGGCTTCGATGCAGGGGTCAGCACCGTGCGTATTGGCGGGCAAGAGGCCAGCATCGAAAGGCTAGAACCCAATAGCATCCTCGTGCGCGCCCCCACCGCAGAGCCAGGCCTCGTAACCATCAGCGTCCACAACCAGCTCGGCAGCGCGGAGCTGCTCGATGCCTGGCGCTACGATGCAACGCTGGCGGTGGACTCGATCGAACCACGACTTGGACCAAGTGCCGGGGGCAGCCTGATTCGCATCGAAGGCCAGGGCTTCGAACCGCAGATGCAGGTCTTCTTCGGTCCCCTCGCCGCGACATCGGTCAACGTGCTCGACGAGCACACCCTCGAACTGCTCTCGCCTGCCGCTTCTGCAGGTGTGGTGGACCTGCTGCTGCGCAGCGCAGAGCGCGAGCTGCGTGTGGAGAACGCGTTCCGCTTCGAAGACCCGCTCTCGATCCAATCCTTTACCCCCCAACAAGGCTCACAGTCCGGCAATACGCTGATCACTGTTTCCGGATATGGGTTTGATGAGAACACGACCTTGGAGCTCGACGGCGTCCCCATGCTCGGCCTGGAATGGCTTGATCCCTATACCATGCGCGCGCGCAGCCCTGCACACGCGGTTGGCGAAGTGGTGCTGCAGGCGCGCTCGGGGAGCGTCACCCAAAGCGCACCGTCTCTGTATACCTACTTCGACCCTTCCACCATGTATAGCGGCGCCTGGGGTGGCCCCATCGCGGGCAACCTCAACGTCTCCGTCAAAACACGAGGCTCAGGTGCGCCGGTCGAGGCCGCCACGGTGAGACTTGGCTATTCCAACCCAAGCTCGTGGTCAGGACTTACCGACGCCAACGGTCAACTCTGCCTCTCCGGGGTCGGGCTCAGTGGAGCGCAGGTGGTGACCGCCAGCAAGGAAGGCTACAGCAGCACCACCATCACCGACGTCGACGCTGAGAACCTCACGATTTTCATTGCCAAAAACGGAGAGGAGGGGGAATCGAATCCACCCAAGGAGATCGTGCCAGGCATCATCTACGGTCACATCAGCGGTGGCGAGAAGGTCTCCCTCGATGCAGGGCTGGGCAAGACCAGGATGGCCATCGTGCTCACCAGCCAGGCCGACGTCTACTCGCCCAATCCGGAGCCCGGAGAGGCCAATCAAGTGTCTGGGCCGAGTGGAGACTACGAGTTGCTCAGCCGCTTCGGCGACGTCGCCGTGATTGGCTTGTGCGGCATCTACGACAACATCACCGGAACCTTCGAGCCCAAGCTTTTGGCCATGCAACGCTTCCTCTTCGTGACTGAGGGGAGCACGCAGCGGGTAGACCTGGTGTGCAGCGTCCCCCTCGACCTCACCATGCGCTACAAGCTGCTCGATGCGCCCTTCGACGAGGGACTCAGCCAGAGCTCCGTGCGTGCCTATCTCCAGATCGGTCCAGAAGGCGTCTTCGGCGCTTTCTCTACCGCCAACAGCGACACGGACACAGTCGTCATCCCCAACCAGCTCCCGCTCACGGGAGCCTTCGCCAACATGGACTATTCCGTGATCGCGGGGGTCTACTCGAGCACCGGGCTGCCGTATACCTACGTGCAGGCCGATGGGCTCCGCAACTTTTCTCAGACCGTCGAGCTCGGGCCTATGCTGGGCGTCCCCCTGCTCAAGTCGCCAGGCCCTGGAGGAACACTGGT
>JAVFAO010000045.1:0-26906 GCA_034002465.1 Myxococcota bacterium
TGACTTCGGCACAAGCGGCGGATGTCTATTGGCGACTGTTCACCGATGGCGTCGACGAGCTCAGTGTGACGGAGCTCGAGACCCACCTCGCCCTGGTTCTGGGGCGCACCGAGCAGAGGCACCTGATCTCCGAGAAGGCGTTGTCCGAGCGCCTGCGCACGCTGCCGCTGCAGATGCCAGCGTGTTTCGAGGGACTGAGTGAATGTGGCTCGAGCGCCAATCTGCTCGCCGAGGCGTTGTCGGTCGATGCCGTTGTCGACGCCTATCTGCAGGTCGAGGGGTCGCAGTTGCGACTCGAGCTCGTGCACGTGGGGAAGCTCTCGAGTGAGGCCCATCGAGTCGTGAAAACGGGCACTGACATGAGTCAGCTCGTGCGCGAAGCCGTTGCTGAACTCTTCACTTTGGAAGCCCTGATCTCAGTGGTGACGCCAGTGGAGGGGGCCGTGGTCTTTGTCAACGGACACTATCTGGGCCCCGCACCTGCACAGTTTAGCTTGGGGCAGGGGAGCCACTCACTCAGGCTCGAGGCAGAGGGCTATGAGACCTACCGAGAGGAGCTGCAGCTCGGTGCAGGTGAGATGCGTCAGCTCGTGATCGAGATGCAGCCACTCTCGACCCAGCTGACGGTGGTCACCGCTGCGTCCGACGCTGAGGTCTGGGTCGACGGCGGTTTGCTAGGGGCGGCTGGTGAGTCGTTGGAGGTGAAGCCAGGCGAGCACCGAGTGGAGCTTCGCGCACCGGGTTATCGCCCCATCGAGATGAGCTTCGAGATTCGTCCAGGAAAGCGAAGGACCTTGCCCATCGCCATGTTGCGGGAGCCGGAAGACGTGTGGGTCATTCGCAATCGCGGCATTCGTTTGCATCGACTCTATGTGGATGCTTCGTATGCGCTTTGGATGCAGTCCCTCAGCTTCGAGGGGGCCAGCGGCAGCCTTGGCGACGCGTCGGTGGAGCTAGGCGCCATTGATGGCGACGCGAAGCACTCTTTTACCCATCACGGGGTGCAGCTCTCGGCGGGCTATCTGGATGAGCTCTTTGGCGTGCAGCTTTTGGGTATCGGCTTTGGCGTGGCCTCCTTCGATGCGGGCCTGCAGCTCGAAAATGTCGATACACAGCAGAGCTTGGACGCCATTGGAGACGGCGCTCAGCGCATCGGCGTGGAGCCTTTGCATGGCTTGTTCCGTTACCTTTGGGGGCCTTTTGCAGTGCAGGCTTCGACGGGCTTGGGGGCTTCGGTGGACAGCATCTCAATGCTCGTCGATGGGCGTGAGCTCTCCTTGAGTGAGACGAGCTTGTTCTGGGGGCTTCGGGCGAGTGGGCGCTACTACTGGTCGCAAGAGTGGTATCTCCAGTTGGCGTATGGCCTCGAGCTCGATTTTGGCGCTGGCCGAGGCATTCGACAGGGCTTGCAGCTGGGGCTGGGCTTCAACCTGCCACTGCTCACCCGTGAGAGCAGCAGCAGCGCAGAGAGCAACCAAGCGCCCGACTTGCTCGATGCATCTGAAGACGAAGCGCTGCCCGACAGCGATGGTGTCGAAGAAGACGAAGCGCTGCCTGACAGCGACGGCGTCGGAGAAGACGAAGCGCTGCCTGACAGTGAAGATAGCGAAGACAGCGAAGACGACGAGCTGCTCGATTCGACGGCAGGAGGGCAAGGGGCATGAGCGAACGATCCATTGGCCTTTTTCGCTGTTCCCTTCAGGCGTTGCTCGCGTTCGCAGTGCTACTCAGCGCCTGGGTTGCTCGCGCCCAGGACGCCAACACCTACCTCAAGCTCGGCAATGATCTCTACAACGATGGCAAGTATGGAGACGCTGTCGCGGCCTACACCAAGGCTATCCAGGCCTCACCTCAGGGGGCGGTGCGGGCCTACCTCAATCGAGCACGGGCGCACAACAAGCTCGAGCAGTACCCGGAGTCGGTTCAGTATTATCAATGGTATCTCGAGCTTGCGCCCGATGCCGATGACCTGAAAAAGGTCAAGGCGGAGATGAAACGGGTGCAGAAGAAGCTGCGCTCGGAAGAGCCCTGGTTGGGTACCGAGTCACAACGCACGGCGCTCAGCCAGCTTGATTCCGCCCTCGAGAGTGGGCCCTTTCTCACTGCGCAAGGGGGTGGCGCAGCCGCCATCTACGATGTGCTGTTGCGTACAGACTATGCGACGCCCAAGCTCGCGCTCATTCAATCCACGCTCTATGCAGGCTTGATGAAGGAGGCCCTCTCATCGGCGACACCTGCAGAGGACGCTCCCACGGCGCGGCTCGATCGCGCGGGATGGCTGCTCCAGGTCGAACGTCTCGAGCGGGCCCAGACACTGCTTCCGTTGGAGGCCAACGGCGAGGCGTTGTTGCTCACGGCTCGCGGGTGGGAAGCGCTGCTGCGTTCCGACTATGCTCGCGCTGCCGAGCTCTTCGAGTTGGCCGTGCGCCAGCGAGAGGCGCTCTCGAGTGCAGTGCCCAGCGCCCTCTGGGGCAGAGCCCTCGCGCTGCTCTATTCTGCTGCTCCTACCGACGAGATAGAGCGAGCGATCGACGACGTAGAGGGGGTCTTCGGTGGAGGCTCGAGCTCAGCGCGCGATGCACTGCTCTTGCTCGAGGCCAAGGCGCTGCAAAACGAGGGAAAATTTGGAGAGGCTGCTGCCCTGGTCGCCAGCATACGCAGCAAATAGGGAGGGCAAGTCGGACCCTTCCAGAACGTGCGAGTCCGAAGCTGTCATCCATGGGAGGCGAGTAGGGGAGCGAGATATCGACCAGTGAGACTCTTGGGCTCGCGGATGAGGGCCTCAGGCGTGCCCGCTGCGACCAACGCACCGCCACCGTCACCGCCTTCTGGTCCGAGATCGATGATGTAATCTGCATTCTTGATGATCTCGAGGTTGTGTTCGATGATCACCACGGTATTACCAGCGTCCACCAGCCGATGCACCACCTTGAGCAGCATTCGGATGTCCTCGAAGTGCAGTCCCGTCGAGGGCTCATCCATGACGTAGAGGGTGTGCCCCACGGGCGCGCGGGCAAGCTCCCTGCTGAGTTTGATCCGCTGTGCCTCGCCGCCAGAGAGGGTGGGGGAGGGTTGTCCAAGGCGCAGGTAGCCGAGGCCAACGTCTTCGACGGTTTGGAGGATGCGCCGCACGGGGGGATGCGGCGAGAAGAGCTGCAAGGCATCAGAGATACTGGTTTCCAGAATACGAGCGATGTCGTGCTCTCGATACTTGACCCGAAGCGTTGCCTCGTTGAAGCGGCGTCCCCTGCAGCTCTCGCAAGGCACGTAGACATCGGCGAGGAACTGCATCTCCAGCGTTCGAACACCTGCCCCAGAGCAGGCCTCACAGCGGCCACCGGCGACATTGAAGCTGAAGCGACTGGCGCTGTAGCCGTAGATGCGCGAGTCGGGGAGCTGAGCGAAGAGCTGGCGAATCGCGTCGAAGACCTTGGTGTAGGTCGCAGGATTCGAGCGGGGGGTGCGGCCGATGGGCTTCTGATCGACGGCGATCACGCGGTCAATGGCCTGTAGCCCTTCGATCTTGTCGTGCGCGCCGACGCTGGCGGTTCCGCGGTTGGCCTGGCGGATCGCCGCTGGTAGCAAGAGTCGATTGACCAGCGTCGACTTTCCCGCGCCGCTCACGCCGGTCACGCAGATCAACGTGCCGAGTGGGAAGGACACGTCGAAGCCGCGCAGGTTGTGCTCTCTCGCGCCGAGGATCCGCAACGCATGGCCATTGCCCGAACGGCGAATCGCAGGCGTCTCGATCTGTTTGCGTCCACTCAGGTATGCGGCGGTGAGGGAGTCTGTTGCCTCGTCGATGCCTGAGACCGGACCGCAATACAAGACTCGCCCTCCGCGTTCACCAGCGCCGGGGCCAAAGTCAATGAGGGTGTCCGCTGCGCGCATGGTTGACTCATCGTGCTCCACCACGAGCACAGAGTTGCCGCGATCGCGCAAGGCTTGCAGGCTGCACAGTAAACGTTCGTGATCGCGGCTGTGCAGCCCAATCGATGGCTCGTCGAGCACGAAGGTGACGCCGGTCAGCCCGTTGCCGAGCTGGGTTGCTAGGCGGACTCGCTGACTCTCGCCGCCAGAGAGACTGGGCCCGCTGCGGCCGAGCTCGAGGTAGTCCAGGCCCAACTCGAGGAGATGGTCGAGGCGCCTCAGGATCTCTGGCATCAGCTCGTTGGCGATGCGCGAAGCGTTTCCGTCGAAGCGCAGACCCTCGAAGAAGCGCCGGGCTCGGTCGATGCTCATCGCGTTGAGGGTGTCGATGGAGCGCCCACCCAGGAGCACGGCCCTGCTCTCGGGGCGAAGCCGTGCGCCAGCACAGACCTGGCAAGGGCTCTCGCGCAGGAAGGCCTCGAGAAAGCCTTTCAGGGCCTCGCGTTTGGTGCTGCGGTAGAGCTGCATGAGTGCGGCCAGAATGCCGTCGAAACGCAGCGCGTAGCTGCCGCTGTGTTGGACGCGATTCCAGGCTACCTCGATGGGCTGCTCGCGACCGAAGAGCAGTAGCCTTCGGCCTTTCTCATCGAGCGTCGAGAGGGGGCTGTGTTCATCGATGCCGAGCTCTCGCAGCAGCGCAGCGAGCACATCATCGTCGAGGAGGAGCGGGTTGCGTTCCTGTTTGCTCGTGCCGGTCCATTGCCATGCGGCGATCGCACCTTGGGCGAAGCTGAGCTCTGGGTCGGGCAGGACCAGCTCGGGGTCGAAGGCGAGGGTGTAGCCCAGGCCCTCGCAGGCAGGGCACATTCCGACGGGGGAGTTGAAGGAGAAGCTGTGGGGCGTCAGCGCTGGAAAGCTGAGGGAGCAGGTGGAACAGGCGCAGTGCTCGCTGTACAAGGCGCTGCGTAGGCTGTCGCCCTCACCTGTCTCGACGAGGCATTGCCCTTTGCCCAGCTCGAGGGCGCTCTGGACGCTGTCGTAGAGGCGGCTGACGACGCCATCCTTGAGCTTGATTCGATCGATGAGCAGGTCGATATCATGTCGATATGACTTGCGAATCTTCACATCCTCGGCGAGCTCGAGCAGCACTGAGTCGACCCGCAGGCGGGTGTATCCACGTTTTCGGGCGAGGTCGACGAGCTCCTTGAATTCACCTTTTCGCTGGCGCACCATGGGTGCAAAGATGTGGCAGCGCGTGCCCGTGGGTAGCGCGAGCAGTTGCGCGACGATGGTGGAGGCGTCGCTGCTGCTGACCTCGGCTCCACAGCTGCTGCAGTGTTGTGTGCCGAGTCGCGCCCAGAGCACACGGACGTAATCATAGATCTCGGTGACGGTGCCCACGGTCGAGCGGGGATTGTGGGAGACCGTGCGTTGGTCGATGGCGATGGAGGGGCCGATGCCTCTCAGCGAACGGACTTTGGGGCGTTGGATTTCACCGACGAACTGTCGCGCGTAGATGGAGAGACTGTCGAGGAAGCGCCGTCTGGACTCGGCAAAAATGGTGTCGAAGGCGAGCGAGCTCTTGCCTGAACCACTGGGCCCTGTAAACACGCAGAGCTGTCGTTTAGGAATACGCAGAGAGACACCGTCGAGGTTGTGTTCGCGCGCGTCCTCGACCACGATGTGCGCGTTGCCCGTTCGCTCGCTCTCGAGTAGTGATCCCACGCGAGGTGTGGTGGGGGTGTGCCCTTTGCAGGCTTGGGATTTCGTTTGTTGCAGTGTGGCGTCGTCGAAGCGCGCAGGCGCCTCGTTCTTTGTCGCTGCGGCCTTTGGGCTGGTACGCTCTGGGTTTTGCACGCCGATCCTATGCAGACGTCGGAGGGTTCGAAATGCGTCGGGCTGCGCTGGGCACCTGGCGGCAGCAGGAAACCGTCATACAAGCGCGCTCGGAGCTGGCTTCGGCACTGGGGAAGCGCCGTGGCTGCGGACGAAGAGCTCTGAGAGCTTGCATGGCCCGTCCACTCGCGGCTTAGATAACGCTGGTCGTCGCTGTTCGCAATCGAACAAGCGAGCGAAGTGAGGCCTGAGTCAGCGTCTGTCGCGGGCGCATCCGATGCGGCTGCGCAGCGCTGCGAGGGTCTCGCGGGAGCGAGCGAATGCAATCGAACAAGCGAGCGAAGCGAGGCCTGAGTCAGCGTCTGTCGCGGGCGCATCCGATGCGGCTGCGCAGCGCTGCGAGGGTCTCGCGGGAGCGAGCGAATGCAATCGAACAAGCGAGCGAAGCGAGGCCTGAGTCAGCGTCTGTCGCGGGCGCATCCGATGCGGCTGCGCAGCGCTGCGAGGGTCTCGCGGGAGCGAGCGAATGCAATCGACAGTGAGCGAAGGACCTTTCATTCCGCTGCTCCTCTGGGCGAACGAAGGCGAGCGAGCAGGTTCGCGTCTGTTCGAGCTTCGCTGTAAGCGCTCGACAGCCTCCACGTTGCAGTGCATGTTCGCGCCCACGACTGGACCGCTCGTGGTCGTATTCGCTCGCTCTCTGGCGCCACGCCAGCAGCAATGCCGGCGGAAGGTCGCGGGGATGGGTGTCTTTGCTCAGTGTACTGCCGTTCGTAGTGGAGGAAGCCATGCGCGCTGTCGCACATTTCTTGTTTGAGGGATTCCATTTTTCCCAACGTTCTCAGGAGCTTCCATCGATATTCAGAGTGTCCTTCTGTTGTTGTCTGGTCATGGCGCTTGTCACGGTGTCTTGTGGCGTGCAGAAAGCGTCTCCCATGTTGGCCGAAGAGAAGGTGGCTCCGGCGGCGATGGGCATTGAGCTGCCGGCCATGCCAGCGCTCCCTGCAATGCCCCCTGCTTTGCCGATGCAAGAGGTCGAGGCGGTGAAGGATCGCGCGATGCCGGCTGAGGCGATTGCCCTGGCCGAAGAAGAGGAAGACTTCGGTGGTTGGGGCTTGGACGATGTGGTCGTCGGTAGACGAGAGAGGGTGCGGCGCGAGGACATCCCTGCGCCGGTGGTCTATGACACGGTGCGGCAGTTCCCGATTCCGGAATACTCGCCAGACTATCAGGGACCGAGAACGGACTTTCGAGAGACGGTCTATTGGAACCCTTCGCTGCGCACCGATGAGCAGGGCAAGGCCACGGTTCGATTTCCCCTGTCCGATGCGGTGACCAGCTTTCGCGCCAGCGCAGAAGGCGTAGCGGGAGTGCAGGTGTTGCGCAGCGAGCACGTGCTCAGCTCCAAGCTCCCCATCTCCATTGCCGCCAAGCTGCCGCTGGAGCTGAGCCGGGGGGACATTCTGGAGCTGCCTGTGAGCGTGGCTAACGAGACTGAGCGGGCGCAGCGCGTGCAGTACGGTGCTGCCATTGGTCCGGCCTTCCAGTTGCTGGCCAATGAGCTGCCGGCCAACGATGAGCTCGCTGCGGGAGAGCGTCGTAGCTATTTCATTCGCGCCAAAGTGGTCGGCAACGGCCGTCAAGAAGCGGACGGCCGTATCCAGCTCTTTGCCGGTGCGGGCGAGCTCAGCGACAGGCTAGAGCGCACGGTACGCATCGTTCCTGAAGGTTTCCCCTTCGAGTGGGCGGCGAGCGGGCGGCTGCGTGGGGCGGCGGAACACACGTTTCGGGTTGATCGGGCGTTGCCGGACACGGCGGAGCTGACTTTGCGCTTCTACCCATCGCCGGTCTCTTCGCTGGTCGCGGGTACCGAGGCTTTGCTGCGCGCGCCCTATGGTTGCTTCGAGCAGGCGTCCTCGACCACCTATCCCAACATCATGGTCATGCAGTATTTGGGCGGGCAGCAGGAGGTCGATGCGGCGGCCATGGAGCAGGCTCGCGCCTATCTCGACCAGGGCTACCAGTTGCTCACTGGGTATGAGAGTCCAGGACTTGGCTATGAATGGTTTGGCGGGGATCCGGGGCACGAGGCGCTGACCGCGTATGGGCTGATGGAATTCGTGCAGATGTCGAAGGTCTTCGACGTCGATCAGAGCATGATTGCGCGCACCCGGAAGTGGCTGCTCGACAAGAGAGATGGGCGTGGCGGCTACATGCGCAACCCTCGCGCCTTGGATGCCTTTGGTGGTGCCAGCGATGAGGTGACCAACGCCTATATCACCTACGCGCTGAGCGAGGCGGGTGAGAAGGAGCTGAGCAAAGAGGTCGAGCTTGTTGCGGAATACGCCGCCCAGAGTGAAGACCCCTACGTGTTGGCGCTTGCCACCAACACGCTCCTGAATGTCGAGCCCAGCACCGAGCGGACTCGGACTGCGGTGAAGAAGCTCATGCAGAAGCAGGCTGAGGATGGCTCGTTTCCTGGGGCGGCGCAGTCGATCACGCGCTCTGGTGGACAGGCGCTGCTTATCGAGAGCACGGCGCTGGCGGCGCTCGCGATGATGAAGTCCTCTGACTTGGACGCGGCGCGGCTCGACGGCGCGATTGGCTGGATTGCTGGCAGCAACAATGGCTGGGGCTCCTTTTCGTCGACTCAGGCCACGGTGCTCGCGCTGCAGGCGCTGACGCAGTACGCCAGTCTGAGCAGCCGCCTTCCCGAGGGCGTCCGACTCCGCGTGGAACTCAATGGGAAGCAGGTCGCGGACCTCTCCATTGACGATGCCGACAGCAAGGAGATGGTCATCGGGGGATTTGGTCCAGATTTGGTCGATGGAGAGAATACCGTGAAGCTCTATCTCGAAGGTCCTTCCGACGCTGTGTTGGCATACAGTGCCCTGGCGAGCTACCGCACCAAGCAGCCTCTCTCGCACCCGAACGCAGCGATTGGGCTGAGCACGCAGGTCGACAAAAAGAGCGTGCCGATTGGAGAGAGCGTGCGTCTGGCGGTCAGCGTGAAGAATCAACGTGGCGAAGGGCAGCCCATGGCGCTGGCGCGGATTGGCTTCCCTGGTGGGTTGAGCTTCCAGACCTGGCAACTCAAGGAGCTGCGCGAGAAAGGGCTCATCGACTTCTACGAGACGCGGGAACGCGAGGTCATTGTTTACTTCCGTGCCATGGCACCGAATGAGGAGCGCCTCTTCGAGCTCGACCTGCTCGCGCAGCAGGCGGGCAGCTTCACTGGACCTGCCAGCAGCGCCTACCTCTATTATACGGACGAAGAGAAAACCTGGGTTGAGCCGATTGCGATGGAGGTGTTGCGATGAAGTCTGCGATGTGTGTGCATAGCTCTTGGCGAGCACCTCAGCTTGGCGTTTGCTTCTCTCTTCTGCTTGGGCTCATCGCTGGCGCCGCGCAGGCGCAGAGCGAGCTCGAAAGTCGCCTGAGCGCGGAGCTTGCTCAGCTCGATGGCGCTCGGATGCATCTCACCCTCGACAAGCCGCTGTATCGTCCTGGGGAGACCATTTGGTTTCGCGCTTGGGAGCTGCGCCCTTCGGCGGGCCTCGAGCAACAGGCTCATGAGCTTCGTTTCGAGCTGCTCGATCCGAGAGGCTCGTCTCTGCTCGAGAAGAAGGTGTGGGCTGAGCAGGGCGTCGCCACCAACGATTTCGAGTTGCCGCTGACCTTGGCTGGTGGAGAGTACACCCTCAGGGTGTATTCTTCTCTTGGGGCGACAGGGGAGCGACCCCTCATCATCTCGGTGTACGAGCCACCCAGAGTCAAGAAGACCCTGGAGTTCGTGCGCAAGAGCTATGCTGCTGGTGAGGAGGTCAGCGCGACGGTCAAGCTGGAGAGAGGGACGGGAGAAGCGCTTGCTTCTGTGAATTTCGAATACACCGTGACGCTCGATGGCTCATCCTTCTTGCGGGATAGTATGCTCACCAACGCCAAGGGGGAAGCACTGCTCCGCTTTACCTTGCCCTCGAACGTGGGCCGTGGAGACGGTCTGCTGACGGTGCTCATCAACGATGCAGGGGTGGTGGAATCGATCCAAAAGCGTATCCCCATCACCCCGGATCAGTTGCTGCTCCAGCTCTTTCCCGAGGGCGGTGAGCTGGTTCAGGGTTTGCCTTCGCGGGTCTACTACTCTGCCAAGACGCCCCTTGGAAAGGAGGCAGAAATCACGCTGCGGGTGGTGGACGATGCGGGTACTGTTCTCTCGGAATCAAAGACCTTCTACGGTGGAATGGGGCGCTTTGAGCTGACCCCGAAGGCTGACCGCCGCTACTGGGTAGAAGTGGTCGAACCGGCGCCTCGTGAAGGGCAGAGTGCGCAGCGGGTGGCGCTCCCGGACGCCGCGCAACAGGGTTGCGTGCTGCAGAGCAAGGATGCGTCACAGGATGACGAGCTGCATTTATGGCTTGCATGCAGCGAGCAGCAGGAGGTCTACGTCGCCGCCACGCTGCGCGCCCAATTGCTGGAGACGGACAGCGCAGAGGTGGGGCCAGAGGGTGAAGCGCTGGAGCTCTCGCTGCCCGCGGACAGCGTGGGCGCGGTGCGCGTGACCTTGTTCGATGATGCCTATCGCCCCATCGCGGAGCGGCTGGTGTATCGTGGGCTCTCTGGCGGGACGACGCTCGAGCTGACGACGGACAAGAAGAGCTATTCGCCGCGTGGGACGGTGGAGCTGACCTTGACGGCCAAGGATGCCGATGGTCGGCCGGTGCAGGGGGACTTCGCCATCGCTGTGGTCGACGATACCATCTTGAGCTATGCCGACGACAAGACGCCGCACATCTTGGCCTCGCTGCTGCTGCTTCCAGAGATGCCAGGGCAGAGCATCGAGGACCCCAACTTCTATTTCTCCGATGACGAGCGGGCACCTCGGGCGATGGACTTGCTGCTTGGCACTGCGGGCTGGCGGCGTTTCACGCAGGTTCCAAGGTGAGAGCGGTATCGACCCGACCATTCCCTTGAATTCATGTTGTTGCTGATGCAGTTCAGCTCCTGCGTGACGCTTGCGAGGACTTGCTGCATCAACCAGCCGTCAACCCGAGGTCGCTCAACGCGGGCGCCTCAATCGGCGATGAGGATGGGAGAGACCCTCGAGCAGCGCGTCATGGCTGGGGCCTTCAGAAGGCTTCTCGCGGCGGGAGCTCGAGAACGGAACCGGGAGATTCTCTCGGGTGCACCAACGCTGCAGCTCGACGCTGTTGTTGTCCCAATCGTAGAGACCGTAGGTGAGGGTCGATTGGCACTCTGGATCGTGCCGCTCGCGGCGCTCCGGCACCACCCAACAGCCAATGTTGGTATACCAGCACTCGGGCTCTGCTCGCAGCCGTGACTGAACCGGCATGTGAGAATGACCAAAGACGATATGGCTGGTGTCCAGAATACGGGCGAGGTCTGCCGCACCCTTTTCGAGCTTCGGACCGACGGCGGTACTCAGTTTTCCTCGAGCGAAGATGGCCAGCAGGGCGGTCTCCAGCGGCCAAGCCAGCACACCGAGCACGATGGTGAGCAGCACCAGCAGCAGCCGAGTCGAGGCGCGAAAAGGCTCTGCATTCGATAGCCACGCGAAGAGGTCGAGCAGCACACCACTGGCGAGCAGGGAGAGCACTGCAGAGCAGAGCAGGAGTACCAGCGCGGTCTTGTCGACCGCAGCCAGTTGCATGGTACGCAAAAAGGAGGTCTCCAGCGGTCTGTTTCGCGCGGCGTTGACATCACGCAAGACCTGCTCGGCGATGCCCGAGCGTTTCGACAAGCGAATGAGCTCTTGCTCATTGCGCCTGTCGAGCTCTGGGAGCTGGGGGCTGCGGCGCACGGCATCAGCGTAGGCCCAGACCTGGGCGAAGAGCGAGCCAAAGAGCGTCATGATCCGAAGTGTATTCTCCCAGCCTTCTTGGCGTAGCCACCCGACGTACTCACGTAGGGTCCAGTTGTCTTTGTCATGGCTTCTGAAGTTTTCGTATCGATTGACAAAATAGCGAATGATCAGATGCGAGACCGGCATCGCGACGTGGTCTTGGTCGAATGGGATCAGCGGTACGAGGCGGTGGTCGAAGCTGGAGAAATCGTCGTACTGGTTGCCGTGCTCGATATAGATTCGACCCGGTACGAAGAAGAACCAAGGGTGGAAGGCGATCCGAGCCCGGAACTCCTCGGGTTCGATGCCCTCTACGCTTTCGCCGCCGAAGTAGGCTTCGACGAGCAGCTCGATCAGGCGCTGTTGTGCTTGCGGCCAGTACATTTCGGCGTCGTGGTTGCCGTAGAGCAGCTCGAGGTGGTTGCCGCGCGCCACGAAGTCGGCGAGGTAGGTCATGAGCGCGCGATGGCGGGCGGCGACGTGCTCGACCTTCCAGACCGCTTTGTTGGCGTCGTTGTGCAAGCCGAGCTCGCGTTCCTCGACGCTGAGCTCGAGCTCGGGGTGGCGCAGCAGCTCCTTTTCGGAGGGCATGAAGGTGACGGCGACGAGGTCGAGGAAGTCTCCATTGATGACCAGTCGCCAAGGTCGCTCGTCGAGACGATGGCTGGCGTGGTACTCGAGAAAGGCGCAGAACTCTCGGTCGAGCTGGACCGAGCGTTTGACGTACTCGATGCGGCTGAGATCCTTGGCGTATTCTCCAACATGGAAATCGCTGCAGATCAGCATGGGCAGCGGCTGCGTCGAGGGGCTAGCCGGGGGGCTAGGGCTCTTGCGCGGACGACGCAGCTCTCTCAGGGTTCTGACCATGGGGCCTCAGTCCAGGCCGAGCTGATCGCGGCTGAAGTAGCTTGGCTCGCTGGCATCGTAGTGCAGCGCGCGTCGAGGCTCGAAATACACCAGGGGTGCCTCGAAGTCGGCCTCTTTGCCAAAGAAGCGGCTCAATCGGCGGCTGACCGAGAGCAGGGTAGGGAAGTCCGCAGCATACGGTGTTTCGAGCAGTCCGAGGCGGAAGGCGGTCTCACGAACCTTGGGCAGAGGCACCACCGAGAGCTCGGCGAGGCTGTCAGAAGGCCACGCACCGAGGACGTGCAGCTCTCTGAGAATCCAGAAGATTTCGTAATGCAGGCTGAAGTGGGCGAGGTGCTGCCAGAGGGTGCTCACGCACTGCGCTGGCTCTTCGAGCTGCGCCCAGGTCCGCACGCCATCGTCACCTTGCAGGCGCAGGCTGCGGCGCAGGAGCAAGAAGTAGTGGAGATTCGAGAACAGCTCGGGTCTCTGGGCGAGCCCTCCGTTGAACAGCGCCTCGAGAATCTCCTCGACGCTCTGGCTGCTCTTGAAGAGGTTTTCGAAGAAGCCCATCTGGTCGAGAATTCCGAACGCTTCACCGCCTTTCCCGACGTTGAGTCGTCCTTGGAAGCGGAAGAGACTCACGGCGAGAGCGCTCAAGCGGAACATCGCATAAGCGGGTTCCGACTCGAAGCGCTCGGCGGAGAAGCCGTAGTCGCTGGCGCGCAGCAGTTTTCCGCCTGGGCGTCGCTGCCACCAAGAAAGCACGGCCCGCACGTTGTCGGCGACTTGCTCGGGTTCGAGTCTGAGCTGCTCGAGTCGGAGCTGAAGCGCCGGCTCGGGCTCACCGAAAGCGTCGCTTTCCTCTTCTTCGTCGGCTTCGGTGAAGGCTTCTCTGAGCAGCCTCAGCGGCTCTTCCTCTGCAACGGGGCGGATGGGCTGGACGACGACGCGCACCGTCTCGACTCCGCTGGGTGTGACCAGTGTTGGGGGCCCTTGTGTGAACACGGTGGCAGCCGCCGGGGTGAGCGGTGCTGCGCTGGGCGCTGCTGCCGTGCTGTGCGCTGGTGCTGCGCTGGGCGCTGCTGCCGTGCTGTGCGCCGGGGGCGAGCTGTGCGAGGGCGTTGAGCTGGGCGCAGGTGCTGCTTTGGGAGCGGGAGCATCCGCGGCCTCCTGTAGCGGCATCACGGCTTCGGGGAGAGGTGCTGCTGCAGTGTGGCTGGCTGGCTCGCTCGTGGCCTCATCATCATCTTCGTCTTCGGGCTCTTCCTCGTCGTCATCGCTGATACCCTCGAGGATTTCGTCGACGTCGATGATGCGGATGTAGCTCATGGCTTCTTCGCCGAGTGAGCTGAGCCCCCAGCGAATTCCGATCATCTTGATGTGCTCGGAGGCTTGGAGCCAGTCCATCCAGGCTTTGAAATTGACCAGTGTGATGTATTCTCCTGGATACACATAGCTGGTGATGTAGCGATACAGCTCATTGGTCGAATACAGCCGTTCCGCGAGTCCATCCATGATGTACTTGACCAGAAGTTCGTTCTTCTTTGCCAAGTGTTTGAATACCAGCTTCTGACGTGAGACGTGGTCGGCGGCCTCATGGATCGCGGGCAGGAACTTGCCCTCGTTGAGGGCCTTCGATTTGCCTTGGGAGATGTTGAGAAACTCCAGGAGCGCTTCGAAATGCTCCTTGTCGAAGAGCTCGTTCTCTTTGGTCCAACGCTTGAAAGCGCGCAGATCCGCCTCTGGCTCGGCCTGAAAAAACTGATGAATATCAATCAGTTTTGCGATGAACTCCGCGGGCTTGGCATGAGGAATGGAAGCGAATGTGACGACTTGCATGTGAGCCTTCGTTCAATGCGTGGAGAGGAGGCGAGGGTGACCCAACAGGACCGCGCCAAGCGGGCGATGGTCCCACCATCGAAGGGACTAGTACACCTGCGATGGGGACTCTCGTCAAGCCAGTGGTGAACACAGCTCGAAGACCCGTGGCTCGGCTGCCTATTCCCTCGACTCCGCTGGCCTGCTAGAAGTCAGCGAGAGAGGAGCGCGCACGACCGTGGCGCCCTGAGGAGCGAAGCATCAGATAGCCGCACGTGTATGTGTCCTCGCCCATTCGTCGGTGCTCTGGGTGAGCGATGCAGAACCCGAGCAAACGTGGCTGCTCTGCACTTTGCTGCTGCCGAGAGGGCTGGCGCGTTGCGCCGTGCGAGCTGCATGCAGCCACTGGTGTTGCGTCCGACCAACAGCGGGCCGCTGCCGTGAAGCTCGATACAGGCCTGCCGTGAGTGGGAGAAGAGCGCGTGTCCAAAGACACATCACAAGCAAGTCCGAGCATCGAGGCCAGCGCTGCTGCCACCTCGGAGCTCGAGGTCCCAAGGCTTGGAGAGCAGGCTCCCGCCCAAGCCCCCAAGCACTTTCGCTGGCTCGATGGCGAGCGCTCCCATCGCGCGCTCGACATCGCCTTCGTCGCGCTGCTCGGTCTCGCGCCGCTCGTGCTCTCCAGCAGTCACTTCTCGACTGCCATCGGCTTGAGCCTCGCCGCTCTTTTGCTCGCCCTCTGGGCGGCGCTGCTTCACCGCCACCAGCCTTCATGGCTAGGCTTCGGGGGGGCCGCCATCCTCTTGCTTTGTGTGCATACGGCCTTGCAGGTCATCCCCATCCCCATCGAGCTCGTTGAGCTCTTGTCTCCCGAGACAGCACGCCAACACCTGCTCACGGCGCAGCAGTTTGGGCTCGAGCCTGGCTTCGTGCCCGTCTCCCGCTCGCCTGCACGTAGCGCGATGGGCCTGTGGACTTTGCTCGGCTTTCTCTCGGTGTTCATGCTCGCCTATCTGCACTACCGTTCGGACACCCTGAAAGAGAAACTGCTCACCGCCATGACCATCGCTGGCGCGCTCTTCGTCGTGCTTTCTGCGCTCCAAACGAGCCTCGACGACCGGGCCATCAGCTTCATCCCGGAAGCGCTGGACTACAAAAACGGCAGCCCTTTGAATACGCCTCTGGTCGTGTCGGGGCACGCAGCCAGCCTGCTCGGTCTGCTCTGTCTGCCCGCCTTGGGTTTGGCCATTTCGACGCGAGATGGCTCTCGTCGACACATCTTCTTGCTCCTCTACTTCTTGCTCAGCGCCGCCATGGTGCTCACTCTGCACCTGCCGGCGATGATCAATTGGGCCCTTGCCCACGCGCTCTTTGCTCTGCTCGTGCGCAGCGCACGGATTCGAAGCAGAGCATTGCTCGTCGGTTTGCTGTTGCTGGCCCTGGGGTCCACCGTCTTCGGTGGCTATGCGGCCACCAGGCTGCTCGCCCAACCATTCGGAAAGGTTACAGAGGTGCTCGAGCTCGAGGCCCCCAAGCCTTCGTCGCCTCTGCGCGATGATGCCCTCGCCGAAGCCGAGTTGGTACAGGCCGCCGGCCCCAAACAACGACTTGCGCCGCTGCCCAATTTGAACTCTTGGCAGATCGTGAGCGCTGCGCCAGCCATCGGCACGGGGCGCGACAGCTTCGTCGAGGTCTTCTCTCAGGCCTTGCGCTATTCGCCACAGAAGACCTTGCGGCACCTCAGCAATCAGGCGGCGGAGACGGCTCTGGAGCACGGATGGACGGTGCTCGTCCTCGTCCTCGTCTTGGCGGTCATCGCTTGGCTCCGCGCAGCGTTGCGTTTGCATCCCGAGGCCGACTCCAACGTGTTGCATGCGGCGCTCCTCGCTGCACTGGGCTTTGCTGGTGTTCAGTCGCTGTTTGACTTTGGAATACGTTTTCCAGGAGTCGGATTCGCGGTCTTTGCGCTCTTTGGGCTGACTTTGGGTAGCCCCAGTTCGGCAGAGCGCAAGAGCCAGGCTCGTTGGCCTCGCTGGTTCCTGGTTGCGCTCTTGCTCTTTCCTCTCATCGTTGCCATTCCCCTCTTGCCTGCCGCGCAACGCGGCATGAGCGACGCCCAGCTGCGAACCCTGCGTGAAGCCATTCGCGATGAGGAGGGGCTCGCACAGCTTGCTCCAGAAGAATGTGTCGAGCACGTTCTGGGGCTGGCCAAGGACGCTTTGCTCGAGAGACCAGCCGATGGCTATCTGCGCTTCCTCGTTGGGGTGGGGCTACTCAAGTGTGGACCCTCGGCGACCGACCGTGCCGCATTCTGGTTGCAGGAGGCGTTGCAACGCTCACCGGGAGACCATCGCATTCACCTGCTTCTCGGCCGCCTCGAGCTGGTTCGAGCTCAGCCCCTGCAAGCAGCAGAGCACTTCGCTCAAGCGGCGAGCCTAGAGCAGGGCCCCTCTGTGGAGGTCCTTCGCTCTGTTGCTCAGCTGCTGCACGACCCAGATGCCCTCGAGGCAAGCCTCTCGCAGGAGCGCATCGATTGGTCGGTCCTGGCCACGGAGCTGATTGCAGCCCAGCGTTTCGCCGATGCCCTCGAGCTCGGCGAACGTCTGGAGCTGCGCTACCCAGAGGCAGCAGAGGGAATCGATATCCAGATCCGCGCGCAGCTTGCCCTCGACTTTCCCGAAGCAAGCCTCGGCTTGCTCAGCCGCTACGCGGAACGCTTCCCTGAGAGCGCCATCCGCTTCCTGCGGGAAGCGCAGCTGCGCCTCGCCCTCGGCGAGTTTACGGCGGCGAAGACTGCCCTCGATGCGGGGCTCGAGCTGCACCCCAGAGAGCAGAGCTTGTTGCTCATGCAGGCTGAGTTACTGCTCGAGCACAGGGATGCCTTGGGCTTGGAAGACTGGAAGGGGGAGATGGAGCGCGCCATCGAGAAGCTGCGCCCAGTCGCCCTCTCCAAGCGAGGGCGGCGCGATCGCTACCACCATCTGCGCGCCCAACTCTTCCTGCTCGAGGACAAGCCGCGCCTGGCCCTTCGGGCCTATGAGGAAGCGCTGCGCTTCAACCCAGATTTCTTGCCTGCCCTGCGCGGTGGCGTCCAGGCTGCCCTCGAGCTGGGTGACTTCGAGGTCGCCAAAAAACTCATCGAGCAGGCAGACAGACAGGTTCCCGATGAGGAACTGAAGGGATGGCTTGCAGAGCTCGAAGCGCGTCAGCAGGCCTTCCGTCGCGGCCCGCCCATCCCGAGCGTGGCTCCTGCCCTGCCCGAATCTCAGGAATCTGGGTCGATGAGTGAGGCAGCAGAAACGCCGAGTGAGGCAGCAGGAAGCGAGAGAAAGCAGCCATGAGCGAAGAACACCCCCCCGTGATTGCGATGCAGCGACTCCATCCCCTCGCCCAGTGCCCCTCTCGCGCCACCGCACTCGCGGCGGGTTGGGACCTCTATTCCATCGAAGACCGGGAGCTGAGACCGGGTGGGCGAGCGCTCATTCGCACTGGACTTGCGGTGGCCCTTCCGAAAGGCTACGAGCTGCAGCTACGCCCCCGCTCTGGGCTCGCCCTGCAGCATGGAGTCACCTTGCTCAACGCACCAGGCACCATTGACGCCGACTACCGCGGTGAGCTCAAGGTTCTGCTCATCAACCTCGGTCAGGCAGCGCATACAGTGCGTGTCGGTGAGCGCATCGCTCAGGCTGTCCTTGCACGGCATGCAAGCCCCGAATGGCAATGGGTCGAGGTCCTCGAAGAAAGCGACCGCGGCGAGGGTGGTTTTGGGCACAGCGGGCGCTGACAGTGGGTTGCTTCGACAGATTGCATTCGTTCGCTCTCGGGCACCGACCTCTCGGCAGCGACAATTCCTTCGGAATGTCGAGAGGATGCGTGCCCTTCGCTCACTTTCGATTCTCCGGCAGGCGCTGAGCGGCGTCATCAATGACTTGGAATTAAAGATAGCGGCCTTTGGCGAAGTGTGGGATGGAGCCCGGAAGGTGTATTCCAGAACATTGGGCCGGCCACTCGCCTAGCTGTCCAGGGCCCGCTTCAGTCGTGCACGCAACGATGAGTAGGCATCCAGATAATCACGGCGTTTCTGTTTGAGCACCGCTGCCAGCCGCCGACCCAGCGTGCGTTTTGCGCGTCGGCTGATGAGCTGTTCGATCACTGCTGCAAGCTCGACGGCGCTGCGTGCTGCTCGTGGTGCTTGGGTGTCCAGACCAAAGTCGTCGACCCAGAGCGCCCGGCCGTCAATCCCACCCCAGTCCAGCACCTCGATGGCGTCGATGTGCGGCAGCTCGTTTTTCAAACTCGACGCCAGCATTCGGCCATCGAGATCAGGTAGCTCCGCAAAACAAATGACCCCATCGAAATCTGCCTTGGCCACCAAATCCAGAGCGTTTCCGCCAGTGAAGCAGGCTTCGAGCTGCAGGCTCTGCTCGTCGAGCAGCGCAGAGAGCGCTTCGGGGAGGCGAGGATCGGACTGCACCAGCAGCAGACGATAGCGCCCCGCTCCAGCATCGGAGACGCCAGAGATCTCTGCATAGCGCTCGCGCAGCTTCAGCAGATCGTGCTCGGCCGACACCAGTTGCCGCATGCCCAACTCGAGAAAGGCCAGCAACTCCGCGAGTAAAGACTCGTCTCGAAGCGTTCGCGCTCGGTCGAGCCGCGCGCGAACCCGCCACAGCAGCTCATCGCTCGAGACGGGATGGAGAAGGAAATCATCGGCACCGCCAGCGAGCAGGTCCACCACCAACTCGGCCCGCGCGCTATCGATCAGCAGCAGCAGCGGTACCTGAGGGTCGATGCGACGGACCGCGCTCACCAGATCATCGGGGCGCTGCACCGCTGACAGGTCCACCAGCACCAGACGGGCGCCGTCTCGACGCAAAAGGATGAGCAGCTCTCGTGCGTCGAGCGCTGCACGCCACGCCACCTCACCCTGCATTTGCTTGGCGAGCGGCTGCCAAAGCTGCTGCGACGGGCAGAGGACGAGGACCGTTTTGTCTGCTTCTCCTGGCATCTTGGCCTCGCGACGAGCCCCTGAGAAGCGTATCATCAGGGTGGGGCTCGATGCAAAGAGCGCAGGTGGAAACTTTGAGACGACCCTGCGACGCGCGAGTCCAGATCACTGCCGACCGCTCAAGCTTCGTCGTGCATCGAAGACTTGGCCAGACCACCACGGGTCTTGCACCAGACTCGCGGAGAGAGTGCGAGCATGAGCAGCCACGACCATAGCGACAAGGCGCAGCAGAACTGCCCGGAATCAACCGTCGTGCTCGAGCAAGCCACAGAGGCGCGCGCCTGTTGCGATGAAGGTGACAGCAATCCCGATGGCGAGGCGCAATCGCTCGAGAAGGAGAATGAGAACAGCCCCGCGCAGCCCTTGTCTGCGGTGCTGGATACGCAGCACACTGACCCTGACTCGCGCATCTCTTTCGACAGCGCCACCGCGCTGTTGCAGGAACGCATCGACTACGGCTTCAGGGACCGCTCTTTGCTTCATGAAGCTTTGACCCATCGTTCGTTTTCCAATGAGCGTGGCAGCCAGCTTCTGCACAATCAGCGGCTCGAGTTCCTTGGCGACGCTTGCTTGGGGCTGATCGTGGCGCACATGCTCTTCGAAGACCACCCTGAAGATGCCGAGGGGGTACTCTCCAAATTGAAGTCGTCCATGGTCAGCGAAGGGGCGCTCGCCATCTGCGCACGAGGACTCGGAATAGGCGCGTGCTTGCGGCTCGGCCGAGGCGAGGCGCGCTCGGGTGGGGCAGACAAAAACAGTCTGCTTGCGGATGCCCTGGAGGCACTCATTGGGGCCATCTATCTCGATGGCGGCTTCGAGGCCGCGCAGCGTTTCGTGCTTCGGGAGTTGCCTGAGCAGCTCGCGGCGCAGTCTTTCGATCTCGGGGCAGACTCCAAGACCCAATTGCAAGAGCTGCTGCAGCGAAAGCTGCACGCTCGTCCTGAGTATCGACTCGAGTTGAGCAGTGGACCCCAGCACGCTCGTCTCTTCACGATCGAGGTGCTGCACGGCGCGGCGCGGCTCGGGCAAGGGCGTGGGCGAAGCAAGAAGGACGCGGAGCAAGCGGCAGCACGTGCAGCCCTACAGTTCTTTCGAAGCGCAGAAGGTAAGCGCTGGATGCGGAGCCAATGCGAGCTGCTGTCTGCACCGCCACGCGAAGTTGACAGCACCTTGGGCGAACACTAACGTCGCTAGGGTGCGCTCGGCGCATCTGTGCGGCGGTCCCATCCCGATCCCGCAGCTCTTCCACCTCAAGCCTCGAGCTTCTCATGTACGCTCCCACCGCTCTCCTGCCGGTTGCACTCTTCAGTCTGGGGCCAGGAGAGCTGATCTTTATCGCTATCGTTTTGATTGTGCTCTTTGGTGCTCGACGGATCCCGGAGCTCGGCAACGCCATCGGCCAAGGCCTACGCAACTTCAAGAAAGGGCTGAGGCAGGCGGAAGCCGAAGACGCCAATGAGCGAAAGTCCATCACCGCGCAGGATGCCGTTGAGCTCGAAGAATCGAGGAGCAAGGCACAACACCATGACGCCTGAGCAGAGAGGCCAAGTCTAGCAACCCAGCGAGCGGCACAACGACCAGTTCCTGTCGAGCGGAATGGCGCAGCGCGACGTACCGTTTCTGTTCGAGGCGGTGGGTCGACGCTCGACACCCTGAGCCAATGGCTGGCTTCGACTTCTTGTTGATTGAGCGCTTGGCCCGTTCCCCCAAGTTCTGCGCGGCGCCGCCGCTCTGTTTACGGTTGACGCGTGCACCCTCAACGCTCTACATCGCCGCCGCTGCTCAAGTTCTACGTCTTCTCGGCGAGCGCATTGGCCCACCTTCTGCTTCTGCCGGCGTGGGCCTTCTGGCTCGGCAACGTCAGGCCTGAAGAGCGCGCCAGCATTGAGCCCGATTGCAGTGAGCAGCAGGGAGCGCCCTTCGAGGCCAGGACCTGCCCCAGCTCTGACTGCCCATCGCCCGACGCGACGAAACCGTTGAGTGTGGCCTTGCTCGAGCAGGAGCAGCCAAAGCCGCCCCCTGAGGAGCTGCCCGAGCAGTTCGTCCTCACGCCACCCGATGAAGCAGCGAGTGAGCTGCCGCCTGTCGACGCCCAATACGCGGGTCGCGTCGATACGCGCACCGAAAAGGAGAGCGTCAAACGTGGCCGTACTCCTGTTGTCCCACGTCCAGCGCCGCCGCCAGAGAAGTTGGGGGAAGAGGCCAAGAGCGCAATCGACAAGAAGTCCAACGACGCGCCAGCCACGCCAAGCAGCCCGGCGAATCGCAGCGCTCGGGTCAGCGTGCCGGAGCTACAACCCGAGGCGGCCGAGCCGCGTCCCGAGCAAGCCGAGGTCGAAGCGCTCGAACAAGAGTCGCAGCTCGTCTTGCCCAATTTCGACGCCGAGCTGCTCGCCGCGCTCAGTCGAGACGCTGGAACCGTCGATTACCTCAAGGACGTCGACGACGGCGAGCGCACGCTGCTCAACCGCAAGCGCGTGGCGTACTCTGATTTCTTCGAGCGGGTCATGCTTGCCATCTCCGCCGAGTGGGATCCGGGGGCCATCTATCGTCGGCGCGATCCCACCGGGCAGATCTACGGTGTGCAGGACCGGGTGACGGTGCTCACAGTGACCTTGGAAGGGGATGGCAAGCTGCACGAGGTCTACGTCGATTCACCATCAGGGCTCGACTTTCTCGACGACGAGGCGCTGCGGGCGCTGCGACAGGCAGCGCCTTTCCCCAATCCTCCCGAAGGGATCAAAGGCCTCGATGGGCGGTTGCAGTTCCGCTGCGCCTTCCACTTCGAAATCTCCACCCGCAAGACCAGGGTCTTTCGGTACCGCTGAGCTGCGGACTGTGTGGCGGGCAGCACGCAGGTGGTCGTTGCTTCCTTCCTTTCTTGCCTTGACGCGAGGCATGGGTGGATGCTCTTCCTCGCTCGCCTTGTTGGCGAGCGCTGCGCAGGGACGATATGTCAACGAGCAAGGATGCTTTGGCCCCTCGCCGGATGGGATTGGCCGCACTGATGCTCTCGATGGGCATGCTCCTGTCGAGAGTGCTGGGCTATCTGCGCGAGGCGGTGATCGCCTACCAGCAGGGTGCAAGCGCTTCGACTGACGCCTACAATGCGGCCTTTCTGCTGCCCGACCTGATGAACTACTTCCTGGCGGGTGGTGCTCTGTCCATCACCTTCATTCCGCTCTTTGGAGCCTACCTCGCCCAGCAGCGAGAGCAGGATGGATGGCGGCTCTTTTCCATCATCGCCAGCATCATGGGCACCGTTCTGGTGCTCGGTACGGTGCTCGCCGAGCTCTTCACCGAACAGCTGCTCTCCTTGCTGTATCCTGGATTTGCGCCGGAAACCTTGGCACAGACCGTGTCGATGACGCGGATCGTCCTGCCGGCGCAGCTCTTTCATTACTTGGGTGGATTGCTGATCGCGACGCTGATGGCAAGAGGTCGCTTTCTGCCCGCCACCTTGGCACCGCTCATCTATAACCTTGGGATCATTGTGGGCGGGGTGCTGCTGGGACCCTGGATTGGGATGCATGGCTTTGCGGTGGGGGCGCTGCTTGGGGCGATTCTGGGTCCTTTTGCGGTGCCGCTGTGGATGACGCGCAGAGCGCTGCACTTCCGTCCTTGCTGGGACTGGCGCGATGCGTCGTTTCTCCGATACTTGTGGCTGAGCATTCCGCTGATGCTGGGCGTGTCTTTGACCACGGTGGATGAGTGGTTTGGGCGGATCATTGGCGCGAGCATGGAAGAGGGCACGATCAGCTGGCTGAATTTTGCGCGCCGGCTCAACCTGGTGCCGATCGCGGTGATTGGCCAAGCCACGAGCCAAGCGGCCCTGCCGTTTTTGGCGCGGCTCGCGGGAGAGGGGAAGCGGGAGGAGCTCGCCAAGGTCCTGACCAGGAGCACCCACTACGTGCTCTTGCTCGCGCTGTGCAGCACCGGTTTGGTGTTGGCCTTGGCCGAGCCGATGGTGGCGTTGGTGTATGAACGCGGCGCATTCGGAGCGGCGGATACCACGCGGACCACACTGATTTTACAGCTTTTCGTGCTTGGGAGCGCGGCATGGGGGGTGCAGATGCTGGTGGCGCGTGCGTTCTACGCCGAGCAGGACACCTGGACACCGATGTTGGCGAGCACGGCCATGACCATCTTGAGTATTCCTGTCTATGTGGGTCTGGCCCGCAGTCTCGATGCGGCAGGCTTGGCCCTGGCGTCGAGTATAGGCATGAGCGCGCAAGCCGTATTCACGCTGCTGCTCTATCGCCGACGCAACCGCTCGCTGTTGCTGGCACGCATCTGGACGAGCCTTTGGCGTGGGACCATGCTTGGCGTGGCTGCTGGGGTGGGGGCGAGCGCGGGGCTGTGGTTGTTGGGGAGGCTGGGCTTGGGCACAGGTAGCCTGACCCGGCTGCTCGAGCTGAGCGGCGGAGGCGTCTTGGGGCTGTTGTTGGCGTTGGCTCTGGCTCGGTTCATCGTGCCGTCTGAGCTCAGCGGACTGCTCGAGAAGTTACGGCGCCGCATCCTGCGGAAGCGGTCGGCAGCAGGGGCCTCGTGAGCACGACCTGTCAGGCATCCAGGGCTTTCGCTGTTGGTCTGAGTGTGGTACGTGGCGGCATCGGGCTCCTCGCAGAGCCCGTCGAGCACAGGTCTCCGGGCGTCGTCCTGGCGTGACCTGTCGTCATGCATCTTCGCGACAGTCCAGAGGGATGGGCTGTGCTCGCGAGGTCATCGACGAGAGCGAAGCAGTCTCAAACCGTAGCGAGCGTCTTTCTGCGGTCACCTCTAGCCAACGAGGATAGCATGAGCTTTCAGCGACGCCCCATGACTCCCTTCGGCTTGCGCCGACTCAAGGAGGAACTCCGTCAACTGCGTGAGGTGGACAAGCCCGCCAATGTGCGTGCCATCGAGGAAGCCAGGGCCCACGGAGACCTCTCCGAGAACGCAGAGTTCAAGTATGCGAAGGAGCAACAGTCCTTCATCGCTGGTCGCGAGAAGGAGCTGGAGACCGTCATCTCCGCGGCAGAGGTTATTGATCCCGCTACACTTTCTGGTGATCGTGTGGTCTTCGGCGCGACGGTGCAGCTGATGGATACCGAAACCGAAGAAGAGTTCACGTATACCATTGTGGGTGATGTGGAATCTGACGCTGCGAAGGGGCGGATTTCGATCAGCAGCCCCATCGCCAGAGGTTTGATCGGTCACACCGAAGGCGACGTTTGTACCATCAAGACGCCGAAGAGCATCAGGAAGCTCGAGGTCTTGGAGGTGAGCTTCGAGTCTTGTGAGAGCTGGGACTGATGCTTGTCATTGGGTCGAGAAGATATGCCTTTGCTCGGGTTCGGTTGCACGGCTCGTCTGTTGAACTTGGGGGAACAGGCCAAGTGCGCAATCGACAAGAACACCATAGGCCGTCGGAGTTTGACCTCCCGCGCGTGACATCGTCCGTGATGGTCGGCGCGGCATCCGCCTTGGACTTGCGCAAAGTACGTGCAGTGTACTAGGTTTCTTGACGCTGCCGAGCGTGTGTCGCTTTGGTGGTCGAGCGCATTCGAAAGCGAGCGCGGGTTGGTGCCCGAGAGCGAGCGAATGCAATCGAAAGTGAGCGAAGGGCACGCATCCTCTCGACATTCCGAAGGAATTGTTGCTGTCGAGAGGTCGGTGCCCGAGCGCGAACGAATGCAATGAACAGTTCTGGCTCGCCTTCTGCATAGAGGTCTTTCCATGCCGCAAGAAAAGATTCTGGTTGCGCTCAGTCTCCGCGAATCCTGCGCTGAAGCGCTGACCCAGGCCAAAGCCATTGCAGAGCTTCGCGAAGCTCACCTGGCCGTTGTCCATGTGCTGCCAGAGTTTTATGCAAGTCGTCCCCTCTTCCCGCAGTTCTATTCGCAGGAGGCGATTGGCTATACCGTTCTTCAGCAGAAGGCTTTTGCAGCCATTGACGCTTTGCTCGAGAGGACACTCGAATCCCATGAGGAGATCGAGATCCAGGTGGTGCATGGTAGCGCCCACGGTGGCGTGTTGGATGTTGCCCAACAGTTCGGCGCCTCACTCATCGTGATGGGCTCTGAGAGCCCCGAGCGAGAGCACACAGTGCTTGGAGGGATCACCGAGAAGGTGGTACGTGCGAGCAGCAGTGACGTCTTCGTGGTGCGGCGTGTGGAGGGGAAGGCGATTCTGGCGCTCACCGACTTCTCGAAGGAGTCGGTACCTGCGATCCAACACGCTGTCCGCCTTGCCGAAGAGAAGGGGCTCGAGCTCGTCCTTGGGCATGTGTTGCCGACGGCGACCTTTGCCAACTATTGGGCGCAACCAGCGGGGGAAGGGGCGTACCTCACCGAGGCGCTGCGCGATGTGGCCAGCCACAGCTTGAGTCGCTGGGCTGAGCACTATGGGGCGCTTCATAGCGTCATGCTCGAAGGCGAGCCGGCGGAAGAGATTGCACGTGTTGCCAAAGAGCTCGAGGTGGCGATGGTGGTCGTGGCGAGCCACGGGCAGTCAGGTGTCGAGCGCTCTCCGCTGGGCAGCACCGCTGAGGCCATTGTGAGGCTCTGCGACGCATCGGTTTGGGTGGTCCGAACCCCCGCCGTTCTCGATGACATCCCCGCTGAACTGCTTGACGAAGTCGATTCGGAGAGCCTTCCGGAGCAAGCCGACGACGCGGACGAAGAGCTTGCGGAGGACGACGCGGACGACGCGGACGACGCAGACGAGGACGACGCAGACGACGCAGACGAGGGCGACGCGGACGACGCAGACGAGGACGACGCGGACGACGCAGACGAGGGCAACGACGAGGACGAGCACGAAGACCAGGACGGGAGCAAGTCGAACTGAGCGGTGGCGTTTCCGCTCGAAATTCCATTGACTTTTTGCTTCTTGCGCGAGAGCGAAGATGTGCCGGGACAACCCCGGACTCTGGTCGCACGGTATACAACGCTCGGCAGTGAGTGCACGGGTAACCGGGCGACTGCTGAGCGAGAGGCTTCGGCGACGCGTGAAGGTTTGTCGGCGCGCTTACTGAGTTCAGGGATCAAGCGATCGGGCAGCATCCAGGGATGACAGTCTCTTGGCGCTCATGCTATACGAAGTAGGTTCGCCTCGGCGTTCGGCCAGGAGGAATTTGTGCCTCGGATCGTATATCTCGACCCCTCGAATCAAGAAATGACGGTGGAGCTCAGCCCGGCTTCTCCTGTGGTGAGCATTGGTCGACTTCCAGACAACACCATTCGTCTTCAGAGTCAGTCGATTTCCCGCCACCACGCCAAGATCACCCTCGAAGGCGGACGGATCGTGTTGCAGGATCTCGGCAGCTCGAACGGTAGCTACATCAACGGAAAGAGGGTCGAAAAGCAGGAGCTGCACGTCGGGGACAAGTTTCGCTGCGGGGACTACCCTCTCGAGCTGAGGGACGATGAGCGCGCCGTGTCGCTTCCTCCTCCGGTCCGGCAAGCGTCACACTCCACTCAGAGTGCTGTTCCTCCTCCGGGCCAGGGTGGTTTTCCTCCCCCTCCGGGCCAGGGTGGTTTTCCTCCCCCTCCGGGTCAGGGTGGTTTTCCTCCCCCTCCGGGTCAGGGCGCTGCTCGCTCAGTTCCAGGCGCTTTCCCTCCCCCCCCGGGTCAGGGTGGTTTTCCTCCTCCTCCGGGCCAGGGTGGTTTTCCTCCCCCTCCG
>JAVFAO010000046.1:0-3450 GCA_034002465.1 Myxococcota bacterium
GGCGCGACGCAGCTCCTCCACGAGATCGTCGGTGAGCCCGACATTCTGGGCACGCTGTTCGTCGACGAGCAGCGCGCGGTGTTCGAGCCGCGAGATGCGAGAAACCAGCGCGTTGATGCCCTCTCCAAGCTGCGCAACCAGCGGCTCGAGAGGCACATGACACTCGAAGGCCCCGACATCGCGCGCCTCGCCCTTGAAGAGGAAGAAGAGGCGGAAGCGAGGGATGGACTCACGGGTGCTGCCAAAGACCCGGTCGATAGCACGCTCAGGCTCGTTTGCTGGGGCAAAACGGGTGCTCAGCGCCGCGTGTTGCACGACCTCACGCGCCGAGAGACCGAGCTGGGCGAAATGCTGACGAAGCGCCTCGGAGTCAGCGAAAGTGACCGGCTCACCAGGGTTGGTCCCAGGTTCGAAGTGAGCGAGCAAATCCGAGAGGCAGTGGCTGCCATCGATGCGCGCCGACACCACCAAGAAGCCACCTTCGTCGAGGAAGGAGAGCAGGCGTTGGAGGAAGGCAGGATCGTTGATGGGCAGATCGGGATTGATGGCGAGCACGATATCGAATCGCTCTCCCCCGCCTGCCGAGGTTGACTGAGGTGCCGATTCGGACTCGAGCGGCGCCTCGGTCTCGGAGGAGGGCTCAGGGCCCAGGTCGGGCTCGAGAGCCGGCACCGTCTCTGTGGACTCAGGAGCCAGCTCGGCTTCGTGCGTTGGCTCGGGCTCGGCGATGGCCTCATGGACCTGCTCGGGCTCAGCGAGCGCTGGCTGCGTGCCCGATTCCTCGCCCTCTGGCGGCTCGCTTGGCGCGTCATCGGACTCGGTGCTCTGCGTTTCGAGCGGGCTCGGTGCGGCAATGCGCACAGAAGTGAGCTGCGCCTCGAAGGCATCAGCCGCAGCGAGAGGGTCGGCGCTATCGAAATCGCCGCTCTCTGTGAGCTGCCCCGCATCCAGAGGATCCTCCACGAAGCGTGCAATGAAGCTGAGGTTGGGGAGCTCGTAGGTCGCGCGGGCGTGTTCGATCGACGCCGAGCTGGGATCGATCGCGAGCACTTGCCGAGCCCCGGCTTCGGCCAGCAGCGCGGCCCCCTCTCCAGTCCCACAACCGAGGTCGAGGACGCGCTTGTCACGGACCAGATGGGCGAGATATGCGTACCTCGGCAAGCGGTCGTGCCAACTGGCCTGCTGCGTGATCTGCATCAACTTGTCGTGCATGGAAGCCTCTAGTTTCAATGCGAAATGCGCCGAGAGCCTGCTCAGCTCTCAGGAGAAGTGTCGATATCCAAGGCAGAACCGAGACGTTGGACCAGGAAGGTCTTGAAGCGATCTTTGAGACGAGCCTCGAGCTGTCGAATCCGCTCTTTGCTGACGTTGAAGCGCTCCCCGAGCTCTGAGAGGGTGATGGCTTCTAGGGCAACCAATCGCTCATCCCAGAGCGCCCGCTCCCGCTCATCTTTGATGGTTTCCGAAAATTCGTCCATCGCCTCGCGGATTTTCTCTTCGAATTCCGCTTTGGCGAAGACCTCCTCAGGGCTGACTCCACCGCGGTCGGCGAGCAGGTCGCCCACCGTCGTATCCTCGTATCCTGGTGCCTTCTGCTCCAGGCTCAAGGGCGGCACGTCAAGGTGTTGAGAGACCTCGATCACGTCTTTCTCGGGCACGCCAAGCTTCTCGGCGATCAGCGCTGGTGTGGGATTGAGATAACCATCACGAACCAGCTGAGCTCGCGCTTTCTTCAGATTGTAGAAGAGCTTGCGGCCTGCTCGCGTGGAGCCGATGCGCACCGGCTGAAAGTGATTCATCAGGTAATTCAGGATCATCGCGCGGATCCAGTACTGCGCATAGCTCGTGAATTTGACCTGCCGGTAGGGATCGTAGCGGCGAATGGCCTCGGACAAGCCGACATTGCCCTCCTGGATGAGCTCGAGGAGATTCGTCCAACGTCGGCGGTACTCTCGGGCGATCTTCACCACCAAACGTAGGTTGGTCAGGATCAGCACTCGCGCCGCCTCGATATCCCCTGCTTCCTTGTAGCGAGTGGCGAGGTTCTGTTGCTCATCGGCGCTCAGGATGGGGAGATTGCGGAGACGGGCGAGGTAGACCGTGAGCGGATCGGCCTGGGCAGAGATATCGGGCAGCGGCGCGAGAGAACGGAAAGCGTCGCGCAAGACCAGCTCGTCCCCCTGGGCAGTGTGGACCTCAATGGTGGGCCCCAGCTCGCCCTCGAGCTCGTCATCGAGGATGAGGTCCAACTCGTCAACGGCATCGACCTCGCTCGCGACCTCGACGACTTCCTGGGGCTGTTCGGTGGGCTCCTTTCTGCGCATCTGCTCGTGCCTCTTCACCATTCGACCTTGCTCTGCCTAGGTGGGCAGAACACAAACTGCAGAATGCATACACTATCGCGGTCATGAGCAGTAGGCAATTCGCACTCGCTCGCTCTCCACGAAGACGCTCGCGAAAGTAGCAATTCCTAATCAATGTCGAGAGGATGCGAGCCCTTCACCAGCCTTCTATCACCTTCGGCTGGTCTCGACACGAGCACGGCAATTCCTTCGCATTGCCGAGAGAATGCGTGTCCGTGGCCGAAGGCTTGGCAGCTAGTCGACGCTGACCGCGCCCTGCAGATACTGCTCGAGTGCTTCCTGTAGATTGCGGCGGGCGTGGTGCAGACGACTCATCACGGTGCCCTTGGAGATCTGCAGCACCTCGGCAATTTCCGTGTAGGAGAGGCCTTGGACCTCACGCAGCAGGATGATGCTGCGATGCTTCTCCGAGAGCGATTGGATCGCGCGCTCCATCTGCTCGAGCAGCTCCTTTCGCTGGTAGACCTTGGCTGGGTTGATGCCCATGGTGCTAGGGACGATGGGATCGTCGTCATCGAGATCGGAGCGCTGCGCGTCGTCGTAGTCGACCTCGTAGTGGCGAGCGCGCTTGCGCAGGTAGTCGATGCAGAGGTTCAGGGTGATTCGGTAGATCCAGGTGTAAAACGAAGAGCTCCCCTGGAACCCATCCATGTGCCGATAGATCTTGATGAAAGCGTCTTGGACCAGATCCATCGCGTCATCGCGATTGCGCACCATGCCAAAGGCAACCGAAAAGAGCCGGCGCTGATAGCGCTCCACGAGCTCTCGAAAGGCTGTTTGCTCCCCTCGCTGGCTGCGCTCGACAAGCTCTTCGTCGCTACTATCGCTCACGTTCTTGCTCTCAAAGGCACCGGGGCGATAGCCCCCGCAACGCTGCGCGAACATCGTGCCCAAGAATGACGCAACAGGCAAGCGCTATCGACAACGACTAGGATCGCAATCGACAGTGAGCGAAGGGCACTCCATCCCCGCGAGTCATCGAGCGGGGTCGGTGCCCGAGAGCGAACGAATGCAATCGACAGTGAGCGAAGGGCACTCCATCCCCGCGAGTCATCGAGCGGGGTCGGTGCCCGAGAGCGAACGAATG
>JAVFAO010000046.1:3460-26839 GCA_034002465.1 Myxococcota bacterium
CTCCATCCCCGCGAGTCATCGAGCGGGGTCGGTGCCCGAGAGCGAACGAATGCAATCGACAGTGAGCGAAGGGCACTCCATCCCCGCGAGTCATCGAGCGGGGTCGGTGCCCGAGAGCGAACGAATGCAATCGACAGTGAGCGAAGGGCACTCCATCCCCGCGAGTCATCGAGCGGGGTCGGTGCCCGAGAGCGAACGAATGTAAGCAGAGTAGAACCCGAAACCCGAAACCCGAAACCCTTCCATCAATCTTCCTCGAGCTCCGCTTCGCGGATGCACAAGCGCTGCTGCTCCAAGGTCAGCAGATAGGGTCCGAAGGGCAAGACCGAGTGGGACAGCGCCGATTCGCGCAGTTGCCATGGAGCCGCGGTCCCTGGACTTGCAACCAAAGCTGCCACGGGAAGCTGGTACAAGGACATCAGTTGCCCCTGTGATACGGTATACACCGAAAGACGAGGAGGAGCGTCTCGAAGCTGCATCCAGATACCGCCAGCAAGCAACGCCGTCGAAGCACCTGCATGTCCGAGGGGGAGCATCTCGAGCTTCCCATCCTCTCCTAGAAACCACACATAGGGGCAAGCGACAGCCAGCTCCTTCCCGGGAGGCGGAGCGCCAGGAATACGCGTGTCAAAGACGCTCATCACCCCCAGCTCGCCACCACCAAAAGGTGTAAAGCGCGGAATGTAGGCCACGCCGCGAGGCGCCCTTCCCACCCCGTCAATCACCCGCTCGAGCCCCGCCTCCTCCATGGCTGGCCGAAGCTGCACCAGGCGAACGCTCAGCTCACGCGTCAAGGCCACCAACATCAGACGCTCGCGACCATGATGCAGAAAAACCTGGCGAATCGCTACCGCGTCAGGAAAGACGAGCTGCATCAACTCGATCGGCGCTCTTGACGGTATACAGTGTAGACTCGCTGCAAGCGCGAGGCTCGGCGTCTCGAGTCGCCTGGCCTCTCGAGGCCCGTCTGGCCCCATCGCGATGGCCCGCGCCTCGTCCAGCCAAGCCAATACCGAACCCGGCTCCTCAGGCTGAGTGACGAGCAGCAGCCCCGAGGGCGAAGAAAAAAATGGACGTCGATAACAGGGCTGCGCAAGCTCGAAGGAAGCCTGCACCTCGCCGGACTCCGGATTCAGATACTCGACCACATGGCGCGGACCCGAAGGCTCATACCACTGCGCCAGCAGCGCCCCCTGCACATACGCCACATCCACGAGGCGCATCCCGGCACGGCGCTGCCAGCGTAGCTTTGCGCTCGATGGCTGCAGCATGCAGAGCAGATGATCGTATCCCGTACTGTCAACTGCCTTGAGGAATACGCTATCGCGGTGGCCGACAGCGCTCTCGAAGGACCACTTCGAGCCAGAAGGAGGCTCGAGACGAGCACGCAAGCTCGGCGCGCTCCGCGTCGCCAGCAGGAAGCGCTCGCTGACCCGAGACTGCTCGTAAACATAGAGTCCCAAGCGCTGCCGCGCGAGCCGCAAGCGTGCCAGCGGCAAGCTCGCCCGGCGCACGCCGTCGGGACGAGGGCACAGCCGGCGCTCGCCTTCGCGCAGCACCCGAGTCGCCTCGTCCTCCATGCCTAATCGACACAGCTCACGAGCCAACCGAATACGAGCAGAGTCGTCTTTCGGCGCAGACTGCACGCTTGCCCACAGCGCCCCGTCAACACCAGCAGGACAGCTCGAAGGCAAACCCTACTTACCCGAGTTCTTGAGCTCGATGAGAATCATCTTGACCACGGCCTTCAGGCAATCGAAGACGCCCGGCCCATTGGGGGCAGCCGCGATGGCTTCGTAGTCCTTGATTTGCGGATACCACGGGTTGAGCTCGGCACGCAGCTCTTCAACCGTCGCAACGTTGGGCAGGTCGCGCTTGTTGTATTGGATGACGAAGGGGATCTTCTCGATGTCATAGCCGTAGGCTGCGAGGTTGTCCTTGAGGTCATCCATGGAGATCATGTTCGCCTCGCGGCGCTCTTCCTGGCTGTCCGCAACGAAGATGACGCCATCTGCGCCCTTCATGATCAGCTTTCGACTCGCCGAATAGAAGAGCTGACCGGGAACGGTGTACAAGTGCAGACGCGTCTTAAAACCGCGAATGGCGGGCAAGGCGAGCGGAAGGAAGTCGAAAAACAGGGTCCGCTCTTGTTTCGTCTCGAGGCTGATCAGCTTCCCGCGTGCATCAGGATTGGTCCCCGCGTAAATGAACTTGATATTCGTCGTCTTTCCACACAAGCCGGGACCATAGTAGACGATCTTGAGGATGATTTCCCGGGACTGGTAGTTGATGAAAGACATGGATCCCTCACGGGGTGGGGGCAAAGCGCGGTGATGCTGCAGGCGCGCGACAAGCTGTCAACTTGCGTGCCCTACTGCCGTCGATAAGATGCCCCAAAGATCGGAACTTGTCACCTCAGAAGTTTTCACCAAAGAACCGCTCGATTTCCTCGTCGCTCGTATCCGCAAAGGGATCGAAGACGCGCTTCTGATGCCCTGCCTTCGCCAGCATCGTCGCATATACCGCTTCGATCGCCTTCGTCGCCTTACGAACCCGCAAGCGAACCAGCCCAAGACTGGAGCGCTCATCGAAGACCACTGCGAGAATAAGGCCTTCAGCAACCTTGGCAATATACAGATGTTCGCGAAAGCCCTCGTGATAATGCGTCGGGAAATCGTCTTCCCCAAGAAGCCGCGCGAGCGTACTCGTCGCCGCAACAGAGCCTGCCACCAGAGAAGCAAACGCTGTCGTGTCGAGCTGGGCGTAGCCCCCCAGAGACACCACCAGCTGACCATTCGGATCAATCAAATGCACGCCTGACGCTGCCGCCTCGCGCAAGAGCCGAGTACAAATCTCGTTCAGTCGCTTGTACTCATCCTCATACAGTATCATCGCAGCCTTGGCGCCTTCGACTATCCGTGCACAAACCCGCCTTTGCCTCATCTCACTCAAGCAAAGCCGCCAAGACACTAGCATGCCCGCTCGTCGTCACGCAAGCCACTGCTGCGCAAGCACGAGCGCCAAAGCCCCAGCAACACGCCTGCATGCATTTTTTTGGCAACCTTTGCTGACATCTCTCGACAATCCCACATAGGCGCACATCGGCGCCTAAGACCTTCATCGCATCAGTCGAAGTCCTAGCCATGAGGCGAAGACTCGCTGCGAAGCAAGGCAAGCCCCAAGGCTGCGCGCCATGGACGGCGCGCAACGACGCCTCTTGCTCTCCTCAGTCCTGCGCCGTCAAGACCTGGCAGCGCAGCCTTCCCGTGGAGTCGCTCATGCCGAACAGCACTGCTTTCAACGCCTTCGCCAATGGCTCCGAAGATCGACGCCAAGCTCGTCCGCGCCTCCGAGCCAGACGAGCCGAGTTGGGGAAACGACAGCACATCATCGCCAAACTCGCCTCCCGACTCTGCCAAGCCTACCATCTGCCACAACAACACGATGAGCTGCTCTCAGTGGGACAGATCGCCTGGTGCGAAGCTGAGCGGCGCTACGACCCCGACGCCAGGGCCCAGCTCTCCACCTACGCCTTCCCCTACGTTCGCGGCGCCATGCTCACGGCTGTGCGTCGCGAGCTGCGCCGCCGCGTGCGCTGCTCGGCCCCGCTCCCCCAGCACGCCCACGATGCACACGAATGCCTCGAAGTCCAAGGACTTGGGGGAACAGGCCGAGTGCTCGACCGACAAGAAATCGCGCCCTTCGACGACCCTGAAAGCGCGCTGGCACGTAAGCAGTGGCAGCGCTGTCTGTACCAAGCGCTCGCCGAGCTACCGCCTCGACAGCGAACCGTCATCGAACACCTCTATCTCAAACAGTACTCGATACGGCAAGTCAGCCGCACACTGGAGATCTGCGAGACGCGGGTACGGCGACTGCGGAGCCTGGGGCTACGCACGCTTCAACGTTCTCTCAAATCGATGGGGATCGACCGCGACATCTTGCTCGAGCAGTGACACGCCGAGCAAAGGCAGCGCTGATGCCCCGCTGCAAGAGCCAGAGCGGTGCGTGGCTCGAGCAGAGAGAAGCAAAGGGTCAAGGTGCGTCGTCATAGACGTCTCGTGGGGTGTCGGGGGTAATGACGATGACCTTGGGTTCCTTGGGGGTGGGCTCGGGAGGCTTGTTCTCCTCCTCCAATTTGTCGAAACCTGCTTTGGCCTTGATGAGATAATCGTAGGCCTCGGGGAACTGGGGATCGAGCACGATCACCGCTTCCATCGTCGCCTGGCACTGCTCCCACTGCTCCAGCATACAGAGGGTCTTGCCCTCCTCGAAGAGCTCTCGTGCAGTCTCATCGGTCGACAGCTCTTCCTCCACCAGCTCCTCCTCGGGCGCGGCTAGCTCCGGCACGTCCTCGAGCTGCTCGAGGTCGGGCTCGGCGCTTGGTGTGGGCTTGGCATCGCCCGATAAGCGTCTGGCCTGCAAACCACTCTCTTCGACCTCCTCCGACGAACACCGACCACCACCGAGGCCCCACACCAGGAGCAGCGCCAGGAATAGTCCAAGTCCGCCAAAAGCAGCAGGTCTTGCCCATTCGTGGTCCCAGATTGACGCCTTCGACCAGCTGGAAGCCTGCTTGGCGGCGCTAGCCTCGAGCATCATGGGCGCAGCGGGTGAGCGGCTGGGCGGATGCGCAGGCACCGCCAACAGCCGCGCGGCTGCTGGCGGCACGGAATCACCAATGCCGCCAGCGTCGGCGAGCGGCACGTCCAGCGGGTTCGATGGGCGCTCGGCCTGTTCCCCGTAGTTCTTGTTGATTGGGCGCTCGGCCTGTTCCCCGTAGTTCTTGTTGATTGGGCGCTCGGCCTGTTCCCCCAAGTCTTGGGCGAAGGGCTCGGGAGGGGTATGCTCTTCCTCGGGAGCAGAAAACCAACTGAGCATGTCGAGCTCAGAAGCGCGGGCAGCCGTCTGCTCGGACGATGCTGCGGCAGGAATCAGAGTGTCCTGGAGACCGACAGGCGCCTCTTCGAATCCAAAGAGGGAAATCTCCTCGACGCTGCCTCGCTCATCTTCCACTTCCTCGGGCATCTCCGCTTCGACCACGGCCTCGATACCCATCCCCGAGAGCTGTCGTCGCAGTGCCTGGGCTTCCCGCCGACTCAGCCCGCGGGCAGCCACCCAGTCCCCGTCGTCCTCGAGCCTGCCTGCGTTGGCATGTTCAAGTCGCCCGCCCTGCATCGCGACGCGCAAGGCGTCGAGCAAGCTCGCGCTCAGAAGCTGAGCGGGCACCAGCACGCGAAAGGCATCGCCCGCTTCAGTCGACTGCTCGGGTGCTGCAAAGGTGGGCACCTGCGCCCGATTCTGAACCCGTCGAGTCCGGAAAAAGGCTTCGTCAAAGGGGGCCTCCCCACCATCGAGCTGCACCGCTTCGATGGCATCGAGCATCTCATCCGCGCTCGCATAGCGTCCCTCGGGCTCCTTGGAGCAAGCCCGCTCGACGATACTCGAAAACGGACCATCGAGAACCACCTGAGGAATCTTCAAGGGCTCGGTGATCTGCTTGACGCAGGTATCGATCGCGCTCTCCCCTTCCACCAAACGCGTTGCGCTCAGGCACTCTGCGAGGATGAGTCCAAGCGCATAGATGTCACTGGCATGCGTGGCCGCACCGTTGCGCACCACCTCTGGAGCGAGGAACGAAGGCGTCCCCGGAATGATCCCATCGCGCGTCAGCGGACGAGCCTCGCTCTCGCTCACGGGCTGCGCGATCTTCGCGATCCCGAAGTCGAGAACCTTCACACTCGGTCGACTCTCTCGCCCGCACAACATGATGTTGCCAGGCTTGAGATCACGGTGAATCACGCCCTGATGATGGGCCTGCGCGACGGCATCGAGAATCTGCATGAAAACCCGCCGCGTCGTCGCAAAATCGAGCGCGCCGACGCGAGAGATGCGCTGCTCGAGGTCTTCGCCGTCGACGAACTCCATCACCATCACCCGGAGCTGACCATGCAGCCCCGAATCGATCAGGGACACGATGTTGGGGTGCCGCAAGCGTGCGATCAGCTCCATCTCTCGATGGAAACGGGCGTTCATCTCTTCATGACGTTGAACGTCGCCCAGGTGGCCCGCGTCGAGAACCTTGATCGCAACCCACTGACCGGTGCTCTGCTGTCGCGCCTTGTAGACCTTGCCGAAGCCCCCGCTGCCCAGCAACGAACTCAGCTCGTAGCGCCCAAGCACCACGTCTCCCGCTTGCATTGCACCACTCCGGTTCTGATCGAAAAGAGCCTAGCGCCATCGGACAACGCGCGGAAACACCCCACCAAGCGAAATCTCGCCAAGAACTTGAGGGAACAGGCCAAGCGCCCAATCAACAAAAACTTGAGGGAACAGGCCAAGCGCCCAATCAACAAAAACTTGGGCGAACAGGCCAAGCGCCCAATCAACAAAAACTTGGGCGAACAGGCCAAGCGCCAACCGACAAAAAACGAGAACACGAGGGAAAGTGCAATCTCGCCAAGAAGACAACGAAACGACAGCGCCAGTACAAGGCGCTGCTCAATTCTACACCAGTCTTGCACCGGTGACGACAAGCTGTGCTGCAAAGTCCCTACTTTGTGCCAAGCATCAGAACTCTTCACTGAAGTGGGGGGGTACGGGGACTGCGCTGCCGTGCCCGCGCAACTCGGGAGAGGCCCTCGCGATCGAGAGCAGCGCAATCCACTCCACCCCAGCAGCAAGCAGGGTCCGGCCACAGGCCGAGGCTGTCGCGCCCGTGGTGACCACGTCGTCAACCAAGATCACCGCCTCCTCCACGCGCCCCGAGCACTCGAAGGCGGCGATCAAGTTCTGCTCGCGCTGCTCTTGATCGAGCTCGACCTGGGCCCGCGTGGCGCGCACCCGGCGCAAGCTCGATGCGGACAAGCGGGCATCACACGCGCCCTTGCGCAGACCCCGCGTCACGGCCCGGGCACAGCCCATCACCGCATCGAAACCTCGTTGGCGAAGCTTCGTCGGGTGGGCAGGCACCGGAACGACGAGCACCTTGGAGGGCAGACATCGAGCAAGACGGCGGCTGCTGTGCAGCAAACAGTCCTCGAATGCCCGGCCCACCGCTTCCCTGCCATCAAACTTCCACTGTCGAATGGCTTCACTGACTGGACCATCATAAACGAACAGAGCATGAGCCAGCGCAATGCTGGCTGGCGGCTCGAACCACCCCATCAACGCCACATCTCGAGCGCAACAGGGACAGAAGAGACTGAGCCCCTCGAGCTTGCCTTTACAGGATGCGCATCGCCCAGGCCAAAGAACGCGAAGCAGCAGCTCGTGCCACCGAGAAAAGCGCAGGCCCTCAGCCAGCGACGCTGGCGCAAAACCATCCCAAAGCTCAGGCAACGAGCTCTCGACAGCCGCACCTCCTTCGGAAGGTCGAGAGGGTGTGAGCCCAGATGACGCCGTCCCCGTTTCAGTCTGGCCCAACACCGAGCCAGTGCAGCCTCCACTCATGGGGACATCCTCTGAAGGGCTACGCTTTGTGGTAAGGCAAGCCACGCAAGATGCTCATCGCGCGATAGAGCTGTTCATACAAGACCACCCGCGCGAGCTCATGCGGCAACGTCATCGGCCCAAAGGCCCAGACCAGCTCGGCTCGACCTCGCACCGCCTCATCGAGCCCGCGCGCACCACCCACGACACTGACCAAGTCCTTGCCACTCTCCAGCATCTTCCCGAAACGCTTGGCAAAAGCTGGAGAGTCAAAGCTCTGACCTCGCTCATCGAGCACCAGCACCGTCGATCGCTCTGGAATGGCCTGTAGCAGCGCAAGGCCCTCGAGACGTCGAATGTCGCCATGCGCCACCGCGGCGAGCTCTCTCTCCTCGACACCCATGAAGTGGCGAAGTCGTCCCAAGTACTCGTCCGCAGCCGAGCGGTAGGGGGCAAATCGAATCTTGGCGATGCACAAGCTCAGGTACTTCACGATTTCGCTCGCTGACGCTGAGTCGCTTCACTGGGGCTGAGCACCGCTCACCACGGCTCGTCCTCGGGCGTGGCCTCAACGCCGGGAAGGGAGTAGCCCTCAGGGCGGCTCTTGAGCTCTTCGGGGATGTCGAAGGCAAGTCTGGGTACGCTCTGCCACAAACCCTCGAGATCATAGCTCTCCCGAATGGGTTGATAGAAGACGTGGACGATCACCTCGCCGTAATCGAGCAACACCCACTGCCCCTTGGAGAGACCTTCGCGGCCCAAGGCGAGACATTCTGGCGCGAGCACCTCATCCACACCTTGTGCCACTGCAAGCACGTGGCGGTCGTTTCGACCTGTCGCAATCACCAAGAAATCACAGTAGTTGGCATGCTTTCGCGCGTCGATGATGATGACGTCGAGCGCCTTTTTGTCGACTGCGGCTTGAGCCGCAGCTCGGGCAAGGGTCTCGCTGTCGAGGGATTCCTGCAGCGTCCGGGTTACCGTAATTGGATTGGCGTCGAGTTCGTTTGGGACTGCAGGTGCGGGCTGTTCTCTCATCCTGTCTGTGTTCTCCTGAACGGGCTCGGACTCATCTGGAGTCCAGGGTTGAGAATGCTAGTGAAGGCTCAGCTGCGAACCTGTCCACTGCCATAGACCACGAATTTGGTCGTCGTCAGCTCTCGAAGGCCCATCGGGCCAAAGGCGTGAAGCTTGCTAGTGCTGATCCCCATCTCTGCCCCCAGTCCAAGCTCACCACCATCGGCAAAGCGTGTCGATGCGTTGACCAAGACAGTCGACGAATCAACCTCTGCAAGGAAACGCTCGGCGAGCGCGTATCGTTCCGTGATAATCGCATCCGTGTGTTGGGAACCAAAGCGCTGGATGTGCTGCATCGCCTCATCGAGGTTCTCGACGGTTTTGAGCGCCATCTCCATGGCCAAGTATTCGCAACCCCAATCGTCCTCGACGGCAGGCACGAGCGCATCGTTTGGCTCGAGGCGAGCAAGGGATTTCGGACAAGCGTGAATACGAACACCGCGGGCGAGCAACGCCTTCACCACCCGTTGCAGCTCGGCAGCGGGCCAGGCGGCATCCACCAGCAGACACTCCATGGCATTGCAGACACTGGGGCGTTGACACTTGGCGTTGAGCGCGATGGACTCGACCATCTCAGGCTGTGCACTCGCCTCCACGAAGACGTGGCAGACGCCCTTGTAGTGCTTGATCACGGGCATGCGGGCGTGCTCGGCAACAAAACGAATCAGCCCCTCGCCGCCACGCGGAATGACCACATCGACGAGCTCATCGAGCTCCAGTAGCGCCTGCGTCGCCTCTCGCTGGGTGGAGTCGATGAAGGCCATAGCGCTCTCGGGCAGACCCGCTTTGGCGAGGCCCTCTCGCATCGCTGCAACGATCGCTCGGTTGGAGGCGAAGGCCTCCTTTCCACCCTTGAGGATGACACCGTTGCCGCTCTTGATACAGAGCGCTGCAGCGTCGCTGGTGACGTTGGGACGTGCCTCATAGATGATCGCAATGACGCCCAACGGAATACGCCTCCGGCCAACCCGCAGACCGTTGGGTCGTACCCACATGGCGTCCAGACCACCGAGGGGATCAGGGAGGGCGATGAGCTCTCGCACCGCGCTGGCCATCGCCGTCACTCTGCGCTCATCGAGGGCGAGCCTGTCGAGCATGGCGCTGGACATCGCGGCGGCGCGCGCTGCCTCGAGATCCTGCCGGTTGGCGGCAATGATTTCGGTCTGGGCGCGAAGCAAAGCCTCGGCGATCTCGTGCAGGGCCTGATCGCGCTGGGCTGAGGAGGTGGCTGCCAGTTGCGGACTCGCATCCTTGACGACACGGGCGAGCGCGCGGATTGTTGCTTTCACAGGCAAAGCTCCAGAGGAGACGCACAGCTCCCCTCGACGTGGAATGGCCCGTGTGCCACACACGAAGCCAGCCGTAGACTAGGTGAGGCCCGAGATGGGCGTCAAGGCTCAGTGCGCAGAACAGCTTCCCCCGCGCGCGATGGGCGCAGGGGCGACTGCGCTCAGCGGAGCCGAGCGCAAGGCCCCGCCGAGCAGCAACGGACGGCCCGCCGCAATGAGCTTGCGGGTGTTTTCGGCGAGCAGAGGCTGGCGAACCAAGTCCTCATCGCGAACGATGAAGACGTGCAAGAAGCGCGAGATTCGGTGGTCCGAGCGCAAGGAGGCGAGCTGTTGCAGTGCGCGGTCCCAGGGTTCGAGCCAGTCCTCGAGCGCGCTTGCCTGTTCGCTGGTCCCAGAGACTTGGAAGAGAAGGTCGAGATCGTGGCTGGCGAGAGCGGTGTTGTTGGCAGCGCTTCCGACGACGAAGGCAGCCTTGATGCCGAACTGGCTTGCATCCAAGTGTGCCCCGATTTCGCGCGCAATTTCCAGCCGCCAAGCCGACTCGGCGCTGGCAGCAGAGACCTCGACCGGCCCCCTCTCCGGGTCGCCCAGCATCGCGACCGCACGGTTGTGCTGGGCGTCCATGAGCACCGTCACTGTGGTACCCGACATGCGCGTTACGTCAATGACGCGCAGCACCCGCCCGAGCGACGCGCACTCTGGCAGCAACTCGGACAAGACGTTGGGTGAATGGGAGAAGAAGGCGTCGTTGAAAACGATGCCGTCATCGTCTGGGTAGAGCGGCAAGTAGCGAATGGAGGCCTCCACCAAGTCTTGGAAGAAGTGGGTGCCGAAAGAGAGATCGGGTACATAGTTGCCCTTCTTGCGGGCAATCTCGATGAGCATCGCGGAGTTGTTGATGTCCGAATAGGTCACCTTGACCCCGAGCTTGATGTCGCCTCGGCTTCCCCAACGCCCAGGCCCCATGAGGATGAAGGTGCGCCGAGGCAGTAGCTTATTGAGCTTGCCAACGGCCTCGCCGACGGCCACCAGCTCCTCGATGCTCTCGATGGCATCGTACGCTTCGGGGTCGACGTAGACGATGTGGCTGATGCAGTCCACGCGACCATTGGAGACGAATTTCTCGGCGCTGAACAGAACCAGGTCAGCCGGAATGCTCGCCGGGATACTGACCGCTCCTTCCTGCGTGCCCGATGATTGGGGGCGACATTGCAGCAGGTAGAAGTGCTCACCGTCGTGCGCGAATTCGATGTCGACAGGTGTCTTCAGCTCTGTCTCGAGCGTGTCGAGGATGGCCCGCAGCCGCTGGATGAAGGGCGTGCCGTTGAGCAGACCATCCAAGGTGACGACGAAATCATCGCGCTCGAAGTCGGTGAGGATGGGGTTGGGACGGTGCAACATGCCATCGCGAAAGACGGAAACCACCTGCGAGATGCCTGGGAATTTGGCACCGCATTCCTTGATCAGCTCCTTCACCTCCTTGGTCTCGAAGCAGTTTTTCTCGAGGTTGATGACGTCCATCTTCGAGGGCGAGTAGCGCACCACCTCGTCGAGGGTCACGTTCACCCTCAGCTTGGCTTTGCCAGGTGCAATGAGGATGGGGTAATCGTCGCCCAGGCGATCGACGGCGCGCGTACCCAAGCCAGGGACCAGGCGCAGCAAGCCATCCTCCCGCTCGATGCGAGGAGACCAACGAAACTCGTTGAAACTGAAGGCCACGCCAGCAAAGGCCGGGAAAAAGTACTTGCCTGCACGCTTGCCGACCACTTCCTGAATGAGGATGCCCATCTCCTCATCGAAGTCGAGCAGCCCCCGCTCGGCGCGATATTCAATGGGATCGGGACCGAAGGTGGACGCATAGATCTCTGAGACAGCGTTCAACAAGGCCGTGAGCTTCTGCTTCTTGGTCCCCTGATTGGCGAGAAAGAGGCTCTTGTACTTGCCCGAGAAGGCAGAGCCAAAGCGATCCTCGAGCAGACTCGAGCTGCGCACGATGAGAGGGGCGTCGCCAAAATCGTCGAGCGCCATCGAGAGACCAGAGACCACCTCGGGCGGAAAGGAGGAGTGCTTGAAGAGGCGAACGACGTGCGGATACTCTTGTCGAACCTGCTCGATGCTCCTGTACTTGGTTTCGAAAACCTCTTCGAATTCATTGTGATGCAGAAAATCCAGGACCCCGTCCGAGGTGATGTGCCAGGTCTTTGGCGTGCGCACCTCGCCAATACCTCCGCTCTCGGCCTCGACCCTTTGCAAAATCTTGGAGGCAAGAAAGAGCCCTGCGCTCTTCCCGCCGAGCTTGCCCTGGCAACCGGGCGAGACGATGACGTGCTCGAGGAGCTCGAAGAAATCGTCAATCTCTAGCTGCTGCTTGGCAATGTTGATGAACTCGAGCTGCTCGGTGAAGAAGCGGCGGATCAAGCCGACCCTGACGCCGTTTCGCGCAGCATCCGAGAGCTCTCTCTCCTCGGTGGACAAGTACCGATAGCGACGAACGGCGTTGACGATCTCGTCGAGCGGCATCTGACCGTTGACGGCCCGGACGATGAAGCTGGTGCGCTCCTCGTGAATCCATCCTTGGACGAGCTCGAGGATACGCTCGTCGAAGAGGTGGTTGTCGGCGACGCGAAAGACCTCCCGGGTCAGTTCCCAGCCTATCTGCACTTCGACCTTCTCCATGGGCTGATTCAGATCCCCAATGCGCTCGTCCTCGGTACTCAGAGCCCCGAGCCGCTTGAGCAGAGGACGTGCCTCCTCGATGCCCTTCCAATTGAGGAAATTGAGCATCTTTCGAGAGACCCGATGGAGCAGCTTCTGGTCGGTCTTGCGCAGCAACTCGAGGGCGAGCCGCCACTCTCGCTTGCTCGGGTCGCGATGGTCGGAGGAGACCGCTGCAGAGAAGGTCCTGCGAAGTCGACGGTGCAGCAGGAAAACGGCGAGGCGCGCGGCGATGGTGTCGATCAGCCGAGCTTCTTCGTTGCGGAAGGGGCCGCGATCGGCAGTTGGCAAGTCCTCGGTGTAGTGCACATGAACCGCGCCAACCGGGATGCCCTGAACCACGATCTCTGCCGACTGCGTCCAGATTCCCACACCCTCATCGACGCGATAGGTCTTGCCGTCGTACTGCACCTCGGCAACACAGACATCAGGAAAAGACCAGCCGGATGGGATGATTTCGATGACCTCGCGAAGACCGTCTTCAATGCCGCAATCTTTGCAGAGCGCTTCCTCGATTTGATACAGGCAGCGCAGCTCGCGCGCGCGCTCCTGCAATTGCGGGATGAGGCGTGTGATGTGCTTGTTGCTGTCTTCGTTCATCGGTGTTTGGGTCCAGGCGAGAGGGAAGTCCCTCGGTTCACGGCGGCATCATACACGACGGCAGGGGTGGCGATGAGAGAGATTTGCGAGGCAGCAGGTGCTGCTGCCAGCGAGAGTGCAGGCCTCGTCGACGTTCAACCGCAGTCGCAGAGCTCGCCCGGGTCGTCGATGCACCATGCAGCATTGAGGAAGGTGTGTTCCAAGAGTGCGACACTCGCGCGCGTTAGCGTCGCAAGAGCGCGTCTCTATCACGTCACGAGCCGCGCCGCATGCGCTCTTGATGTGCCGGAAATCATGGCTGTCCCTCGAGTTTGGGCGGTAGACGCTGGGTGGTCCGGATTTTGTTTGCTCCGGCGCTGGCGAGGTCTTTGTGGGCGTCGCGGAGTGGCTTCCGCAGCCATTGGCTCGCGAGCGTTCGTTCCTTGGGGCGCTGTCCTTCACCTCGCCAGCTTCTTTGCATTCGTTCGCTCTCGGGCACCGACCTCTCGACAGCAGCAAATCCTTCGGATTGTCGAGAGGATGCGTGCCCTTCGCTCACTTTCGATTGCAAACAAGACCTCTCTGCTTCGAGGCAGCATGAAGCTCGCGATGACGGTATGGCAGGACCGGGTATCTCCCCTCTTCGACGTGTGTGGCAAGCTCTGGTTGTGCACCATTCGCGGCGAGCAAGTCGTGGACAGCTACATGCGGGACCTGGAACTGGAGCCTGGTCAGACGATGGAGGCGGTGCTGCGGGAACGCATCGACGTCTTGGTGTGCGGTGCCATTTCGGCTCAGCTTCAACGTGCGCTCAACGGCCATGGTATTGAGGTTCTTGCGTTTGTCATGGGAGATCGAGAGAAGGTGTTGGCCGCTTTCCTCGCCGGAGAGCTACCCAACCCGGCGATGTCGTTGCCGGGTTGTGGTCGGCATCGTCGCGTTCGACGGCGCGGCGGTGTATGAAGCGTCCTGCATCGCTTCGTGCGACGAAGCCGGAGTTGTCAGCAGCAAACAGCAACGAGGAGATGCAGCAAACACGTGGCGGATGGGCTAGTCCGTTGCAATCCAAAGTGAGCGAAGGGCAAGCATCCTCTCGACATTCCGAAGGGAGTGCCGCTGTCGAAATGTCGGTGCCCGAGAGCGAACGAATGCAATCGAAAGTGAGCGAAGGGCACGCATCCTCTCGACAATCCGAAGGATTTGCTGCTGTCGAGAGGTCGGTGCCCGAGAGCGAACGAATGCATAAGAATGGGAGTAATACGATGAGTGAGGGAGAACACAGAGAGAGTGAGCACTCGGCGGCACCCCCTGCGCGTCGAGATCGTATTCTGTTCTATGCGATGATTGTATTGGTGCTCCTAGGCCTCGGCTTCGCTGCAGAGCTCACGTTGATTCACTACAAAACACACACTGACGCCAGCTATCAAGCGGTTTGTGCGGTTAGTGAGGAGCTCAACTGTGAGACTGTCGCAGCTTCTCCGTATTCTGTGTTTCTTGGCGTTCCCGTCTCGGTTTGGGGGCTCTTCGGCTACTCCTTCTGTCTCGCCCTGTTGCTGAGCGGACTGCGGCAGCGTCGTCCTCATGGCCACTGGCCGCTCGGCCTACTGTCGGCTTTCTCTGCGGCGTCAGTGGTGGTTTCGGTGGGCCTCGCGACCATCGCGATCACCCAGATCAAGTCGATTTGTCTCTTCTGTAACGGGCTCTATCTGGTCAATTTCGGGCTCTTCGCGCTCGTAGGAGTAGTGTCGTATCGTTCTCGACTGCTGCCTTGGAAGGCCTTGATGAAGGACCTCGGGGTCGCCTCTGCTCGTCTGGAAATCGCGCTGCTCCTACTTGTGCCCACCACCATCGGGGCGGTCTTGCTCATCGATCAATACCCTCGCTACTGGATCCAAGCCGAGCTGAGCTCACTCGAGAGCAAACACAGTGGAGTGGGCGAGGAGGGAGATCATTGGACCGGAGCGCCCCAGCCGCTTCTCACCATCATCGAATACACTGACTACGAGTGTCCTTTCTGTCGCAAGGCGCACCGGGCGATGCGCGAGTTTCTGATGAAGCATCCAGACGAGGCACGCCTCGTGCACCGCCATTTCCCACTCGATCAGGCTTGCAACCCGAGCTTGAAGCGCCCCTTCCACGGTCGCGCCTGCGAATTCTCACTCTTTGCCGCCTGCGCCGGTGAGCAAGCTGCCTTTTGGCCTGCCAATGACGCCCTCTTCACCCAACTCGAACACACCCGTGGTCATGAGCTCTCCCTTGACGCCATCAGCGCCCAACTCGAGCTCGACCCCCAAGCCCTTGCCCAGTGCATGTCTCACGGCTACCAGCGGCAAGACCTTCAAAACGACATCTCCGCAGGCATGGAGCTCGAGATCAACGGTACGCCGACCTATGTCATCGAATGGCGGCAAGAGAATGGAGAACGCCAGAAGCTGAAGGTCGAGGGCGCACCATCGACCAAGGTGCTCGAAGAAAAGCTCGAAGAGGCAAGGAAATGGGCCCCAACGGGCGAACCGAGCTCGTAGCTCCGTCGTATTCCTTGGGGTGTGGAGCGGCGAGCCCAGCGCCCAATCGCCACGATGGCCCACCAGTCAGGAGCTCAACTGTGGAATCGCATCACCACTCGGGCAGCTCGATCCCTGCCCACCGTCGCGTCGCTCGCATCGACGCCAGCGCCTGCACCCACTGCCGCGCTTGCGTCAAGGTCTGCCCACAGGGGGCCATCGTCGAGCCTGTGAATTACTCCTGCGCCAAATGCGTGAAGTACTGTTCGAGCATGCCCATCGTCTGCGATGTGGAGCGCGTACGCATCCTGCCCGAGCACTGCGACGGCTGCGGCCAGTGCGTCCTCGCCTGTCCCCACGACGCCATCCGTTGGGTCGAACGCTGAGCTCCGGCTCGGATGCGAAGCCGAGGCTCGGGGCTGCGCCCAAGGCCGTCATGGCATGCGCTCAACAGACGCTCATTCACAGTCTCGCCAGAGCGTCTCGAACTCTGCTTGGAAAGCCTCACGGAGCTCGGGATCGTCGCTGACGACGATGTTCTCTTCGTTTTGCGTGGCTGCGCTGCGGGTCCAGTTGTAGCTGCCCGTCAACACCTGCGTTTCGTCAAAGATGGCGAACTTGTGGTGCATGTGCCCAGCGCTTCGGTCGGTGCGAACGGCGATTCCGGCGCGCTCGAATTGCGCGATGTCACTGCCCAGGTCTTGGCTCTTCTCATCGTCGCTGACGATGCGAAGCTTGACCTTGCGTTGCTGTGCGTCGAGCAGCGCGCGGGCGATGGCGTCATCGCTGATCGTGAACACGGCCACGTCGATCGCCCGACGCGCGCCGTTGATGAGCCCCACGATGCGGTCGCGGCATTCGTTCCCCGGACTGAAGTAGGCTTCGAACTGACTGGCCTGAGTGTGAGGGGCAAGGCTGAGCGCGATGACGTCCTCGAGCCAGTTCAGCAGCTGGGTGTCGCGAGGGTCGTAGAGCTTGGCACGCGCAAGCTGGAATGCTCGAACACGCAAGGCGACCAGCGATTGTTCATCGCGCTGTCCATCGTCGGAGAGCAGCGCCAGCAGCGCCTTGCGTTCGGCGCGGCTGAGTCGGCCGTCATCCAGCGTGCGCGTCAACGCTTCGAGAAAGGATACGCTGTCCATTCTAAGTCCTTGAAATGACATTGATTCGAGCTGACATGATGGGGGCCCACCTCAGGCTTTGCCCAGGCTCTCCCAAAAAGCGTAGACCGCGGGGCGTTTGCGCTCGATGGAGGCAGCGATCTTGGGTGCGAGGACACGTCCGATGAGCGGAATCGAGATCTCAATCTCACCTTCCTCGATGATGCGCGACACCGTCTCCTTCTCAGCCTGCAGGCGCAGGCTCCCTCGCACCTTGACGCGGTCGCGGTGCTGATGGTCTTCGCGGGTCCAGGTGCACGCCCGTGCGGCGCGATCCCAATCGAAGCGCATCGTCGATTTTTCGGTGCCCGAGCCTTTGCGAGCTGGCTCCTCTACCTCGAGCGTCAGCAGCGGTCCCTTCGGCCGCTCTTCTACTTTGGCCTTCGCGCTTATCGCCTTGAACTGCTTGGCCACGCGCTCCTGCATATCCGGGGAGACCATCAGGGAATACACCTGCTCGGCGCTCAACGCGATGCGCCCTTCACATCGAAAGTTCGCCACAAACACCTCCGTACACTGGCCTAGACGCTTGACTTTTTTCGTACGGCACATCCATCGAGGATGCGTCGGGGTGGAAGGCCCTTCGCTCATTGTCGATGGCTTCCAAACGTTCGAGAACGCAAGCTATGCGCTTGTTCAGCTCAGCGCAAGTCGGCGCAAAGCACTATCTCCAGCAGGGATGTCGACGGTGCCGCCCGATGTCGACCGTCTGGTGCGCCCTCTCGTGGTGCAAGGCCTTGCCAACGAATAGGCATACTGCCTGTGCGTGTATTCCACCAGATCCAGCCGTCGGCGGCGGCCAGGGGGATTGGTTTGCTGGCATCACAGAAGCCCAGAGGAGGAGCTCTCAAGGCCTCGGTATTCAAGACTCTGGCCTGCTCTCCCACCACGAAGAGCCATTGCTGAGCAGCGGCAAAACAATGCAGCGCCTTGCGCTGAGCGTCGTAGATTCCGTCGATCCAGCCCAGCTCGCGCCACGCCTGCGGCCACGCCTGTCGGAGCTGCGCGACGGGCGTGAAGCGCTCTCGCCCCCAGAAGAGCAGCGAGCCGCTGCTATCACCTGAGACGAAGGCGAATCTGCCGACTCGTCCAGGCGCCAGCAGCTTCACCCGTGCCTGGTGGACCGTCGAGGTCCGCCAGCTGCCATCCTCGGGTTGCAACAATCGCAGCTCCGCGCTTTGTATCCCAGCACCCATGCAGACCACGCCCTTGCTCCAGGCGAGCGCGTCTCCTTCGAGTTGCAGGCTGAGGTTGCTCGAGCGGCGGACGGTGCCGACTGGGGTATCGAGGACAAAGAGGTCGGGACCGTAGCCTCCTTGGCTTTGCACCGCGATGAGCACACAGCCCCGTCTGGGCAAGAGCCCGACGATAGACCTGGGAACCGTCCACAGATGCCGCTGCTCACCGCTATGCAGCGAGTGGGCGTGAAGACCGGTGTCACGCGCGAAGAGAATGGTCTCTGCGTCGAGCCAGTGTGCCGGCGCGTGGGTGTCAGTGTTGCTCAGAACTTGTCCGCTCGAGGCTCCAGGCGTCCACACCGCCCACCCTCGCGCTTCAGGCAAGAGGTAGGCGTGAGCGTCAGGGGCAGGTCTGGGCCGACGGATTGCGTGTCGCTGCGATTGTAATGGTATTCTGGAGACGCTCTCTCCAGAATCGGCGCAATCCTGCTGGGGAAGCGCAGCGAAAGCTCGGCCTCGTTGCGCGTGAGGCAGCGCTCCGAGCGCGGCGTAGACCGTCTCGGCGGCATCTCGCGCGTCGTGCACGGCGAGCCAGTCTGCGACCTTCCAGGCGCAGTTTTCTCGGCCTCGTGCACAGAGGGCGTTGCTGAGGCAGAGACTTGCTTCGCCCAGTTGTCGTCGCTGTGTGTCGTCGCTGCTGGAGCTTGGCTTGGTGCAAAGCGCTTCGAGAGACAGCGCCTGCTCACGCAGCTCGAGGTCCGAAGGCATGATGTCCAACAGATTCGAGGAGAGGTGGTTCGAAAAGGCTCAGTCTTGGGTGGGCGCGAGACGCTGTCGCGGGCTTCGAATGCAATCAACAGTGAGCGAAGGGCACGTATCCCCGCGCCAATCCGAAGGATTCGTAGCTGGCGTGAGCTCGGTGCCCGAGAGCGAACGAAGGCTATGTTTCAGACTCTGCTTGCAGCACATAGCAGCGCACGGGTGTGGTTCGACCTTTGAGGCTGGCCATCACCGAGCTGCTCCAGGCGGGCATGGGGTCGAGCAATGACGCGGTGGCTTCCGAGATCAGCACCGACGATGGGGGTGCAAGGGCTTCGAGTCGCTGGGCGACGTTGACCGCGTCGCCGATGACGGTGAATTCTCGTCTGACCTTGGCGGCACCGAGGTCGCCGTAGATGAGTTGTCCAGTGTTGATGCCGACGCGGATCTCGAGGGGCGCATCGTCGAAGCCATGGACGAAGCGCTGGCTTCCGGCGACCAGCTCACGGGCGCATTCGACGGCGTTTTTGGCACCGTCGGCGGTGTCGTTGAAGCCAAAGAGGGCGAGCACTGCGTCTCCGATGAATTTGTCGATGACGCCGGCGTGTTTCTCGATGAGAGCGGCGAGCTCGTCCCAGTAGCGGTTGAGGAAGTTGACGACATCACGTGGGGAGCGGTGCTCGCAGAGCTTGGTGAAGCCGACGATGTCGACGAACATGACCGTGAGCACGCGCTCATCGGCGCGCAGCTCGTTGAGATCACTGGAGCCTGGGGCGAGCCGCTCGGCGAGCTGTCGGACCGTGGCGGAGAGGTAGGTGCGCAGAAGCTCACGCTCGCGTTTGAGGACGCGCTCGGCGACGAGTCGTTCGACAGTGGCGACGAGTCGTTCGAAGTTGAAGGGCTTGACGATGTATTCGTCGGCACCTTCGCGCAGGGCCTTGATGGCGTCGGCGCGGGTGCTGCGGGAGGAGACGAGGATGATGGCGGCGTCGCGGGTTTCTTCTTCCTGGCGCAGGTGCCGGCAGAGCTCGGTGCCGGTCATCTGTGGCATCTGCCAATCGGAGATGATGACGGTGGGTTTGAAGCGCAGGGCTTTTCGCAGTCCTTCCTCGCCGTTGCGGGCGGAGATGACCTGGAAACCGTGTTGTCCGAGGCCGTAGCGCAGCATGCCGAGTACAGTGGGGCTGTCGTCAATGACGAGAATACGGTCGCGACCGCGTAGACGCATGCCTCGGAAGATGCGCTTGAGCATCTGTCGCAGATCTTCGTCGTCTACAGGTTTGGCGAGGAATTCGTTGGCTCCGACATTGAAGCTGCGCTCGAGGTCGGCAGGGGAGTCCTGACTGGTGATGAAGACCACCGGCGTGTGACGTGTAATGGGGTGCTCTCGAATACGCTCGCAGAGCTGATAGCCGTCAAGCTTGGGCATCTGCACATCGAGCAGGACCACATCGGGCACGAAGCGGCGGATGTGCGTCCAGGCTTCCTCACCGTCTTTGCTGGTGATGACCCAGTAACCCTCTTGCTTGAGGACATTGGAGAGCTGCAGCCGGATGGTGGCAGAGTCGTCGGCGGCGACGATGCAGCGGCGGTCGAAGAGGAAGCGCTCGAGGATCTTCGGGGTCCAGACTGGATCGATGGGCAGGGTGAGGAAGAAGTCGGTGCCTGCCTCGTAGGCGCGGGCGCTGTCCTTTTCGTCGGCGGAGACGACGATGATAGGGACGGCGGAGGCGCTCCAGTGTTCGCGGAAGCTCTCGCAGAGGGAGTCGAAGGGGACGCCGTCGAACGATGAGCCCAAGATAGCGAGATTCCACTGTTTCTGATGAACCAGCTCGAGGTATTCCTGGTGGCTGCTGGCCAAGCTCAGCTCGGCACCGAGGCTGGTACAAAGGGTACCAAGGAGGCGAACGACGGTGGGTGAGTCATGGGCCAGCAGAACAGCTTTTGGGGAGCTCTGGGGCATCGTTGCGAGCATGGCATCTCAATAACAGAAGAGAGCATTGCGCAAACCGCGCGCGCCTGGCCAGCCTACCCGCTGCGGCCGATTTGTCAAACCGCTTCGACTGTGGAGACCGCCCTCTCGGTCTCCCCGTTCTGTCCGCCAGATGTCTGGTTGTTTGCTTGGTGCAATGCTACAAGCTCAGCGATTCCCCCGCTCACCTGCAGCTTCGAGGAGAAACGAGATGAGCCCCCCATTGCATTCGCTCGCTTTCGGGTACCGACCTCGCTGGATGACTCGCGAGGATGGAGCACCCTTCGCTGGCTGTCGATTGCTGATGCTCTTGGCGCTCTGCCTGGCGACTTGGGCCTGCGATGACGACAAAAGCGGACAGAGCGACGCTGATGCGGACAGTGCCGATGCCGAGTCCCACGAGGATACCGAGCTCGATGCAGTTGCCGAGCTCGATTCGGATGTCGAGGCGGAGCTCGAGAGCGATGGCGAGCTCGAGACTGATACCGCATCAGAAACGGACAGCAGCAGCGACACAGAGCTCGACACCATCATCGAGCCGGAATGCGCTCGCATCCCCACCTTCGAGGATGGACGTAGCCCCACGCGTGAGCTGCACGTCGCTCCCGATGGCAACGATGACACAGGGGATGGGAGTCTACAGGCCCCCTTCGCCAGCATCCAGCGCGCAGCAGCGCTGGCCACGCCCGGCACTGCCATCCGCATCCATCCCGGCACCTATCCTGGTGGAAGCTACCTTTCAGAGCTCCGCGGCAGCGCCGATGCCCCCATCTGGCTCGGTGCTTTGCCAGGGCAGGCTCGTCCTCTGCTTCAGGGGGGCAGCCAGGCTCTGCATTTGGTCAGGCCGCGTTGGCTCATCGTCCATGACCTCGAGCTGAGTGGGCAGAGCGCCAATGGCATCAACTGTGATGATGGCGGGGACTACGACGACCCCGAGGCTGCGCGCTATGTCATCTTCCGCAATCTGAGCTTGCACGATGTGGGCGACGGGGGCAACCAGGACTGCCTCAAGCTCTCGGGCCTGAACGACTTCTTTGTTCTCGACAGCGAGTTCTCGTCCTGCGGTGGCGGCGGCTCTGGCAGTGGCGTCGACCATGTGGGTTGCCATCGCGGTCTGCTCGCCCGCAACCGTTTCCAAGCGCTCTCGGGCAATGCCATCCAGTGTAAGGGAGGTAGCGAAGACCTTGAGATCCGCTGGAATCATATGTCCGATGCAGGCGAGCGCACCGTCAACATGGGCGGGTCGACCGGCTTCGAGTTCTTCCGGCCGCCATTGTCGACCAGCGAGCCCAACTTCGAGGCCCGAAACATCCGCGTGGTAGCGAACGTGATCGAGGGAGCCAACGCCTCGCTGGCTTTCGTGGGTTGCGTCGACTGTGCTGTCGTCAACAACACCATCATCGACCCAGAAAACTGGATCTTCCGTATTCTTCAGGAAACCACCAGCACCAACGAGTACAGCTTTTTGCCCTGCGGCGACAACCTGGTGCAAAACAATCTCATCGTGTTCAATCGCTCAGAGCTCAGCACCTACGTCAACATTGGCCCCAACGTCGACGCCGAGTCCTTCCGCTTCGTCACGAATCTCTGGTACGCCCGAGACAATCCCTCTTCATCAGCCCCTTCCCTGCCGGTGTCTGAAAGCGGTGGCATCATCGGACGGGACCCAATGCTGAGCGAGAGTTTTGGGCTTGGGGCTGGCAGCCCCGCGGTGCAAGCAGGGGCTGTCTGGGACGGTTTGCTGGGCGACCTCTCCGGAGCATGCTATGCCGTCCCCCCGAGCATCGGCGCGCTGGAGCGGCACTGAACGGTCTGGCCCTCAGCTCAGTACACAGGGCGGTGGCGACCGAGACCAGAGTGTCGGTAGTCGTGAATCATGCTTCTGTGGTGAGGGGCAGCGCCACGAAGACAACTCTAGGATGCGGATTCTTCTGAAGAATCCGATTGACCGATGACGAATCGATAAACGACGGCTCCCAGTGCTCCACCAATGATGGGTGCTACCCAGAAAACCCAAAGCTGAGCAAGCGCCCAACCGTCTGCGAAGAAAGCGACACCAGTGCTTCGGGCCGGGTTGACCGAGGTGTTGGTCACTGGGATGCTGACCAAGTGAATCAGGGTCAGACCCAAGCCAATGGCGAGCGGCGCAAACCCAGATGGCGCACGCTTATCCGTTGCGCCGAGGATGATGAGCAGAAACATCATCGTCATGACGATTTCGCATACGAACACTGCGAGCAGAGAGTATTCGCCCGGTGAGTGGTCGGCGTAGCCGTTGGACGCAAAATCTCCAGGGACGAATCCGGTCTTTCCACTTGCAATGAGGTACAAGACCCCGCCCGCTGCGATTGCACCCAAAACCTGGGCAACGATGTACGGAACGAGCTCTTTCGCCGGGAAGCGACCGCCGACATACAAGCCAATCGAAACCGCTGGGTTCAAGTGGCAGCCGGAAATGTGACCGATGGCGTAGGCCATCGTGAGCACTGTGAGGCCGAAGGCCAGGGAAACGCCAACAAAGCCAATGCCCAGTTCGGGATAGCCGGCCGCCAGAACAGCGCTGCCACAACCACCCAAAACCAACCAGAAAGTTCCAAGAAGTTCTGCGCCATACCTTTTCATAGTCTGCTCCCACTCCTTGCCAAGTCCGCAGTGAAAGGAATCTGGACTATCCAGAAGGAATCTGGACTATCCAGAAGGAATCTGGACTATCCA
>JAVFAO010000047.1:0-9192 GCA_034002465.1 Myxococcota bacterium
CGATCTCGTCTGGCAGTATCTGTCGGAGGTTGGCTGTGTCAGCGCCATAGCGCTGTGGTCGGCAGGTGCTATGGTGTTGGATGGCGAACCGTTGTTGCGACTAGAAGCCAGTTACGAGTGGACTCCGGAGGTTGTGGACTACGAGGAGGAGCTGCCATCGGAGGAGGAGGTGCTGGCCACTGCGCCGTCGGCAGAGCTCGTCGAAGGAACGGCAGAGCTGGCGGGCCGAGTTCTGCGCTTCCGACTTGGGCCAAGTGGTGTTGAGCTGGAGCGCAAAGGCAGCTTCGAGCCCCTGGTCCTGCTGCCGGATGTGATGGATGCCGAGACGGTGACGCCCGAGCTGTGTGGCACTTACTACCAGAGCAGCGTCGAGTTCTTCGATGGTAGTGCGACGCTGGCGCCGCTCTTGTCCGGGTTGCCGCAGGGACCTGCGGCGTTCTATGTGCATCTCACTATCTGGCGCTCGTTGAGCGCTGGCGGGGTCGAGTGCATGATGCCGAATTCGAATACACTGGAATACGACCGATGGGTTCGGGTAGAGCTCGACACTGACGAGCTCATCGAGCTGTGGATCAGGGAACGTTACGAAGCAGCTGCGGATGGCGGTGGCGGCTCCTGGAGAACCATGGACGAGTCCATCGAGGCACACTTCGCGCTGCCCACCGGTGAGCTCAGCTACTCCGAGAGCAGCGGAAGCACGCATGAGGCGGGCTGGAACTATGTTGAAGAAAGCCTCGAGACCGAGGACCCCGAGGTCGATTTCTACGATGAGGAGACGACGAGCCTGAGTTGGTCGTGGGTCTTTTCGGCCGCAGATGGCGTGGTTTGGACCTTGGCGGAGGATTCGCGAGAGTCGACCGGCGAGGAGGAGTGTTACTGAGTGGTGTCGAATGATGGGGCGCAGTCACCTTCCTTGCCCGGGCGTATCTCATTTGTAGTCGCGCACCACGTTCGGAACACAGGCCAAGTGCCGAATCGACAAGAAGTGCCCAATCAACAAGAAGTCGTAGTCAGGAGGGATTGAAGGGTTGGACCTGTTTGCAGAGTTGCAGAATATCGGCCGTCGGCCAGCGCCATTCGAGTTCTACACGGCACCGGTGCTCTGGACCGAGCCGCATCGCGCCTCCCAGATGCTCTCGTATCACCTCAATGGCGAGCTCGACCTCGCCTCTCGGCGCACAGCGTTCATCGAGCGTTCGGCGGCGTGGATGTGTCGGCGTTTCGAGCTGGGGCCAGGGAAGTCGGTCATCGATTTTGGCTGTGGTCCGGGGCTGTATGCTCGTCGTCTCGCAGCGAGTGGCGCACAGGTCACGGGGGTCGACTTCTCGTCTCGGTCGTTGGAGTTTGCGCGAGAGAACGATGCGTCGACTGACTACGTGTGCGCGAACTATTTGGAGTTCGAGAGCGCGCAGCGTTTCGACCTCGTCATGATGATCATGTGTGATTTCTGTGCCTTGGGACCTGAGCAGCGCGCCAAGCTACTGGCCACCTTTCGCTCGCTGCTGCGACCTGGTGGAGTGCTGCTCTTCGACGTCTATTCGATGGCGGCGTATGAAGCTCGCGTCGAGAGCGTGAGCTTTGCACCGAAGCTGCTGGACGGCTTCTGGTCTTCGGAGCCGTATTTCGGTTTTTGTCACTGCTTCAAGTATGACGAGCAGGCGGTGGTGCTGGACAAGTATACGATCATCGAGGCTGAGCGGCGCTACGAGGTGTACAATTGGCTGCAGAGCTTCTCACCGCAGAGCTTGGCGCGGGAGCTGGACGCTGCGGGGCTTCGCGTGGCGGAGTTGCTGGGGAACGTCGCAGGCGACCCGTACGATGAGGCGAGCACCGAGTTTGCTGTGCTGGTCGAGGCGGTTTGATGGAGCACTGGTTGTAGGGGATGACAGAAGAATGGTCATTCGCTCGGCTTGGGAGCTTTGTGACTTCTTTTGGAAGGGGGAGCGGTGGAGGTGACCTGGAGGGCGCGCTGTGAGGAGAGGGCACCTGGGCGGCAGTGTGGCGAGCATCCCTGCCGAATTTTCCGATCCACAGCACCGCTTCAGTTGGGGCTTGATGTCGTATCCCTACGAGACCGCTGGCGGTCAGACCTACACGGTGCTCAACGATTTCGTCGATCAGCTCTGAGCCTTCCTCAGGCTCAGCTCTGCAGTCAACGGATGTAGGAGTGAGGACTATGAGCGTTCGCTACCCTCCACCCAGCGATGAGCTCTTGCAGCGCGCCGCGAGGCTCTACCGCATCCCTGGCGTGACCCAGGCCGAGGTGTGCGCGCGGCTCGGGCTGTCTCGTGTTGCGCTGAAGCGAGCCCGCGAGCGCTTTGACGGTGCCGCCTTCCCCTGGCCGCGAGACCTGCTGCTGTCCTGCCTCACCGACGCAGGGCGGCGCACGCGGGGTGCCTGGCCCACTCGCCAGGAGCTCGCAACCCTCGCCAGCTACCTGGACTTCGTGGACAAGGATGGCAGCACTGCCGACTCGGTGGCGGCGCTGCTCGCGTCGCTCGTGCAGGACGGTATCCTAGACCGAGACGCCGACGATTTCGTGCTTCGGGTGCCTTTTCCTTGAGCCTTTCGCCGCGTCCTCTTGCATTCGTTCGCTCTCGGGCAACGACCTCGCGACAGCAGCAAATCCTTCGGATTGTCGGGAGGATGCGTGCCCTTCGCTCACTTTCGTTTGCCTCAATCACTCTTCGGCTCGAGGGCTTCGCAAGCTGCCGAGTGCCCAGCGTCGCAAGCGATGCGATAGTACTCGGCCGCTTGGACGGGGTCTTTCTGGTCGTTGATACCTTCCTCGTGGTAGCGGCCCACTTGATAGCAAGCTTCCGGGAGCCTGGGGGAGCAGGCCGAATCAAAGTACGAGGCTGCCTTACTCTGGTTTTTCTTCACGCCTTTGCCGCTCTGGTAGTGCAAGGCCATCTGGTAGCATCCCTGGTCGAACTGCCACGCCCCACAGCAGTACTCGTAGTGCTCGATCGCTGCGGCGAGGTCGGCCTTGATGCCGAGGCCCGCTTCCTTGCGCTTGCCCAGCTCGACACAAGCGGCGGGAGAAGCGTAGTCCTCGCAGGCTCGTATACAGAGCGCGGTGGCTGCCTTCGAGTCTTGTTCCAGGCCCGTGCCCGTCTCATAGAGCTCGGCGAGCCTGAGGCAGGCCTCTGAATTCCGACCTTCACAGGCTTTGGCGAAGAGCTCGGCAGCCTGTGCGGGGTCCTGTTCCACACCGCGACCTTGAAGGTGCAGCTCAGCCAGCCGAGCGCACGCTTCGTCACTGCTTCCATCGCAGCCTTTCTGAAAGAGTTGCGCCGCCTCTGTTGCAGCGTCCAGCTCCTCCCAGGCCAGGCCTGCCTGCAGGCAGGCTTGGTATTGTTTCAGTTCGCAGGCTTTCTCGAGGAGCTCGATGGCGCCGCTGGTGTCTTGGCTCAGGCCCTCACCAGCGAGGAGCATGGTCCCCAGCTCTTGGCAGGCCATGCCGTAGTCGCTGTCGCAGGCTTGGCGAAAAGCCTTGGCTGCTCCGGGGAGGTCTTGGCTGATACGCCAGCCTTTGCGCAGCAGCAGCCCCAAGTGATGGCAAGCGCGTGCCTGATTGCCTTGCAAACAGGCGGGACGGAAGAGCTCGGCAGCCTTGGAGATGTCGAGCTTGGCTCCATAGCCGGATTCGTATTGGTGCGCCAGCTGGGTGCACGCGTACCAATCCTGTGCCTCGCAGGCGAGACGATAGTGAGGGTGGGCTTTCTCTCGGTCTTTCTTGACGCCCTCGCCCCAGGAGTAGCAGTCTCCGAGCCACGTGCAGGCGGAAGCGAGCTTGGCCTCGCAGGCCTTCTGGAAGTAGCCAAAAGCCCGCTCGAGATCTACTTCGACTCCCGACTTCGACTTCCTGTAGAGAAGGCCGAGCGCCAAGCAGGCTTCGGGGCAGGTCTCGGCGTCGCAGGCCTGCTCGTAGAGTCTCAGGGCGAGGGCGAGCCTGTCGGGGTCCTCTCTTTCGGCGTAGGCAGTCCCGGCGAGCTGGTAGCAAGCCTGGGCGTCGCCGGCTTCGCACTCTGCCATGGAGGCTTCGCTCGAAGGCTCTTGTCCCCAGACGGGTTGGCTGACGAGCACGATGAGGGTGGAGAGCATGAGTGTCGAGGGGCGCATGGGACCTCCTTTGGCATGCGAGAGCAAAGGCGAGAAGCTGTGTGCTGTCAAGAGCCTGCGTGCTGATGGGGCTGCATCTGAGGGGTAGTGGCTGAGGCACTTCGCCCTTGGGCGTCGCCCGGACTTCACTCGCAATCTGGGAGTGCGTGCAAGGAGTGAGTGCCTGCTCGTCGAATCGTCACGCAGATGAAAGAGGTCGAGCTGCTAGCTCAGTGCTGCCAATGAGCTCGGCCAAACGCACCAGAACGGGGCCGGTGAGCGGTTCGTCTTCGGGGAGACCAAAGACGGAGACGGTGGGCCTCAGCTCGTGGCGTTGTTGTTGGCTTGTTGCTTTCGGTGGAGCCAGAGCACCACCAAGAGAGCGGAGGTGGTGATGACGATAGCGGGGAGTCCGGCTTCGGGACCGTAGGGCTGCCCGGAGAGCCAGTCGGGTCCATGGTAGGAGACGTCCCAGAGGTGTTTGGAGCAGAGGAGTGACTGGCACAGGTTCCAACTGATGTGGAGGGCAAGTGGGACGGTGATGTGTCGGGAGCTGAGCATGAGGTAGGAGAGGAGCCAGCCAGCGATACTGGTGGAGAGAATGGCGAGGATGCTGGGATTCTCGTTGAGGAGGTGAGCGAGTCCAAAGATGAGTCCGAGGGAGAGCGCAACGGGGTGTGGTCCGAAGCGGTGGACGCAAGCGCTGAAGGCCCAGCCTCGGAAGCTGAGTTCTTCCCAGGCGGCGTTGACGATTGTGGTGGTGAGGAGGAGTAAGAGGTAGGGGAGGAGTTTGCTGACTGGTAGAGCGCGCCAGTGGAGTTCGATGGCGTTGGTGGCCAGTGCGACCGCGATGACACAGCCGAAGAGGAGGAAGCCAGCGGCGAGGGCACTGGCCTTGGTCACCGGCAGCAGCCGGCCGCCCGGATGGGGGGAGTGATGGCGGGCCTCGCAGGGGACAGACCAGCGGCTGCGGTAACCCGGCGCTCGACCTCCACACGAGCGTCGCCAGCCAGCTCGGCCATCGCTCTGAACAGGTCGTTGAAGCAAGCGGCCTCGCCGCGTCGCTGGACAGCGTGCGGCATTCGCTGCAGACTGGGGAAGCTACCTGCTGGCCCCAACTACTGAGCCCTGCACAAATGAGTTAAGCCAAGGCGATGCAGGTGTGCACCTTCAGTCTGGAGCACTTCGACCTGGCTCGCGCTCTTCCAGCGACTCGAACAGCCCTTTGATTCTTCGTTGTGGGGCGCTGCTCGCCTCACCAACGGCTAACTCTTTGAAATCTCAGTAGTTTAGTGTCGCTTGGCGAGCTCTCGTGATGAGAACGCTCAGTTGACGTCTCAAGTCAACGCTCAGTACGACCTCGCAACTGTCAAGCGCGAGCGTCTCGAAGAGCGAGACAATCCCGGTGAGCTCGCAATTGCCTTCAGGAGTTCGCATGCCCTCTGTTTTCGCCATCATTGCCAAATCCGCCTTCGCTCAGCTCGAGAAAACCCAGGGGCCCATCTGCCCCGGCATGGTCGTCCCGCTCGACCATTACCTCAGCCGCCACAAGACCTTCGAGGCGCTGACGGGCGGTGGCTTGCTCTACTTGGTCACCGTGCGGCCACCCGACGAACAGCTCTGGCTCGTCGCCGTGCTCGTGAACCCCACCTTCGACGGCGAACAGTGGGTGGCGCAGCCCAATGCGGCGCCGGTGCGTGACGTGAGCGCCCTCGTTCCTGCCCTGCGCTTCAACACGGGCAAAGGTGTCAGCGCCAAGCCTGGTGCCCTCGCCATGTCGCTACAGACACCTCGCCTGCTCACGGACGCCGACGTGGCCCTGCTCGATAGCGCTGCGGCGCCCTCAGATCGAGCGCCTTCAGCCGCTGAGACTTCGCCCACACCACCCCCGTTCGCCCAAGCCTCGAGCGAAAGTGCCAGCGAGACCTACTACCAGCTCGTCAAGCAGATGCACGGCGGCCGCAAAGCCAGCAAAGCGAGCGTCATTCAGGCCATCGATATCGACGTGCCGGTGCCACAGGGGCCAGCAGCGCTCGGCAACGCCCTCGTGTCGTTGCCGCGCTGGCAGTCGCTAGACGACGGCAGCCGCGCCACGGTGCTGCAACAGCTCCTCGCCACACTGGGCAACGACTACACCCTCGGCAGTCTGCGCAGTCCCACGGCCGGACTCGCCACGATCGTGCACGTCCCTACGGGCGTGGAGCTCGTGCTCGTTCCGGGCGGCTACCTCACGATGGGCACGGGCATCGATGATGCGTTTGCCATCTACCGTATGCTCGACCGCGAGGATCAGGAGGAGATGAAGGGGGCCTTCGCGCAGACGCGACCGGTGCACGTCGTGCGCGTCAAGCCCTTCCTGCTCGCGAGCCGAAGCGTCGACCCTGCCGTCGCCATTAAGGCCAGCGGCAAGAGGGCACAGGCAGAGGTCTTCGAAGCCCTTGGCTTCCGGCTGCCCTCGGAGGCCGAGTGGGAGTGGGTCGCCCGTGAAGGCGGTGCCGTGCGTTTCACGAGTAGCCGTGGCGACTCGAGCCACGCCATGAAGATGGACCTCGACTTCGCGCGCAACGGTTGGGGCATCGAGAATCTCCTCAACGCCCCCGAACTCGTCGCCGACGGCTGGCATCCCAACTACGACGGGGCCCCCGACTGCAGCATGGCCTGGGAGCCAACGGCCGGACCCAACGTAGCGCGGATGGGGCACACCTACTTCCAGTCGTCCTTCGAAGTGAGTGCCCTCCACGCCGCCTACCGCCTGCACGCCGATGGTGGCCAGACACGCTTCGCCCGCGACGTGCCGGGCTGCGACTACCCCTGTTCTCGACGTGGACCTCGGCGTGACCATGGCCAGCGCGCTGCAAGCCCTCGGCGGCAGCGTCAAGAAGCTGCGCCGAGCCGCCTTCGACGCGCTCGCCGAGCTCGCGCGTGCCGGCTTCTCCCCCTCCGAGGCCACGCCCCTGAGCGCTGGCCTCCTCGCTCTGCTGCCGCGGCTCGAGAACCCCGAGGTCGCGTCGGTGCTGCGCCTGCTCCTAGACCTCGCCTGTGCTGGTGGTCGCAGTGCCTGGACCTCAGCCCGGCTCGAACAGGCGCCATTCAAACCGCAGCCCAACGTGCTCGCCGAATTCGTGGCGCAGAGCGACCTGCTTCTGCGCTTCCTCGACCACGCCGACGCGAAGGTGCGCGCAGCCGCTGGCTGCCTCGCGGCGCTGCTCCCCGACGGGCTGGCCAAGCTCGCAAGCGCTTTCGCCGCCGAGCCGAAGGCCGAGGTCGCCGCCACCTGGCTCCTCGCCATGGCCCACGCGGGCGAGGGCGGCAGGCAGGCGCGCGAGGCGTTGAGCGTCAAGAAGCCCCTCCTTCAGGCCGCAGCAGCGCTGAGCCTGGTGTTGCTCGAGGGCCTCGACGCCCCATCCGACGAGCTCGTGCGCGCGCTCGCACTGGGCATTTCCTTGCCGGCGCCAGGCGAGGGCCTCATGCCCTGGTTCGGCGGTGAGCCCTCGCCGCTCGTGCTGTCGCTCGTCGAGAAGGGTGGTGACGGCCTGCGACGCCGGGCCGTCGAGGCGCTGCTCGACGCTGCGCGCCGGGCTAGCGACAAGGACGCCCTCCTCAGTACCGCTGCTTCCCTCGTCTTCGAAGCGCAACCTGGCATCGTCGTCTATCACGAGCCCAGCGAACTCGACCCGCTGCAGCGCTTCTTCGTCGAGGCGCTCGGCGACGGTCGCCTAGCCGTCTCGACCTGTCGCCCCCCACTCAGTCGTTTCGGCATCCCGAATGACATCTGGTCCCGGCGCATTTGGCTCGGCATCGATCCGCCCGGCGCCATCGACCGAGAGCTCGAGGTCGAGTGGCAGGGCAAGCGGCAACGCATGGTCCTCTGGCAATGGTTCAAAGCGGTTTACGATCAGCTCTGGAGGAAGAACATCATCAACTCGACGGACAACGAGGACGATGAGGACGACGACGAAGATTTCGATAGCGACGTCGCCTACGCGAAGTGGAAGGCGATGGTCCCACCGCTCATCGCGACATGGGATCCATTGTTTCGTCTGGAGGTCGCCCTCGAACAGCCGCGCATCGACGAACTGACGACGTTCCCCTACTACGAAGGCTTCGCCCCCAAGCGGGTGTGGAAAGCCGCCGCCAAGGTCGATGTTCAGCGTGCCAAGGCGATCGTCGACGCGGCCGCCGAGCGTCAGCTCCTGTTGTCCCGCTTCGACAGCCACCGAGTGCACTACACGATGCTCGAGATCTTCCTCGAGCGCGTTGGCCCCAAGGAAACGCTCGATCCACGGCTAGAGCCCATCTTTCTGACTGCCAACGAAACGCAGTTCAAAGGGGCCTGCGCCAAGATGGGGCCCGCCCAGCGCGAGGCCTTCCTGCTGCGTCGCATCGAAGGGCGGGAGCGGGTCTTCCTCTCGAACGACGAGTCCAACTTTACGGCTGGCGACTGGGTCGAGCGCTGGCTCCTGCCGCTCATGCTCGAGTACCCGAGCCGGGAGCTCATCTGGCGCACCGTGAGGCTAGCTGGACTCACCAGCGCTCGGGAGTCGCTATGGAAGACGATGGCGAAGTCGCAGGACGCACACCCCGAGCTCGCCGCTGCGCTGGCCGCGCTGGGGGCGTGGCGGCAGATGAACTACCACACGCCTAAGTCGGAGGTGAAGCGCTTCTGGCAAGACTATCGCTGGAGCTGAGGCAGCGGCATCTGCTCTCACCGACCAAACACTGCCGATACTGACTGGATGCCTCGCATCTGTCGCCACGTTCAGGCGGCGTTCAGGCCAGGGCCGTTGACCCTGGTCATGCCCAAGCAAGCGCTTGTTCCGGAAGCCAGCTCCAGTCTTTCGTGTCTGGGCTTGTATTTCCGCAGCCAATTGGTAATTTCCCGCGCCGGTGTGCCCTTCTTGGGCGCGCCGAGCTCAGATGGTCGTGGGCCGAGCGAGGGGCTCGCGAGAGCGAGCGAATACGAGAGAGAGAGCGAAGCGAGGCACGAGTCAGCGTCTGTCGCGTGCGCATCCGATGCGCATGAGCAGCGCTGCGAGGGGCTCGCGAGAGCGAGCGAATACGAGAGAGAGAGAGCGAAGCGAGGCACGA
>JAVFAO010000047.1:9292-16288 GCA_034002465.1 Myxococcota bacterium
GAGAGAGAGAGCGAAGCGAGGCACGAGTCAGCGTCTGTCGCGTGCGCATCCGATGCGCATGAGCAGCGCTGCGAGGGGCTCGCGAGAGCGAGCGAATACGAGAGAGAGAGAGCGAAGCGAGGCACGAGTCAGCGTCTGTCGCGTGCGCATCCGATGCGCATGAGCAGCGCTGCGAGGGGCTCGCGAGAGCGAGCAAACAAGAAGGAAGAAGAAACGATGAAGAAGCTGATGTTGGTCTTGTCTCTCATGCTGTTGGCCTGTGGCAGTCCTGCGCCGGTCGAGACCTCGCCGGTGAGCCCGGCGCAAGCTGTGCCAGAGAGCGCAACGCCTGACTCGGCGGCGCCAGTGAGCGCAGCGGTCTTTCTCAGGGATACGGCACACCTCCCGGCCGACTGTGTGGAGGCTGTCGATCCTGCAGCCTGTCAGTACGAATCGACGAGCGATGAATACGTGAGCTTTGCTCTCGCGGTGCCTGTTGGCTGCTTGCAAGATGGGGAGTGGGTTTCGTGCGAGTCGATGGATTACGAGGGGAAGACCCTGTCCACCGAGACTGGAGAAAAGGCGACGCTCGGAAAGAAGAGCGCGAGTCTCTGCGGGGCGGATGGCGGCGTGACCTGGGGGGCTCGGGTCGAGCTCGATGGCTGGCTTCTCGGGCTGTGGTCCTCGGATGCCTCCCTTCAGGTGAAGCAGCCCACGTTGCTCTCGAAGAGCGCGGCGACACGGGAGACCCTCGACGCCTTCGTCCTGGAGGCGATTCGGACGAATGCGGAGCAACAAGGCGCAGGGGGTGCGGTGGTCGTCCCTGAGCTGGAGACTGTGAGCAAGGTTCTGGAGCTGCGCCAGGCGATGGCGCTGGATCTCGATGGTGACGGCCAGCTCGAGGAGCTCTACAGCATCGCGGTCCCTGCGGGGGAGTTCTCCTATGAGGGGTACCACTTCTCTGGTCTGGTGGTCCGTGAGAGCGATGGGAGCTTGGCCGTGGTCAGCTCCTCTCCGTTGGATCTGTTTGACGTCCTTGGGGTCAGCGATCTGGACGGCGATGGCGCGGCCGAGCTGATGGTGGAGATACACTACTACGAGGGCTCGTACTCTGGATTCTTCACCATCAGCAACGGTGAGCTGACGGGGACAGTGTCCATGGGGTGCGGCGCTTGAGCTCGCCCGAAGCCCTGGTGGATGGTGTTTTTGGGGAAGAGATTACGAATGTGGGGCTCTGCCCCACACCCCGCCAAAGGGCACGGCCCTTTGGAATCCCTTTGATTTCGTATCGTTGCTGGCGTGGTTCAAGTCCGTTCAGCTCTTCGCCAAAGGCGAGTCAAGGCAATGGGCTGGCTTCGCTGCCGCCCAGCTCTACGCACCCAAGGCGCGGGACGGGACTCGGCAGAACCACTTGAATCCAGCGCGCTCAAGGCCGGCTTGGGTGCTTAGCGCTCTGCTGCGTTGGCAATTGCAAGTGAGCGAAGGGCACGCATCCTCTCGCCATTGCTAAGGAATACTCGCTGGCGCGAGGTCGGTGCCCAAGAGCGAACGAATGCAACGAAGCGTTGGCCTCAGTCGCCAGTGTAGGGCTCGATGGGCAGCGGCTCGTCAGCCAAGAACGCCCTCACAGTTTCGAGAAACAGCTCTGGCTCCTCGTCCATGGCCTGATGGCCGCTGTGCTCGAAGATCACTAGGCTTGCGTTCGGCGCAGCATCCCGCAGCAGCAGTTGGCGCTCGATCGGCGCAGGCTCGCAGCGGCCCCACGTAAGTAGCAACGGGGCATCCACCAGAGCAAAGCGCTGGGCGAACTCGGTCGGCTCGAAGGTATCGATGTAGGCGTTGGTCATGTAGTTGGCCCAGAAGCCACCAGGGCCCGACTCCTGCTCCGAGAACGCGCTTGGGTCGCAGAGCATGGTGGGAAAGTAGAGTCTCGCCATGCTGAGGAACCAGACATCGAGCTCGTCTTGCGTCCAGCTCATGATGTTGTCGTTGAGCTGCTGGTTGAGTGCCTCGATCTCGGCCAATACCTCAGCGCTCTGGCGCCGTGCTTGCTCCTCGGCTCTCTGCTCTCGGATGGATGGCCACATGGGGCCCCCGTTATAGATGATCGCCCTCTGCACGTGCTCGGGGTAGGTCGCGGCGTAGAAGGCTGCCAGAGTTCCCCCCCAGGAGTGTCCCAGCAGGACGAGCTTTTCGAGCCCAAGCATCTGACGGATCTCTTCGAGATCCTCCACGTGACGCTCGACGCTCATCAAGGTCGTGTCCCGATTCGTCACACTTAGCCCAAGTCGCTCAGACAGCCCAGAGCCCCGCTGGTCGTACATGATCACACGGTAGCTGTCGGCAAGAGCCTCCAAGCGCGCGAATCCCTGGCAGTTCCCTCCTGGGCCCCCATGAAGCAAGATGAGCGGTTGCCCCTCACCAACGATGCGGTAGTGCAGAGAGGTGCCACCAATGGCCCATTCCCCCTCCTCGACCCGCGGACTCAGGTCGGACACCTCGGCTGCATCCACAGCCTCGTCGTCAGTCTCTGCGCCGTCGATTGATACGGAGTCATCATCCGCCTCGACGTCACTCTCTGGAACGTCCACGTCGCCGTCAGTATCAGAAACGTCAAACGAGGTGGAGTCGCCATCCGTCTCCGTCAGCTCGACTTGGAGGTCGAGCTCGGGCTTCGTTGTACCGGCACCACCACAGGCACACACGAAGAAGACGCATACAGCGAGCACCATCACAGACGAACCGCGAATCATGACGCGCTCCAACATCTGCTATCCTCCGTGTTCGTCTCCAGCCCTCACGAGACAAACTCAGTACAGTGAGCGAGTCGCGTGAATCTGTTGCCTCCTATTGGCACAGCCGCTGGGAGATAGGACAAACAAGCGCCTCTCCGAAGCTACCAAAGGACGGGGAAAACGCAAGCCCAGTAACGGAACACACTGAGGAGCATGTCTGAAGCACCGGGGTCGAGGCATCCTGCTCGCAACCCTACGGGTTTGCACGACTCTCCGCTATCCATCGCTCCAGCATACGTACTCGAGCATCTCTGGCTCAGGCGGTTTGTGTCTCTCGAAGCGCCTGATCAATACTTGTCGTAGGTCACGGCGAATCCGATGCACAGCAGCACCACCAAGACCACGGGAAACACGAACACGGCGCTCAGCGCTCCGCTCAGCTCGGCCTTCGGGTCGAGGCAGACGGCGTATCGGGGCAGGTCAGCACCTGGGTCGAGGCCCGTCTCGTCGATGACTTGCTCCAGCAGATTGTCCCACAGATCATGGCGCATCAGTGCGTCGAAGGGCTGCTCCCAGCGCCGAACGCAGTCGCGCTGGTCATCTTCGGACGAGCTCATGCAGACCACCCAGCCCAGGATGGGCTCGAGCAGCTCTGGAGCTGCACCCGGCTCCGCTTGCTTCGACGGGTCCAATGCGCGTATCGGCGCGACCTCGGCGTAGCCGTCAGTCACTTTCTCGCCATCATCTGTCTCGCCTTCGCGGGTGCCCCAGTGAGAGTGCCGGCGGTCGATGGCCACACCTTGCACGCGCATGATGGGGGCGCTGTGCTCGCTCCATTCGGCGGCGGGCACGGGAGCGGGCAGTCCGTACCACCACATCCACAGCGCCGCAGCGCCATTGCCATACGTGAAGAGCACTGCGTTGAAGAGCAGCACCCCCAAGAAGGCTGCCATTCGCAAGAGCATGCGCCCGACCGGTCGAGTTCTGAAGCCTTGAATGCCGTGCCAGCCGTTGAGCACCAGCGCCGCAAAAGGCACGAGCAGACTCCAGTGTCCGCTGCGCGTCACTGCGACCAAACTGGTCACGAACAAGAGCCCAGCCATCAGAGCGAGGGTGCTCAGCAGCACCCAGACGCGCCACTTCAGAACACGACGCAGGCGCTCTCCTAGGTCAAGGGAATCATCGAAGGCTTGGGGTACGCCCTCGTCGATGCCTGGCGCAAGCTCTGCCCCCAACGCTCGAGCGGTGCACAGCAGCGCACACAGATGAGGGAAGGGAATCAGCGCGTTGCTGCTTTGCTCGTGATAGGGGATACCGGACAGCACGCCAGCGTCAGCGACCTCGGCGGCGACGCAGAGTCTTCGTTCGCCTTGAAGCTCGGCCACGACCCGCCAGCGCTGCTTGCGTGCCCAAGGCAGCAAGCGCCACCAGCTACGGGTGCGAACGAGGAAACGACTGAGATGGATGCGCGCTGGGTATCCCGTTTTCGGTCCATCTGTCGGCTCGGCTGCTGTGCCGGGCTCGTCGACCGAAGGCCGCAGCAAGTCCTCCGCTGAGTTTGCGAACCCCGCCGAATCGGTCTCGGGCCGATAGCAGAACAGGGGCTCCTCCCCAAGCTTCGAGTGCTTGGTGGCGACAATCTCCACTTCGCCCCAGCGAAGCTCCCAGGACTCGTCGGGCCTCGCTCGGTCGAGCTCACAGTGGGCAACGCCCGCTTGAATCGAGCACTCTTCATGGAGCATGGTCAGCAACGTTGGAGGGGTACTTGGTGTGTTCACAGCTTGCGATGCTCGTTCTCTGGCTGGAAGCTCTGTCGAAGTAGCGCTGCGAAGGGACGCTCGCTTCACCACGCCGCTCAGGAAAGGCGCGTCAAGGCAAGGGGCTCGCTTCGCTGCCGCCCAGCTCCACATAGCCAAGGTCTGGCGCCGCGCCCAAGAAGGCGTCGTTGATGCCGTAGATATGAAGCCCTGCGTCGAGGTTCGGGCTGCTCTCGCGCAGCCCGAATCGGCCGCCAGCGGGCTCGAGCAGGTCTGGGGCGAGGCTGTGGCCGTGGCACTCCAAGCCGGTGGCGGCACACCAGTCTGCCAGGGTGTCGTAGCGTACGTTGTCCCACTTGATGAGGGGGGCGCCGCGGCTGCTGTAGAAGTTGTCGTAGTCCAGCTCATTGGGGCCAGCTTCACGGCTCATCTCGAAGGCGTAGCGCGTGCCGTGCACGATGTTGTTGCGAAAGACCATGTTCTCGAAGGCGCCCGAGACGTTGAGACCGTTGTGGTCGGGGCGCGCGGTGTAGCAGGTGTTGTGGTAGAGATAGACCCGGCCGTCTGAGTCGTTGGAGAACTTGATGCCGCTCTGCTCGTAGTCAGTGAAGCGGTTGCGCAGCACCCAGACGGGACCCCAGGTGATGGGCGCCAGCGAGATGCCGTTGTGCGTGGTGTCGATGACGTTTCCCCAGAAGCGGTTGTTGATGCACGCCCCCTCGGGTTCGAGCGCGTCGTCACCGATGCGCGCGAAGCGGTTGGCGTAGACGTCGACGTCGAGGGCGATGGCCGGGTTGTGGTCGTCGCTGAAGCTGCCCGTGGCGATGCCGTTGAAGATGTCATGGATGTCATTGCCGCTGACCAGCACGTCGCTGACGTCGTCGATGCTGATGGCGCTGTTCTCGTGGTCGCTGCCCTTGAGCGCGGCCCAGGGCCAGCTCGGGTCGTTGGACTGGAAGATATGGTTGTGCTCGATGCGCAGGTGGCTGCCGCCGCGCCGGGCCCAAATGGGCGAGCTCACCTCGGCGATACGGTTGTTGCGCACGACGATGTGCGAGGAGCCGCGCAGGTCGATGCCTTTGGGGTAGCTGCCCTCACCGTAGTAGAGGATCTCGAAGCCCTCGAGCCAGACCCAGGAGGCGCCGTCCAGCGCGATGGCCGTCTCCAGTGACGGCACCTGCCACTGGTGCTGGGAAGGATCGTTCAGACAGCGCACCAAGAGCTGCCCGTTTTCTACGAACCAGCCCTCGGCGATGGGCTCGTCGTCATCGCCGAGGCCGGACTCGAGTCCGGCCCGGCTGGTGTAGTGGTAGAAGCGCTTTCCATCGCGGGACAGGTAGGACGGCGCGCCTGTCCAAGGGGCTTGGTAGACCTGGGCACCCAGCGCCGTCCAGCTCAGGCCATCGCGCAGGAGCTCAGGGGCCACGCCGATGAGCTGCGCGCCCGGCTCGGCGCGTAGGCGCAGGTAGGCCCCCTCTGCGCCAGAGCTGGTGATGCGCACGGCCTCGTGGTACTGGCCTGCGCGCACTCGCAGCTCGACCCCCGGTCCCGCTAGGGCCAAGGCTTCGCCAATGCTGCCAAAAGGCGCATTGGCGCTGCCATCTCCGCCAGTGGCGCCGGCTTCGACCCAGATCTCCGTCTCTGTGCGGTGCTCTGGCTCGTCGGGCCAGGTGCGCAGACTGCCGCAGACCTGTTGACCGCCGAAGCGCATCAGCAGCTCGTACTCGGTGTCAGCGCGCAGACCGAAGAGGGCCGACGCGAGCCGGCCATCTTCGAGGGCGATGGCGTCGTGGGCGCGCCACCAGTGGCTCGCCCCCTGGACGCGGTGGTAGAGCTGGGCGCTGCTGGCATTGCTGCCGGACTCGAGGAATACGCCAGCGGTCAGCACCTTCGGATGCGTCATCAGCTCGAGCTCACTGCTGGAAAGGCAGTCGCCGAGTGAGAAGCAGCCCTGCGGGCAGTCCTCGCTGCAGTCGGCGGGGCAGTCGCTCAGAACGCATGCCCCTACCTCGCAGCGGCTGCCCTCGGCGCAGCTCCCGCACTCGCCTCCGCAGCCGTCGTCACCGCAGACCCGGCCTGCGCAGGCGGGCTGACAGAGCTCGGGCACAGCATCGAGATCGGCATCGGGGCTCAGCTCGCTCGTCTCTTGGTTGATGTCGGTATCGGGCGTGGGTGAGCTGGGCTCGTCGTCGCAAGCGGCGACGAGCAGGCTGAGGATGAGCGCTGCGCTGAGGCGTTGGACCACGACCATCTCCCCCTTGAAGGTGCCCGTCTGGCAGGGCATCCCTGTGTTCGACGCGCGTGCGCATTGTGAGCGAGGTCGGCCTGGCTTGTCTACGCTACGCAAGCATAGGGCTTGCTGTCGACACACCCAAACGGCTAGCATGAGCAGAGCGCTGCTTCGGGAGGCTTTCATGCACCATCGCGCACTGCTGCTCTTGGCTCTGATGCTCACTGGGATGAGTTCGGCGCAAACCCTGGCGAACGACGCGCAGCGCGACGAGGCAGCGAGCGACGAGGCAGCG
>JAVFAO010000047.1:16388-26553 GCA_034002465.1 Myxococcota bacterium
CGACGAGGCAGCGAGCGACGAGGCAGCGAGCGACGAGGCAGCGGACGACGAGGCAGCGGACGACGAGGCAGCGAACGACGAGGCTGCCGCGCCCACCGAAGAGGCAGAGTCCGCCGCCGAGAAAGCGCTGAAAGCCAAGCAACTCGTGCTCTCCAACCCGGACCGTGCCATCGAGCTCGTGCTCGAGGCCATGAGGGAGCAGCCTCACAATGGCGTCTGGCGTTCGCTCTACGCCTTGCTGCTCAGCCGCGCGGGCAGAGCCTGTGAAGCGAGCAAGCAGTATCGGCTCGCCATCGCGGACGTGCCCTCTCACCTGCGTCCAAAGCTGGTCGAGCGGGCCAAAGAGGCCAGGGAGCAATGCCAGCCTTGAGTGGAGCCCGGCCGAGGGTGCACCCGTTCAGGGCTGGGTGGTTCCCCAGATGTCGATGGAGACCTGCCAGGTGTTGCTCACCTTCGCCCCAGTGCCCTCGGGAACGGTCACCCCGAAATCCGAGAGCTGCAGCTCGAAGCTGGTCTTGACGTTGACCCATTCTCCGGCACCGAGCTTGAACTTCTCTGCTTTCTCGGCGCTGACGAACTTGAGCTTGGCGATACCGCTGACGGCCTTGGTTTTTCCCTTGATCGTCATATTCCCTTTGAAATCATAGGACTTGCCGTCCGAGCGAAGCGAGAGGCTGCTCAGCTCGAAGTCGATCTTGGGGTGTTTGGCCGCATCCAACCAGTTCTCCCCGCGCAGATGCTCGTCACGCAGCTCGATGCCGGTCTTGAGGTCGCCCAGGTCGACGCTCAGTTTGGCGCCTGCTTTGGGCGCCTCACCGTCGACCTCCAGCTTGCCCGAGAGCTTGTTCACAGTGCCGGTGATGGTCTCGATTTCGGCCTCTCCGACAAAGGTGATGACCGTTCGTGCCTCGTGGGTTCCAAAGGTGAAACTGCGGGTCTGAGCGAGGGCTGCCGTCGAAGCGGCGCCCAGCACCAGCCCGATTGCCAAGGCTTTAGAAAGAAAGCGAAACATGATCAACTCCTGGCGGCGTCGAGCGCCGTGTCAAGGTCCCGTCATCGGAGAATCGCAAAATGCGAACGCGTCGTCGGGAGCCTGCCAACGTCGGCGGCTCCCCTGAAGGCAGTACGTTGCCGCTGGGGCGCGGGGATCAACACCATCGTGAGCTTTTTCGCCGAACATTTTCGGTGACCAGGCCAAGCGCCCAATCAACAAGAAAACAGGCCAAGCGCCCAATCAAGAAGAAAACAGGCCAAGCGCCCAATGGACAAGAAGTGGGCCTGGGAGCTGGGTGAGAAGCTCGGGGTGGGCTTCCAGGTGGTCGAATTCGAGAGCAAGCGTAGCTCGGCTGGTGCAGAGCAAGCAGCTCGAGCTCGGCGTTGGCACGCGCACATGCCCAAGCTCTTCTGATTCCGACCCGCGCGCTCCACCTCTGCACTGTCGCGAGAGCCAGCAAGCCCTTTGCTCCTACCCTCCTGTCTTCGAAGGGCTTTGTGGTGCTGGCCAAGGCCGCGCTGCGTGCTCGCTCAAAGTGTACGAGATCGCTTGTTTCCGCCCTGTGAACAGGCGTATCTTGTCAACGCTGGGATGAGCCGCCGTCGGCTGTGCAAGGAGGATGTTTCATGGCGCGTGTGACCTTGGAAGACCGCACTCTGGAAATCGGCAAAGAGCTCTTCGCGAAGATGGAGGGTCAGACGCCGTCTGTCTTCGACACCAAGTGGTGGACCGGCATGGTGATGGAGTGGAGCATGAAGGATCCTGCCTTCAAGCTCGAGATGTTCCGCTTCGTCGACGTCTTCCCGCAACTCCGAAGCTCCGACGCCATCACGAGCCACCTGCGGGAATACTTCACGCGTCCGGGCCAGAACTTCCCCACAGCCATCCAGCTCGGCATCAAAGCCGGCTCCATCTTTGCCGGCACCATCGACAAGAACATGCAGCGCATGGCCAAGCAGTTCGTGGCCGGCGAGAACGCTGAAGAAGCCTTCGACGTGATCAGCAAAATGCGCAAGGAAGGCTTGGGCTTCACCGTCGATCTGCTGGGCGAGAAGACCCTCTCCGACGCCGAGTCCATGGAATACCAGAAGCGCTACCTCGAGCTCGTCGATGGCCTCGCCAAGCTCGCCGCTTCCTGGGAACCCCACCCAGTCCTCGACCGCGACGACGAAGGCCCCATCCCTAGGGTCAACGTCTCGATCAAGGTCTCTTCTCTCGATTCTCAGGCCTCGCCCGTCGACGGCGAGCGCTCCGCAAGCTCGCTGCACCAGCGCCTCAAGCCAGTGTTCCTACGGGCCAAAGAGGTCGGCGCCTCGATCATGCTCGACCTCGAGCACTACGCCCTCAAGAACATCACCTACGACCTCTTCGAGCTCCTGCTCAACGATCCGGACCTCAAGGACGGGCCCGACATGGGCGTCGTGGTCCAGGCCTATTTGCTCGACTCCAAAGACGATCTCGAAGACATCATCAAGAAGGCCAAGAAGGCCAAGCGCCGCATCAGCATCCGCCTCGTCAAGGGCGCCTACTGGGACTACGAAACGGTCACCGCCAACCAGAACGGCTGGAAGGTGCCCGTATTCCAAGATAAAGCTGCCACCGACCAGAACTACGAGCTGCTCACGGACCTCATCCTCAAATCCAAGCACGTCAAGCTCGCCTTGGCCAGCCACAATGTGCGCTCCATCGCCCACTGCCTGGCCCAAGCCGAGGCGCTGGGCGTGCCCAAGGGTGCCCTCGAGTTCCAGACCCTCTTCGGCATGGCCGAGCCCATCAAAAAAACCTTGATCGCCATGGGCTACCGCGTGCGCGACTACACCACCGTCGGCGACATGGTCCCCGGCATGGCCTATCTGGTGCGCCGCCTGCTCGAGAACACCTCCAACGAGTCCTTCCTGCGCAGCAAATTCGTGGACAAGGGCTCGGTCGAGCAGCTCCTCTCGGCCCCCAAACCCCAAAGCACCACCATCCCTGTTGCGCCGCGATCGGCCTGGGGCGGCAACTTCCCTCACGCCGACTTCCGCTACCGCGAGCCCGCGCGCGAGCTGTCCAAAGCCATTGCCCAGATGGAGAAGAAGGGCCTCGGCCAGACCCTGCCCGTGGTGGTCGGTGGCGACAAGCGCAGCAAGCGAAAGCTCGAGGCCTCGGTCTATCCAGCAAACCCCGATGTCATCGTCGCCCAATGCGCCCTCGCCGAGACCGCCGACATCGAGGAGGCCATCGCCATCTCCCGCAAACACTACCTCGCCTGGTCGCGGCGCCCCGCCAAGGAGCGCGCCGACATCCTGCGCAAGGCAGCCCGTATCATGACCGATCGGCGCTGGGAGCTGACGGCGCTGCAGGTCTTCGAGGTGGCCAAGAACTGGGAAGAAGCCGACGCGGACGTCGGTGAGGCCATCGATTTCTGCAATTATTACGCGTACGAAGCAGAGCGCCTCGGCGAGGGCATCCGACTTGGCGTCGAGCCAGGCGAGCACAACGTGCTGAGCTATCAGGCCCTGGGTGTGGGGGCGATCATCGCCCCCTGGAACTTCCCCTTGGCCATCATCACCGGCATGACCGTCGCTGGCCTCGTCGCCGGCAACGCCGTGCTGATCAAGCCCGCCCGCACCTCTCCGGCCATCGCCTACGGCCTCTTCGAGATCCTGATGAAGGCTGGCGTGCCCAAGGAGGTCTGCCACTTCGTGCCCTGCGTGGGCGCGCAGGTCGGACCCGCCATGGTGGAGCATCCAGGCATCGACTTCATCACCTTCACCGGCTCGATGGAGGTTGGCCTCGACATCATCAAGCGCGCGGCGGTGGTGCAGCCCGGTCAGCGCAACGTCAAACGGGTCATCACCGAGATGGGCGGCAAGAACGCCATCGTCATCGATGACGACGCCGATCTCGACGAGGCCGTGGGTGGCGTGGTCAAGTCCGCCTTTGGCTTCCAAGGTCAGAAATGCTCGGCCTGCAGCAGGGCGATCGTCGTGGGCTCTGCCTACGAACCCTTCGTCAACCGCCTCATCGAAGCCACCCGCAGCCTGGTCATCGGGGAGCCAACCAGCCCCAGCCACCTCATCGGACCCGTCATCGATGCGCGCTCGCAGGCCCGCATCAAGAAGACCATCGAGGAGGCCAAGAAGGACTTCACGGTCGGGATCAGCCGAGACGACGTGCCCGAGAAGGGCTACTACGTGCCTCCCACTGTATTCCTCGACTGCGATCCCAAACACAGCCTCTGCCAGGACGAGATCTTCGGCCCAGTGCTCGCCGTGATCAAGGCCAAAGACTTCGACGAGGCACTCGCCATCGCCAATGGGACGGCCTTTGCGCTGACCGGAGCGGTGTATTCACGAAGTCCTTTGCATATCGAGCAGGCGCGGGTCGAGTTCGACTGCGGCAACCTCTACATCAACCGCGGCTCCACGGGCGCCATGGTGGGCCGACAGGCCTTCGGTGGCTCCAAGATGAGCGGTGTGGGCTCCAAGGCAGGTGGGCCCGACTACCTGCAGCAGTTCATGGAGCCGAAGTGTGTCACTGAGAATACGATGCGGCGCGGCTTCTCGCCTGAGACACTGTAGACCAGCAGCGGAGTTTTGGTGTGGGGCGCTGCCCCACGCCCCGCCAAAGGCCCACGTGAGGCGCATCACGTGCAACTCCATGAACCAAAGAAGCAAATGCAGCATGCTGAGCACGGAATATCCCGTGACGACGAGGACACGACTCCACGCGTTGGAAGGCGCAGAGCAACACGTGGGGCCGGCTTCCAGCCGGCCGACCGCGGCCTTGGGAAGGACTGGTCGTGCACACTGTGCGCGACACTGAGGTCAGGACTCGCACAAGTATGCAGAATCCGGGGAGGGCGCACACGCAGGTGCGCCCCTACAAGTCAATATTACGCATTCCTTTCAATCGTTTACATGTGATGCGCATCACGTGGTCAAAGGGCTGTGCCCTTTGGAATCCCGTTGGTTTCAGGTTTTTGTCGCTTGGGCGCTTGGCCTTGACGTGATGCGCCAATCGGCTGGAGGTGCTTCAAGCACCCGGCCACAGCTTGCGGGACTTTTTGTCGATGGGGCACTCGGCCTGTTCCCCCAACATAGATGGGACCCATGAGCGAGACTGTACATGAGGCTGTGGTGGTCGGCGGCGGCGCGGTGGGCGTAGCCACCGCGCTCGCCTTGCAGGGCCGGGGTGTGTCGGTGACTTTGCTCGAGGCCGAAGGCGAGCTGTGTGCCCACCAGACGGGCAACAACAGCGGCGTGATCCACTCGGGCTTGTACTACGCGCCAGGCTCGCTGAAGGCACGAAACTGCGTGGCAGGGCGCGAAGCGCTCTATCGCTTCTGCCAGACCCATGGGGTGGTGCACGAGCGCTGTGGCAAGCTGGTGGTGGCGACCGAGACAGCGCAGCTCGAGCGGCTCGAGGCGCTGCGCAGCCGCGGCGAGCAGAACGGGCTGGAGGGCTTGCGCATCTTGAGCGCTGCAGAGGCGCGACAGATTGAGCCGCAGGTGCAGTGCGTGGCGGCGCTGCACGTGCCGCAGACGGGGATCGTCGACTATCGTGGGGCGGTGGCGGCGATGGCTGCGCGTCTGAGTGAAGGCGGTGCGCAGCTTCGTTTGGGGACGCGCTTGCTTGGGGCACGGCATGAGGGCTCGAGGCTACGGCTCGAGACCTCCCGAGGGCGGCTCTATGCGAAGCGCTTGATTTGTTGTGCTGGCTTGTACAGTGACAGGCTCGCTCGGGCCTGCGGGATGCAGCCCGAGCTTCGGATAGTGCCCTTCCGTGGGGAGTACTACCGGCTGCTGCCGCAGGCCGAGGGCTTGCTTCGTCACCTCATTTATCCCCTGCCGGATCCGCGTTATCCCTTTTTGGGCGTGCACTTCACCCGCATGGCCAGGGGCGGTGCCGAGCTTGGTCCCAACGCGGTTTTGGCGACGGCGCGTGAGGGCTATAGCCGCTGGCGCGTGAACCCGCGCGATCTGGTGGAGATCCTGAGCTATCCTGGTTTCTGGCGGATGGCGGCGCGGCATGGTCGGATGGGTGCGGCAGAGCTGCTGCGGTCTCTGAGCCGGCGTTTGTTCGTGCGCGAGGCACAGCGAATGGTGCCTGCGCTGCGCGCTTCGGACGTGCTGCGCGGGGGCGCAGGGGTTCGCGCCCAGGCGTTGGCGCCCGATGGCCGCCTGCTCGATGATTTCTTCATCTTGTGCGGCGAGGGGATGCTGCACGTGCTCAACGCGCCTTCGCCTGCGGCGACGGCGTGTTTGAGCATCGCCGAACACCTCGTCGAGCTCCTCGACGCCTAGATTGGTGTTTTGGAAATAGAATACGATTGTGGGGCTCTGCCCCACGCCCCGCCAAAGGGCGGCGCCCTTTGGAATCCCATTTGTGTCGAATTGTTGCTGGCGTCGCAGCGCTGCGTGCTTCTAGCGCTCACGCCGCCGTAGCCAGATCAAGCCCACCAACAGCAGCAGCGCCCAGGGACTGAGCGTGGCTGCGGCGTTGCCGTGCAGTGCGCAGGCGCAGTCTTTGACCTCGGCTTTGCGAGGCGAGTCGATGGGGTGCGTGTCGGGGTTGTCGTTGCTGTTGTCGTTGAGCTCGAGGTCGGGAGCGTCGCCTTCGATGATATCCGCGTGCTCGTCTGGGCTCTGGTCGACCGGGTCCTGCTCGACGACGACGTCGGTGTAGAGGTCCTCGTAGAGCTCCTCGGGGAGCTCGGGCCACTCGACGCTGAAGTCCGAGACCTCGTCGACGTCGCTCCGCTCTGGTTCGGGCTCGGGTTCGGGCTCGACAGGAGGGGACCAGGGGCTGATGCGCACCGCGTCGGCCATGATTTTGAGGTTGAGCGAGGAGAGCTCTCCGGTGTCGTCGTTGACGCTCACGTATTGGCCTTCTCCCGTGCGGAAATAGTAGTGGCCCAGGCTCTGCCAGCCCAAGGTGGTGGACTGGTCGAGGCGCAGCTCAGTCGTCTGGTCGTTGTGCACCACCTCATAACGGGCGAGCTTGGATTGGCCGAAGTCGGGGACGGTGTAGACCTCGACCTCGTATTCTCCAGCTTGCGAGGGCTGGATGAGCCACTGGCCCCAGTTGCTGCGCTCCTTCTCCCAGGCGATGGTCCACCACAGGCCGCCTTCCCAGCCTGCAGACTCGTAGTGCCAGTACTGGCTGGAGCCGTGGGCCCGGTAACAAGGCCCTGCATTGTCAAGGATCGCGCCCTCTGGTCCAAAGCTTGGGCAAGGCAGGCTCGGGGTCCCCCAGACCGTAATGAACCACTTCGCCGAGAGCTCCGCCCAGGTGTATACCACATCCTCGCCGTTGTAGTTCATGTAGCCTTGGTTGCGGTTGCCGTAGGGGTCGTTGACGATCACCTTGTTGTCGCTGGTGAAGCCCTTGACGGTGATGATGTGTCCGCCACTGGTGAGCTGCGTGGAGAGCACCACCACCCGGTTCTGGGCGATGGCCGAGCGCACCTGGTCGAAGCTGGAGGAGCCGAAGAACTCCGTCTCCAGATCATGCTTCTCTGCATAGTCTTGCATACGCCATGCCCAGCCCAGTCCGTCCTCGGTACACCAGCCGTGAGCTCCGTAGCAGATCTTGCCCGAGTAGTCGGGCGCGCCTCGATTGAAGGTCGTGCCGAATGCTGTATACACACGCGAGATGTATTGACCGTAGGGACTGGTGTGGGGAGTGGGGGTGCTGGCGGTCATGGGCCAGGGGTCGAGGCGACCGAAGTGCAGGATGGCCATGAGGGTGGAGGTGGGGCCACAGGAGGCGCGGCCGTCGTGGTCATCGGCGGTGTCGTAGACCTGGTGGACGAAGGGCATGGGGAAGCTCTCGCCGGGGCCGAGGCGGGGGCTGGGGAGTGGGGGAAGGGCGAAGCGCTCGAGGCGTTCTTGTCCATTGGGCGCTTGGCCTGGCTTCCCCACTTCTTGGCCAAGCTCAAAGGTGGCGCGTTCGCGCCGTGCGTCGAGCTGGAAGTGCAGCGTTTGGCCTTCGCGGTGAAAGTCGCGGGCGAGCTCCCCTTGCAGGCTGAGGATGGGCTGGGCTTGGGCTTGGGCATCGCTCAGGTCCAGACTGTAGACTTTGGTTTCGAGCTCGGCTGCGGGCAGGGTGATGATGGCTGAGGGGCTGGCGCTGAAGTAGAGCGTGGTGCCGATGAGTTCGTGGGCGTAGGTGTTGGGGAACCCATTGGGTGGCTCGATGTCTTGGAGGGTGTTGCTGCTCAGGGCGTAGAGGGCGGCGCGTTGCTGTGGCAGATCTCCTGGCAGGAAGCGGGTCACGACGAGGTGGTCTTGGTCGAGCCAGCCCAGCACGCGCGCGAATTCGCGTTCGGAGCCGATGGGCTGAGGCGCTGTGAGCGTGTTGCCGTGTGTTCCTGGACATGCATTTCCGAGGTAGAGGAGGCCTTGAAACTGCAGATGGGATGGCTCGATGCGCGGCGCGTCGTGGACGGCGAGGGCGTATACACAGCCGTCGGGGGCGAAGCGGGCGCGCTCGGCACGCAGGGGCTCGGCGAAGCGGGCGAGCTGCTGCGGCTCAGCGAGGTCTTGCACGAGCAGCAGCGTGGCGCCGCCCTGTTTGCCGTCTCTCAGTGAGAGCAGCGCGCGGTCGTCCGTGGCTTCGATGTCGAGCTGATCGATACCGTCGATGAAGTCCTCGCCGAGCAGGTCTTCGAGCGCGCGGCGCGTGGTGTCGTCGGCCTCGGCAGCGAAGCCGAGCGTTGGGAGCAGGGTGCAGAGGGCGAACAGCAGTGTTCTGGGCATGTGGCTCTCCTCGTGCTGACGCCATCGAGGCGATGGGCGTTCAAAAGGCGATTGTAGCGAGGAATTGGGGATAATGCACGAGCTTCGCTGATGACGGACTCGAGGCAACGCCGACGCAGATATCCCCCGGTCGAGGCTGAGGAAGAGCCGTTCGACGCGCTCGTCGGCGAAGTGTGGCGTGCGAGCACAGGCTCGAGCCCTCCACTCGACCGCTGTCCTGGAGTACGACGGAAACGCACGGGAATCGAACCCGCCGGGGCACCGGTACGCGATACCCCCACACGGTTTTGAAGACCGGGCAGCCCACCAGGACCGACGCGCTTCCACGAACCAGGCTATCGGATCTCAACATCGACGTCGAGACCACTTCTGAAGGATTTTTGTCGATTGGGCACTTGTCCAGTCCCCCAGCTTTTTGGCATTCGTTCGCTCTCGCGAGACCCTCGCAGCGCTGCGCAGGCGCATCGGATGCGCCCGCGACAGATGCTGACTCGTGCCTCGCTTCGCTCACTTTTTGCGCGCCATCCCTGGCGCGCACCCTTCGGGCTTGCTTCGCAGCGAGTCTTCGCCTCCTGGCTACGACTTCTTGTCGATTGGGCGCTTGTTCTGTCCCCCAAGCTGTTGAGGTTTCGGCGTCAATCAAGCTTCGATGGCTTGCATTGGGCTTGACAGCCGTCGCGCTTCTCGCTTTCTTGACCGGCGGTCGCGCAGCGGTGCGACGATTCGTATTCGCTCGCTCTCGGGCAGCCACCTCGAAGGAGCGGCAATTCCTTGTGAATGTCGCGAGGATGCGCGTCCGTTGCTGACCTCGCTTCGCCTCTCCTTTTCACCAGCGTAGCCTGCTTCATGTGTCTGATCGCCCTCCATTTGATTCAAGGAATCGAAGGTCGTTTGCTCGTGGGGGCGAACAGGGACGAGTTTTTTGCGCGCCCGTCTCAGGGCGTGCACTTGCTCTCTTCGCAGCCCTACGTCTTGGGCGGTCGCGATTTGCTGGGTGGCGGAACCTGGTTGGGGCTCAACGAATACGGACTGCTGGTCGCGCTCACCAACTACCGTCCCCCAGCAAGCTCCCTGGAGCTCGAGGGACTCAAAAGGGGAGGACACTCCCGAGGGAGCAGTTTTCCCTTTTCTCGTGGACAGTTGGTGATGCAGGCCCTGCGCTGCGCGAGTGTCCATGAGCTCACTGCGCTGCTGCGCAAGCTCGAGCCCGAGCTCGGTGGCTATGGCCCTTTCAACCTGCTCTTCGGCAACCATCTCGGCCTGCAGGTCGCGCAGGTGCCCCAAGGCAAGCTGACCCTCTCCAAGGTCGATGACGGTTTCCACGTCCTTCCCAGTGGGGCGGGTCTCGACGACCACCGCTCGCCGAAGGTGAGGCGCTGTCTGGCGTTGCTCGAGCTGGAAAGCCGCTTTCTGCTCTGCGGGCCGT
>JAVFAO010000048.1:0-26374 GCA_034002465.1 Myxococcota bacterium
GTCCTTTGCGCACGTGTGGCAGCGGACCTGGGCGGGCAATGACGCGATGTTTCCAACGGTTGCCCAAGGCGACTTGGTGATGATCGATCGAAGCGCCTATCTTCACCGTCCACCGCAGCGCAGCGACTGGTCTTGGTGGAAGAGCCTGGGCGGGATGCCGTCTATTTTGCCAGGGTGATTGGGGTTGGGCCAGATCGGGTGCACATGGAAGGCTCCCTGCCCTGGGTCAATGGACGACAGCTTGGGCAGCGTTTTCGAGGCTATGTGGATGGCCTCTTGGAGCATCCTGCGCCGGTTGACGACGGGCTTGCTCGGCGCATGGCCATCATGGTCGAGGCCCCGCTGGGGGTCAGCATCGATGACGACGAGGAACCTGAGCGCTGGTATTTGATTGCAGTGCCGGCGACGCCGCTGATTGAGCCGACGGAGCCGGTGCAGCTTGCTGAGGGTGAGCTTTTCGTGGTTGCCGACAACCGCCTCATCCGTTTTGCCGACAGCGGCCAGCACATCGGGGGGCGAGTGGTGCAACGAGATTGGGTGATGGGCCGCCCGCTCTTCGTGCTCTTTTCAGTGGATCCCAAGGATGCGTCGATCCGCTGGGAGCGGATGGGGCTGCGGCTGCGCTGAATGGAATCAAAAGTGAGCGAAGGGCACGCATCCTCTCGACATTCCGCAGGAACTCGGAGCCAGGAGGCGGAGAGTCGCTGCGAAGCAAGCCCGAAGGGTGCCCGCCAAGGAAGGCGGGCGACAATGGCTGCTGTCGAGAGCTCGGTGCCCGAGAGCGAACGCATACAATCCAATCAGTTGATGCCGCCGCTGGTGTCTGGCGGGATGAGGAAGTAGACGTCGCGGGTGTCGAGGGGCGAGCCGTCACCGGAGACGGTGAGGACGGCATGGAAGATTCGGGGCGTTTTCGCGGCGACCTCGATGGTGTTGCTGGCGACGGGGTGGACGTCCCAGCAGACGCGGGTACCTGGCAGCAGGGTGGGGAAGCTGTCAGGGTGTGCGTCGCCGTTGGTGTCTGCGACATTGGCGACGAAGGTACAGTTGCCTGTGCCTGAGGTGTTGACCTCGAGGTATTGGATGAAGCGCAGCGCGTCTCCGTCATCGCCTGGGGCATCGGTGGCGGCGATGGTGACCCGAAGGGGGACGCCGCGAACGATCTCTCGAACGGCGGTGACGGTGCGGTCGACCACCTGGGCGTCGAGGGCGGGGTAGACGAAGGGTTGTCCGGAGGTGTTGACGGTGCCAGAGGCGACGCCGAGGTCACGCGCCACGCTCTCGGCGGTGCCGGCACCACCCTCATCACCGGTGCCGTAGAGGCCGATGAACTTGATGGACTGCGCGCTGAGCTGCGCACCTGAGTAGGCGGGGGTAAAGGTGGAGCAGCGTGAGCCAGAGCACTGATTGTCGGCGTCGGTGATCTGGATGTAGATGCGGATGGCGTCAGAGCGGAAGCCAGCACAGCCGATGCGCCCAGGAGTGGTGGAGCAGTTCTTGTCGGAATTGTTGCAGTTGCTGCCGTTGGCGGCGCAGGCTGGTGCTTGGTAGGGGGCTTCGGCGCCACCTGCCCAGCCGGTGTTGGCGAAGGCGCTGGCGGTGACTGACGGCGTGCTCTGCAGCGAGACGCGGTTTCGGAAGGAGTCGAGCTCGTGCCAATCGGCGAGCCCAGTCCACATGTCGGCGATGCAGCCGTTGCCGAGCATGGGGTCTTGGTGGCAGAAGCCGTTGATACCGCAGACGTAGCCGTTGGCGCAGTTACCGTCGCCTGCGCATGGGGTGCTGGTTTCGGTGCAGCGCAGGTTGCTCATGATGCTGTTGAGGCCAGTGCTCATGGCGGCGAACTCTGCGTCCATGGAACCAGTGCGATCGAGGCTGAAGTAGATGTCGGCGAAGCGGATACTGGTGGAGAATTCGAGGGTGTCACGCAGTGGCGCGGTGGGCTGCTCATAGGGGATGAGGAAGAAGAAGTTGCCGTGTGCGCGGGGGTTGTCATTGGAGTCGAGGGGGTTGGTTCCGGCGACATGCTCCACCAAGTCGGAGACGCCATCGTTGTCGCTGTCGTGGTGCTTGGGGTTGGTCTGGGCGATGCGCTCTTCGTCGTCGAGCAGACCATCGCCGTCGGAGTCGAGGTCGCGAAAGTCAGGGGTACCGTCGGAGTCGGTGTCGACAGGGGGCGTGTTGAGGTTGGTGTCGCCAGCCTCGATGCGGTCGACGAGACCGTCGCCGTCGCTGTCGGCGTCGTAGCGGTCGTAGAAGCCATCACGATCGGTGTCGGTCCTGTAGCCCTCGTCGCGATCGGAGATGTAGTCGTTGTCGCTGTCTGGGTCGAGGTAGTCTGGTGTGGAGTCGTTGTCGCAGTCCCAGGGTTGGCTTGGGGTGCCAGCCGGATCGGCCACCCCATCGCCGTTGCAGTCGCCAGCACCGCCTTGGATTTCCTCGACGTCAGGGATGCCGTCACCGTCATCGTCGAAGTCGCGGTAGTTGGGGATGGTATCGGCGTCTGGGTCGCCGAGGCCTTCGATGAGGTCGGAGATCCCGTTTCCATCGGAGTCGTCGTCGAGGAAATCAGGGGTTTGGTCGCCGTCGGTGTCCCTGGGTTGCATCCCGTCGGGGCCACACTCGATCTGGTCGGCGATGCCATCGCCGTCGGAGTCGTCGTCGAGGTAGTTGGGGATGCCGTCACCGTCGGGATCGCCGTCACCTTCGATCTCGTCGGGGATACCGTCCTTGTCCTCATCGGGCTTGGGCGGCGTCACCTCGTCGGGCTGATGGTCTTCGGATTCGTCGACCTCGATGGGCGGCAGCTCTGTGAAACCGTCGTCATCGGCGTCGATATCCTCGTTGGGCAAGTCGAGCTGGTCTTCATCTCCTTGATCCGAGTAGGGGTTGGTCGAGGAGGTAGCACCGCACCCCAGCGTGAGCGCAGCGAGTACGACGAGAACGAAGGGAATACGAAACATGAGAGCTCCCTGTGATGGCGAGTCACCTGCGCGCAGGCGCAATCCCACACACGATAGCGAGCTTTGCGTTCTCTTGCAACGCCATGAACGAAGCGCGCTCGTTGCCTGCGCTGGGGCGAGCAGAGCTGCTTTGTGTGTGACCACAAGGGCGGCCATCAAGCGCAGAGCACGGGCTCGCAGATGAGAGCAAGCGTGTCACGTCGAAGATGCCCGAGAGCTCAGAAAATCATGAGCCCAATGATGATACCGATGAGCAGGCAGAGGCCGAAGGTGAGGGCGAAGATGGGCAGCCCCAAGCCAGGTGCGGCAGCGAGCGGCGTGGAAGCAGCTTGGCCAGGGGGCTGCGGGGAGCCGTAGCCTTGTGGCGGCTGGGCTTGTGGCGGGTGAGCCTGGGGTGGCTGGTAGGGCTGTTGTGCCTGGGGTGGCTGGTAGGGCTGTTGTGCCTGGGGTGGCTGGTAGGGCTGTTGTGCCTGGGGTGGCTGGTAGGGCTGTTGTGCCTGGGGTGGCTGGTAGGGCTGTTGTGCCTGGGGTGGCTGGTAGGGCTGTGGTGGCTGGGGTGGCTGGTAGGGCTGTGGTCGCTGCGCAGGTGGTATCTGAGGCTGCGGAGCAGGGGCTGGACGAGCGTTGGGCGGCGGTGGTGTATAGGGCCGGTGTGGGGAGTCTGCAGGGACCTGTTGGGAGCGGGCCAGCTCAGCTCGAGCGTTGGCAATCTGGCTCGCCGTCAGCTTGGGCAAAGCGTAGTTGGTTTCGTGCCCGTAGACATAGCCACAAGTCGGGCAGATGCCTTCCTCCTCTCCCAGCAATGAGCCGCAACGTTCACATTCGATCATGTCGTCTCGTGGGTTTATGCCGAGCTCGGCGACAGCGCAGGCAATTGGCCCAAAGGCAGCCAACCCTGACGAGCATACTTCGTCCGGGGCGTCGTCTCAAGATCGCTGTCTATGGTATCGTTGCGACGCGCTCAGAGTGAGAGAGAACGCAGCAGCACGCCGTCGGAGCGGATGCCGTAGAGCGCGCGGGTGGCTGCGAGGAGCACGTCTGGGAGGTAGCGCCCCCACATTTTGATGGGCAGCTCGCTGACGTGGATGGTGGGGGAGTAGGCCAACTGGAAGAGATATTCGATGAGGTAGCGAGCGTTGTCTGCAATCTGGCCTTTGTAGGGCTGACGCTCGCGCAGGCGCAGGATGCGCAACTCGTGCAGTGAGCGGCCGAACTCCGACTCGAGAAGCTCTGGGTAGGTCGTGAGGATGATCTCGGTGCGGATGGTGCGCGGTCCGCTCTCGACATAGTCGGCGAAGTGTGCGCGTGCATCTTCCGGGGAGAGTCCACGGGCCGTGGCGACGCTCCAGTCGGCTTTGGAGGCGTCGTCGACGAGCTGGGCAATGGGGGGAAGCTCGATGTCGACGAGCAGATTGGTGGCGTTGTAATGGCCTCGGTGAACTTGCTTCTCGACGACCTTGGCATTGGGTTCGGCGCGCAGGGCTTGCTCGGCTCTGGCGAGCTCGTCTTCGTCACCGATGAGCTTGAAACCAACGATGTCGTTGATGACCAGTGCCTCGCGGTCGAGTTCGATGGTGCGTCGTCGAAAACCCTCTGCGACGCGGGCTTCGGCGATGATGAAGTCCTCGCTCATCTGTTCTTGGGTGCTGACCAGCTCGGAGAGGGCGACACCCTTGGCGATGGCGCGCTCTGAGGCGATGACCTCTGCTTCTTTGCGGATGGCCCCGGCGAGGGCGTCGGCCATGCGGTAGGCGGCCTTCTCTGCAGCGCGTTGAGGGCGCTTGATTCGGCTGATCGAAACAAGTCCGCGTTCTGGTGAGAAGAGCAGCACGGCGTCGACGGGCAACCTTGGAAAGAACTCCTCTGGACGTTCGTGATAATACTGAGCGAGCTCTTTGATCCGCGGGGTGCTGGCGGGGATGCATTGCAGCAACCGCTCCCGGAGTCGATGCTTGAACTGAATACGTTCGACCGAGAGTCCATCGCCGTACAGGCGGCTCAGCGCCCTTAGCATGAAATCTTGAGAGAGTGGTGCCGAGACCACGCTCTCGTAGAGAAAAATCTCGGTCAGACGGCGTCCATCGTCAGGATGGAGGTCGTCATTGAGCCAGCGTAAGGTGATGTCGCAGAGCTCGTCGCGATGGAGCAGTCCAGTCAAATACACGTGCGCCTCTTGGCGAGCGAATCGCGTCTCTTGTGAGGGGGAGGCGCGTCAACGCCCCAATCCGCGACTGAGAAGGACGCTTCCTTCCAACAGAATCACAGAGAAGTCAGGAAAAGCGGGCGTCTTGGTTCGACGCGGTCGATAGGAAGCAACAGGCAGTCCATCCCCAAGAGCATCGAGAAGGGGCGGTACCCAAGAGCGAAAAAGGCAACGGCGACACAGCGAACGAACAACAACAATCGTCGCAGCGGCGGCTACATGCCTGGATTTGACAAGCTTGTCAAGCCTGGAGCCGTCGTCGTCGTTGCCGTCGTTGCTCGAGAACGGTTCGCGTCCATTGAGCGCCTGACAGGCGCGCCTGCAGCGCTCACGGTCGCTTTCATTCGACAGCAGCGGGTCCTCGACGCGCACGATGCACAGAACCTTTGCGCTTCATCTCGTGCTGGCATACCATCGCAGCGTCTGGGCGTGTGCATGATCACGCTCCGTTCGCGCGGAACTGCCTCTTCTCCTTCGGCGGGTGGCAGTCGATGCGGGCGCACTCGATGGAGGCGAGCGCTTGAGCCAGCCAGATTCATTAGGCAAAGTTGGCAAATACACACTGGTCAAGAAGCTCGCACAGGGCGGCATGGCCGAGGTGTTTCTTGCGGCGCAAGAGGGGCCGGGTGGTTTTCACAAGCAGGTTGTCATCAAGCGCATCCTGCCTCACCTGGCCGACGACAAAAAGTTCGTCGAGATGTTTCTCGACGAAGCCCGCAACGCAGCCAACTTCAACAATCCCAACATCGTCCAAATCTTCGACTTCGGTGAAGCCGACGGCTCCTACTTCATCTCCATGGAGTACATCGATGGTTACGATCTTTCGACCATCATCGAGCGCGCCGTCGAGTTGGGCAAGCGCGTGCCGCCTCCCATCGCCGCCAGGATGATCATCGATGCGCTCTCTGGGCTGAGTTACGCCCACGAGTTTCGTGATCCCCAGAACGGCGAGCCGCTCAACCTCGTTCACAGAGACATCAGTCCCCAAAACATCCTGATCAACCGCTCGGGCATGGCAAAGCTCGTGGACTTCGGGATCGCCAAGGCCCGAACGAGCTCCAACAAGACCCAAACAGGTGCCATCAAAGGCAAGTTCAGCTACATGGCGCCAGAGCAGATCGCTGGCGACGTGCTCGATGGACGCTGCGACATCTTCGCCATGGGTATCGTGCTCTACGAGCTCCTGCTCGGCGTCAGACCCTTCGGCGAACACAGCGATCTGATGGCCATCACCGCCATCATCAACCAGGCTCCACGCTCTCCCAGAGAAATCGATCAGCGCTTCCCCCCAGAGTTGGAGCTGATCCTCAACAAAGCCTTGGCCAAGCCCCGCGATGAGCGCTATGCCTCAGCCTACGACATGCAGCGTGAGCTCGAGCTCTTCCTTCAGCAGTCGGGGCTGATCATCACCAATCGCGAGGTGGCCCGCTACATCGATGTGCTCTGGAGCGAGAACCCGAGCCTCGATATCGTTGGCCTCGGTGCTGCGGGCACCCAGGATATCCGCATCGATACCCTGCAGCGCTCCGCCACCGGCCCCAGCGTCCCTGCACCCGCTGCACAGACGCCCATCCCAAGCCAGCCGGTGCAGCAGCAGCAACTCGGCGACTTCGAGCCGCCGCCCAAGGCGGGCAACAAAGGCCTGATGATCGCCCTCATCGTCGTTGTCGTGCTCGTCCTCGGTGGCGGCGGCGTATTCGCGTTTTTGCTCATGCAAAACGAGGAGGGCTCGAGCTCCGGCAGCGCCGAGGCCTCGAGCGATGCCTCTGCACAGACACAAGAGCCCGACCTCAGTGAGCAAGCCGATATCGCCTCCGGCCAGGCTGCAGGCGCCTCGCAGGACCTCGCTTCGACACCAGAGCTGGAACAACAGCCGGACAGCACCGAGCCCAGCGGCGACCTGAGCGTCATCGCGCAGCTCGATCTGCCCACCCTCGACACCACCGACACTGATTCCGGCAACACGGATCTCAGCAGCGTCGCTGGCGACCCCGATATGATCGCCGTGACGCAGGCCGACATTAGCCACATCAAGGTCGAAGAGCTGCCTGGAACCGACGCCAATGTTGCCCCTGGATTCGGCACGGTCAAGCTCAAGAGCAATCTCAAATCAAAGGTCTACGTCAAGGATGAGACTCGCCCCACTGGGCTGCTTCCGCTGAGCCTCAGCTTCGCCTCTGGCGAGCATGAGATCCGCCTCGTCGGCCATAAGGAGAAGGCAGAGAAGCGCGTCAAGATCACCGTCTTCGACCAACGACGCTACGAGCTCGAGATCAACTTCGAAAAGGGGACCCTCGTCCTCGACACAGATCCCGGCCTCTCCCTTTCGCTGGATGGCAAGTCCCTGGGCAAGACACCCGTCGAGCCCATCGAGGTTTGGGAAGGTGAGCACGAGGTCGAGCTCAGCGGCGGTGGCAAGAGCCGCAAATACTCCATCACCATTCAGCCGGGCCGCAACGAGCGCTCCATCCGCTTCTGAGCTGGCTCCGCGCAGTAGCATACGCCTTGCTGCGTGCAGCCAGGCCCGGAGCGCTCGCCCCGAGCCCATGAGATGCCCGAGGATGCCGCCTTCGACCGAGCTTCGGCCACAGCCCCGCATCTCTGGTTTTCACTCCTCGTCCAACAGAGTCTACACATGGCTAGCCTGATCGACGGAAAAGCTTGCGCTGCCACCATTCGTGCCGAGCTCGCCGAGCGCGTCCTGCAACTACAATCCAAGGCGCTCGTCCCGCGCCTGGTGGTCTTGCGGGTCGGTGATGATGCGGCGAGCGCTGCCTATGTGCGCAACAAGAAACGCGCCGCCATCAGCCTCGGGATGCTCGGGGAGGAGCTGCATTTCCCCGAGGACACCAACGAAGAGACCCTGCGCTCTCATATCCACCGACTCAACGCCGACCCAAGTGTTCATGGGCTGATGGTGCAGCTCCCCTTGCCGCGCCAGCTCGATGCCCAGCGCTTGCTCGCCTGCATCGCCCCAGAGAAGGATGTGGACGGTTTGCATCCCCTCAACCTCGGTCGTTTGCTCGCTGGCGTGCCCGCGTTGCGACCCTGCACACCCAGGGGCATCATGGAGCTGCTGCGTCGAAACGCGCTCACCGTGGAAGGCTTGGACGCCGTGGTCCTCGGGCGAAGCAACATCGTCGGGAAGCCGCTCGCCCTCATGCTCACCGCGGCCAACGCTACTGTCACCGTCTGCCACACCAAGACCCAGAAGCTGCGCGAACACGTCGAGCGTGCCCAGCTCCTCGTGGTCGCCATCGGCCAGCCCCGCGCCATCCCTGGCGATTGGATCCGGCCAGGTGCCATCGTCATCGACACCGGAACCAGCAGCGTCGACGGCAAGCTCGTGGGTGACGTCGATTTCGAGACAGCGCGCGAGCGTGCTGCGGCCATTACCCCAGTGCCTGGCGGTGTAGGTCCCATGACCATCGCGATGCTACTGACGCAAACCGTCGAAGTGGCAGAGCGACACGCTGCTTGAGCATTTTTTGTCGATTGTGCGCTTGGCCTGTTCCCCGAAGTTTTTGTCGATTGTGCACTTGGCCTGTTCCCCGAAGTTTTTGTCGATTGTGCACTTGGCCTGTTCCCCAAGTTGTTTGGAGATTTCGCTCGCTCTGGCGAGCCTCTCGCAGCGCTGCTCCTGTGCAACGGATGCGCCGGTGACAGACGCCGACTTCACTCAGTCCACGTTGGTCGAGCACTGCTGGAGGGCGTCACGGGCGAGCTCGAGGGAGGGGTCGAGGTAGAGGGCGAAGGTGAAGCGCTCTTGTGCGGCTTCGACCTGTCCGAGCTTGCAGAGCGTGACCCCATAGTTGTAGTGGATTTCCGCGCTGGGGGCGAGAGACGCGGCAGAGCCGAAGGCGGATGCGGCGCCCTCGAGGGCTTCTTGTTGATTGGGCACTTGGCCTGTTCCCCCAAGTTCTTGTTGATTGGGCACTTGGCCTGTTCCCCCAAGTTCTTGTTGATTGGGCACTTGGCCTGTTCCCCCAAGTTCTTGTCGATTGGGCACTTGGCCTGTTCCCCCAAGTTCTTGTCGATTGGGCACTTGGCCTGTTCCCCCACGTTGTAGCGCCTTCGTATCGCTGACCTGTTGCAGCCGCTGTACCCCCAGCGCGAAGAGCAGCTCGGCGTTGGGGTAACTGAGGCGCGCATCTTCGAGGGTGCTTCGGGCTTCGTCGCTGTGTCCGAGCTCGCTGGCTTCCAGAGCGTCGACGAGGCGATGCTCTGCGTGATAGGCCAGCAGCATGCGAACGGCTGCGCCGAGGAAGACGAGCACCGTGATGACGCCCAGGATGCGCTGCCGCGTCGATGCGGTGGAAAGTGCACAAAGGCCCATCCATCGCCGCGCGCTTTCGGGAAGGGGCGATGACTGAACGTCGACGGACGCATCTAGGGGGGGCGAGCGCAGCGCGAGCGCGGAGCCAAGGTAGTAGGCACCGAGCAACGCGAGCGGAGGCACGAAGAGGGCGGCGCTCGCCATGCACAACAGCAGGAAGAGGGCGGCGCGAGCGAGCATTGCCCGCTCCAGAGTAGGCCTGCCTCGTGCCTGGCGTTGTCGTCTGTCTTTGAGCAGGAGCCAGGCGAGCACGAGCGCAGCGAGGCCGATGATGCCGTGCTCGACGAGCAGCTCGAGGAGGAGGTTGTAGCCGTGTTTGGCGTGGGTGTGCAGTGGGAGGTCCTGCGGATTCTGCTGGAGGTGGGCGCCTTGGGCCATGGCAAAAGCCCATGGGTATTCGCCTGTTCCAGCTCCCAACCAAGGGTTTGCGGCGATGGCGGCGAAATCGATGGACCAGAGATATGCGCGCCCTTGCCAGGCGTGGCTGAGGCTGTCGATATCCGGCTGTATTTCTTGTCGATTGGGCGCTTGGCCTGTGGTCCCGAGGTGTTCGTTGCTGGGGGCTCGTCGCTGGTCGAGCCAGCTTCTCGCGACCAGGCCTGCTGTCAGCCCGGCGCTGAGCAGGACGACGAGGAGGATGGCCCGCACGCGCAACTGTTGGCCTTGAAGGACGGGATGTAGCTTGGCCTGAGCCCCTACCTCGTGTGGGCATTTCGCCAAGCTCTGGGAAGGGCTGGTCTCCTGGCCGTGCTCTAAGCGCAGCAGGCGTCTGGCCCAGCTCCAGAATGAGCTGGGAAGCGTGCGCGAGGCGAGCCAGAGCAGGACCACTGCAAAAGCGAGCAGGGCGAGGTTGGAGCGGGTCAAGGCGATGCTGAGGGCCGAGAAGACGAGGGCGAAGATGGGCAGCAGCGGCTTCGGTTGGCGCAAGGCTCGAGACAGCGGCAAGGGGCACAGCAGGACGAGCAGCGCGCCCAGGTGGTTGGGGTTGCCCTGCGCGCCAATGGGTGCACCGGAGAAGAGGGGTTCTCCGCCGAGCAGCAAGACCTCGAGCCAAGCGCCGGCTGCGACAGCCAAGGCGAGCAGACTCAGCCAACGCTCGAGCTGCTCGTGAAGGGCTGCGCGCTGGCCATGGTGGCGGAAAAGGACGACGGCGAGGGCAAAGAAGGCCAGGGATGCGCTGCCCTCGGAGAGCGGAATCCAGTGGACGCCTCGCGCTGCGCTTGGAATGAAGGCCCAAGCGGCGATGATCAGGGGCAATCCCCAGTTGGGGCTGCTTTCGCCGTGGTTGGTTGCCTGTTGGCTTGGGGCTTGTGGCGTGGAACGCCAGGAGAAGGCGAGCTCGAGAGCGGCCCAGAGCAACAGGCCGAGCTCGACGACGAGCCGCTTCGCGAGCAGGACATCGAGCACGCGATGGTCCCAGAACAGGATGACGAGGACCACGAAGGCGCTGATGGCTCGTATGCTGAGAAGCGAGCGAGCTTGCTCGTTGAGCGTGGCTTGCTCAGCGCCGGTCGGAGTGGGCACCGAGCCTACTCCTCAGCCAGATAGATCTCACGCCAAGTCTGCATGACGCTGTCGAAGGTCTGGTTGGCGCCGTAGCCCATTGGGGAGTATTCCGACCAACTCAGCCATCCGAGTCCTCGGATCTGAAAAAAGGAGACGCCTCCGTAGCTGGAGAGGGCAGCCTTGAGGGCTTTGACGTCGAGTGGACGAGGCTCGGTGAGTAAGAAGAGGGTGGCCGAGACCGAGCGACCATCGGGGTGGTAATAGTAGCGTTCGAGCAGTTGGTAGCTCAGCATCCCGGTTTCGGCGCTGATGCTGAGCGTTTCGGAGCGGCCGGGGTTGGAGGTGAAACCGGCCCCTTTCATGGCGTCTTCGAAGCTTTGCAAGACCTCGCTGGGGTTGGCCGCCTGAGCCTGCAGCTCGTGCTGGCGTAATTCGGCGAGTACGGGAAGGGTCCAGCACAGGGCAGCGATGAGGAGAGAGAGGCAGAGTGTTGATCGCATGGGGCCTCGGCTGCGCTCACCTATTGCCGGATGAGCGCATGATGACGCGACCATGGTAGAGAGAGATGAGAAGCCTGGCAAGGCTGGAGGTGGAGCGGCAGGCTCGGAGATGGGTGATGCTGAGAGCGCACGAATGCGAGCGCAGAGCCCTTCATCCCCAAGCAACACCGGCGCTGTTGTCGAGACGCTGCGAAAGCTCGGAGCGCGCCAAGCTGCTAGGTGGCCAAGAACGCGCGAAGTAATTGCGCGAGGGCGTCAATCTGCTCGATGCTGTTGTTTTCCGTCACGGTGACGAGGAGCTGCTTGCTTCGCTCAGAGAAGAACCGCCCCAGTTCGACGCCAGCGGCGATCCCTTCCTTGGCGGCAAAGTCGACGAACTGCGCGGCGTCTCTGGGCAGCTCGAGGACGAACTCATTGAAGGTCGGGGCCTGGTGAGCCAAGCTGACGTTGGGGATGGCGGTGAGGGCCTTCTTGGCGTACTCGGCTCTGGCCAGGTTGATGGTGGCGAGCTCGACGAAGCCGCGTTTTCCGAGCAAGCTCAGATAGATACTGGCGGCCAGGGCCATCAGCGCCTGGTTGGTGCAGATGTTGGAGGTGGCTCGAGCGCGCCGGATGTGCTGCTCTCTCGTGGCGAGGGTGAGCACATAGGACGGTTTCCCGAGGGTGTCGGTGCTCTGGGAGACCAGTCGTCCGGGCATGAGGCGGACATTGCTCATTTTCGTTGCAAAGAGACCGACCAACGGTCCGCCGTAGCCGACGGGGATCCCGAAGGACTGGCCCTCACCGGCGACGATGTCAGCGCCGAAGGCACCCGGTGGCTGCAAGATGCCGTAGGCCAGAGCTTCACTGAAGCAGACGCCGAGCAAGATGCCGTGTTTTTTGCAGAATGCGGCGCAATGCTGGAGGTCTTCGATGACCCCGAAGAAGTTGGGTGACTGGATCAGCAGCATGCTGACGCCACTCAAGTCAGCTTCGTCGAGGGTTTCGAGCGCGGTGCGTCCATTGACGGTGGGAATGGTCAGCAGCTCGACAGGGCTGTGGCTGAGGTAGGTCTGGGTGACCGCGCGGTACTCTGGGTGTACCGCCGAGGAGAGCAAGACGCGGCGCGGGTTGCGTGCCATGCGAATGGACATGAGCACGGCCTCGGCGACGGCGTGAGCGCCGTCGTACATCGAGGCGTTGGCGACCTCCATCTGCAAGACTTCCGAGATGTGGGTTTGGAACTCGAAGATGGCTTGCAGCGTGCCTTGCGCGAGCTCGGGCTGGTAGGGGGTGTAGGCCGTTAGGAATTCGCTGCGTGAGAGCAGCTGTGGGACGACCGCGGGGATGAAGTGATCATAGACTCCTGCGCCGAGAAAGGACGCCTTCATGCTGCGGGTGCCGTTGCTCTGGGCGAGGGCGCTGATGTGCTGCAAGAGACGCTGCTCATCGAGCGCTTCGGGCAGCTCGAGGGCAGCGCCGTCTCTGAGGGTCTGTGGGATAGGGGCAAAGAGCTCCTCGACCGATGCAACGCCAATCGCGTCGAGCATGGCCCTGATGTCTTCTGGAGTGTGGGGCAAGTAACGCATGGTGCATCCTTTTCTGGTCAGAGCAAGCTCATCTGGCGTCGATGTCAGGCTGAGACGAGGACTGGGCAACGTCGAGCGTCGTCAGCGCTGCCTCGATCTGCTTGGCTCAGTGCTCGTCGGCTGCGGCGAGGGCTTCGTAGGCGGCGCTATCGAGCAGCTCGGCGAGCTCGTTCTGCAGGGCGCTAGGACGAATGCGGACGAACCAGGCAGCTTCGTAGGGGTCGGCGTTGACTTGCTCAGGGGCATCAGCGAGGGCCTGATTGACCTCGACCACTTCACCAGAGATGGGCGCCATGAGATCGCTCAAGGTCTTGACCGACTCGACCACGCCGAATTGTTGACCTGCTTCGAGCTGGCTGCCGGGCTCGGGTAGCTCGAGGTACACGATGTCGCCAAGCATGGACTGGGCGTGGTCGGTGATGCCGATTTCGACCAACTCGCCGACGACACGCGCCCACTCATGAGTCTTGGAAAAGAAGTATCCCTGCGGCACCTTGGACATGTTTGCTCCACAGCGTTGGGGGCCGGTTGAGGCCAGAAAGCTTTCATGGCTCGAGGAGGAAGCCCTCGAGCGCTCTTCAATTGCACGTCTCTTCTTCGCTTCGTGATGGTCTCAGTGCGTTCGCGTCGTTGTCGACGGCCTGCGCTTCCGTCGAACGCGTCTGTGCGACTCAATAGCGCGGCAGCGCTCTCCTGCGCAAGCTCATTGCGGACGTTGATAGAAGGGCTTGGGTGAGAGTTCGATCGGGAAGCGACGCCCTCTGATGTCAACCTCGAGGTCTTTGCTGTCGACGGAGGAGAGGTCGACGTAGGCCATACCGACGGCAAAGCCCAAGGTGGGGCTGAGTGTGCCGCTGGTGAGGCTGCCCACCTCTTGGGTTTTGTTGAAGATGGCGTAGCCGGGTCGCAGCACACCCTTGCCACGCATGGCGACGGCGCGCATCCGCCGGCTCAAGCCTTTGGCCTTGATTTCGCGCAGAGCATCTCGCCCTATGAAGCCTTTGGGCTTGTCGAGCTTCACACACCAGGCTAGCCCCGCTTCGAGGGGGTTGGTGTCGAGGGAGATGTCGTTGCCATAGAGAGGGAGTTTGGCCTCGAGGCGTAGTGTGTCCCTGGCGCCGAGGCCGATGGCTTCAATGCCGTGCTCACGGCCCTTCTCGAAGAGGCGATCGAAGAAAGCGAGAGCAGCCTCGTTGGGGATGAGGATTTCGAAACCGTCCTCACCTGTGTAGCCGGTGCGTGCGCAGGTCAGCTGATGGGGCCCGAAGAGACAGGTCTTGACGGCGAAGCTGGGTACCTCGGCGAGCGAGGTCTCGAGCGTCATTTCGAGGCAGGGGATCGCGCGCGGTCCCTGGACGGCGAGCAGCACGAAGGACTTGGAGCGGTCCTGGAGCTCGACCCGGCCACTGAGCCGCGCCTGCATATGGGCGAAATCGTCGTTGGCCCGAGAGGCGTTGACGATCGCCATGACGTTGCTTTCACTGAGCTTGTATACGATGAGGTCGTCGACGATGCCGCCATCCTCGCGGCACATCACCGTGTAGGCTGCTTTGCCGACTGGGAGAGCGCCAATATCATTGCTGACCAATTGGTCGACCGCCGCCACCGCATCTTCACCAGTGAAGAAGAAGTTGCCCATGTGACTGACATCGAAGACGCCCACTCGCTGACGAACGACGTGGTGTTCAGCAATGATTCCAGAATACTGGATCGGCATTTCGAAGCCAGCGAAGGGTACGAAGCGAGCTCCAAGTTCAGCGTGCCGCTCGCGCAGCACAAGGCGTTCGAGTTCCTCTGCCATGTCTCCCCCATTCGAAGCAAGCAAAGGGCACGCATCTTTGCGCCCAAGGTCGGTCTGCTGGCGCGATGTCGGTGTCCGAGAGTGATGAAGCATCAAAGTGAGCAAAGGACAGCCGCAGGATGAGCTGCAAAGGCCGTCTCGTTGCCAGAGCACCATTCATGTCAAGTGTACGGCCTCGAAGTCAAAACAGGCTTGCGAGGTCGCCACGGTGACGCCGAGACCTTTGTCTATCAGCGCGGCTGCCAGCTGACAAGGCTCAGGCTTGCCCCGTGTCTTCGGTCGAGTTCGGGAGAGGTGACGTATCCTTCTGATATTTATCGCAAATACCGAAGTCAATCGGCAGCTCCCGAAGCGCTACCGAATGCGAATTCCATGCACAGCGCAGGAGAGACGAGAGGCCAGCCAGAGGTGAGTGTGTCTGGCCAAGCTCCTCTGCTGTGCTCAAGGCAGCATGAGCGGGGTCGAACCGAGGAGCTAACTACTTGTCTTTCTTGTCTTTCTTGCTTGGCTTGCAGGCCTCCTTGACGCCGCCGTCACAGGCTTGCTTGCGCAACCGCTCGGCGCGTTCTGGGTCTGCGTCGATCCCGGCTCCGATTTCGACCATCTCTGCCAACTGCTGACAACCGTTGGCCTCTCCGAGGTCGCAAGCGCGGGCCCAACCTTTGGCGCTGCGTCCATAATCGGCGGTGACCCCGTCGCCGTTGGCGTACATGGTCGCAAAGTCGGCGCAGGACTGAGCATGGCCAGCGTCACAGGCGAGGTCGAAGAAGGCCGCGGCTTGAGGCGAGCTCTCTTCGACACCGTCACCGTCGTAGCACATGCGGGCGAGCTCGGCGCAGGACTCCGCATCGCCAGCGTTGCACCCAGCCGTCAGCATTTCCAGCTTACGATCTGCTGCTGCTGCTTGCTCCTCCTCAGTGGGCTCGGTCTTGCCAGCGTTTTCGGCCCGCTCGGCGTCGAGTCGCAGGGCGAGCTTGCCGCATGCCCGCCCATGTCCTGCGTCGCATGAGCGCTGCAAGAGCTGCTTGGCTTCAGCGGCGGATTCGGGCTTCTTGCTTTGAGCGCCGAGCAGGGCGGCGAGCTTGACGCAGGCGTCTTGATCCCCTGCCTCGCAGGCGTCTTGGTAGAGCGACGAGGCTTCGTCTACGTCCACGTTTCCGCCCTCGCCCGAGGCCAGCATCCCGGCCACCTGCATACACGCATCGGCGTCGCCAGCCAGGCACACCCTTCGATGCAGCGCGCGTGCCCGTCGCAGGTCCCGAGGCAAGCCCTCTCCAGCCGCCGCCATGTAGGCAAGGCGATGGCAAGCGCTGCTCTCATCGACGGCACACACGCTGATGAGCTGAGCTGCGGCGCTGCGCGCGTCTCGAGGAACACCAAGTCCAACAACCTGCATCTGGGCAAGGGCCTGACAGCCCTTTGCCAGGTCGTTGTCACAGGCCAGCTTGGCCGCCTCGGCCGCCCGCGCCAATTGCAACTCCAGGGATTCGAGGCAAGCCTCGCCGTCCTGTTCCTTGCAAGCTTCGTGTTTGGCGACGAAGTCCTCTGGCTCTGGAGGAACGCAGGGAGGGCAGGGCTCACGTTTGCAACTGCTGGAGGCCAGCACGACGAGGGCGGCGAGCAAAAGTGCTGCCGCTGAGTGGAGCCGCTGGGCTTGGCCAATCGTGGGCTCGTTGCTGAGTTCTGCGTATCGCAACTGAGGGCTTCGCATCGCACGCTCCACTCGGAAAAGGGGCTTTGGGGTTGGATGGCTGGGGGCTAGGATGAGGCGACGACCACGCTTTTCACGTTACAGAATTCCAATATCCCATTTCGGGCCAGCTCTCGGCCGAAACCGCTCTGCTTGATGCCGCCGAAAGGTATTCTCGGATCGGAACGAACGAAGTCGTTGACGAAGCAGCAGCCCGCTTCCAGCTCGTCAGCCGCGATGGCGCAGGCTCTGTTGCGGTCAGCGCTGAAGATGGCAGCTCCGAGGCCGAAGCAGGACTGATTGGCGAGTGCGATGGCCTCTCTTTCATCGCGGGCGCAGGTCACGGCTGCGACCGGGCCGAAGAGCTCCTCGTCGAAGGCGACCATTCCTGGCCGCACGTCGCTCAGAATGGTGGCTGGGTAGATGGCGGCGGGACCACTTGTGGTCTGCCCGCCAAGCTCGACGCGGGCACCCTGCTCGATGCTACGTCGCACCTGAGCGGCCAGCTCATCGCGCAGCTCGAGACGCGCCATGGGTCCGAGGTCGGTGGCTTCATCCAAGGGATCGCCGAGCACAGCGGCTTGCATCTGCCTTCGCAGTGCCTCGATGAAGGGCGCTTCGACGTCTTGATGGACGATGAAGCGTTTGGCGGCGATGCAGCTTTGTCCCGAGTTGATGAGGCGGCTCGCCGCGCAGAGCTTGGCTGCGTGTTCGAGCTCTGCATCGGGAAGAATGATGTAGGGATCGCTGCCTCCAAGCTCCAACACCACCTTTTTGAGCACACCGCCAGCCGTCGCGGCAACGCTGCGTCCTGCGGGTGTGCTGCCAGTGAGGCTGACCGCGCAAATGCGAGGGTCTTCAATGACCGCACCTATCTCCCGCGCAGGAAGCAGCAGCACGCCGAAGACGCCAGCAGGGGAGCCTGCCTCCTGGAAAAGTCTTTCGATGGCGAGCGCGCAGCCGCTGACATTCGATGCATGCTTGAGCAGCGCGACGTTTCCTGCGGCGATGGCGGGGATGGCGAAGCGAAAGACCTGCCAGAATGGGAAGTTCCAGGGCATGACCCCGAGCACCACGCCGATTGGGCGATAGCAAACGAAGCACTGCGAATCGCTGAGCTCGATGGCTTCGTTCTGCAGGTAGGCCTCGGCATGCTCAGCGTAGTGGCGGCAGAGCCAGGCGCATTTGTCGACCTCGGCGAGTCCCTGTCGGATGGGCTTCCCCATCTCGAGGGCCATGGTACGCGCCAGATGGCTGCGCTGTGCGAGCAGCCCTTGCTCGATGGCGAGGATCAGCCCTCGTCGCTCCCTTGCATCGCTTCGTCGCCAGCTCTGGAAGGCGAGAGCTGCAGCATTCAAGCGCTCTTCGAGCCCATTCGCGGTGAGCCTGGGGTATTCGGCAACGAGCTGACCCGTGAATGGGTTGATGCTGCGCAGCATGGCAGTGCTCGTGGTGAGGCGCCGCCTGGGGCGGCGCAGGTTGAAAGCGAACGAAGCGGGTGCTGGTTCAGTGTCTGAAGGCGAGCTGAGCGCTTCGCCGAAGCAGTGAGGACAGCCTAGCTGTCGAAGCAGCTCGAGAAGCTCTCACTGACATAAAAACGCAGCACTCGGCTCATGACGGCAGAGGAGCCGAAGGCGTTGTTGAGATCGTCGATCGACTTGATGCTGCGTTGGTCGATGATCTCTGGGTAGATCCGATTGAGAGCCCGCCAGGCGGCGCGAAGGTCAGCGACGACGAGGGCGCCGGCTCGCTCGGCCGCTGCCTGGCATTGTGCCCAGAACTCGCTGGCTTCGGCGGTACCGTTCTCGAGTGCAAACTCAAAGATGCCCTTGAGCTCGGTGGCCAGCTCCTCGGTAAACTCCGATTCCAGTTGTTTCACTAATGCCTCTGCACCCTTAGGCGCCTCAGCAAGGTGGAGGGCGGCGAGCAAGGCGGGGGCGAAGAGCTCACGCTTCTCGAGCGGGATGGCCGCGATGGGACGGATGTCATTGCTGAGCAGCTCGAGGGCTTGTGCGAGCCAGAAGAAGAGCTCGTTGCCCGAAGCTTTTTGGAAGATCTCGGTTTTGATGCAGACCACGGGTGGCGTGGAGTCGACGACCACCACTGGTTCTGGCAGCTCGATGGCGCGGAAGAGCTGGGCTTCTTCGATGCCGAAGAAGCTCTTCATGGCGGCAAAGGTTTTGCCATTGGGAGTGGACTCGCCCACTTCGACGGCACCCGAGGTGATCTCGTCCAAGGAGGTGGCGCCGAAGGGGCCATTCTCTTCGCGCAAGCGAGTGAAAGCCTCGAGTAGGGCACCGCGTAGGGGAGAAGGGATCTCCCGGATTTTGCTGATGGATGAGGCCATGTTGGTCTCGAGGCGTTCGAACTCTCCCCTCAGGTCTGCGAGGATGTCCTTGAGCTCGGGATCCATGTGGATGACGACGCGCAGCGGCGAGAGGATGGCCCAAGCCTGCAGCCGTCGGCCGGCGGCGAGGTGATGGCGGCCCATTTCGATGGCGCGATCGAAGCGGCGGCTCCCGAACTCGACCGCTGATTCCATGAGGTCGAGACGCTCGCTGATGGGCGAGTCTGCGAGGTTTCGCAGCAGGTGCTCGACGACCTCGGCAGAGGGGCGAATTTCGAGCAGGCGACGCAGGGTGGCGTTGGCGCGGGGGGTATCCCCGAGTTGCTTTTCGGCGAGCTCGGCGAGGCGGGCGAGCGCGGTGGCGCGCTCATGGTCACTCTCAGCCGCGTCGATGCGACCTTCGACGAGGTCTGCGAGCTGATCCCACTCCTCTCTGGCGGCGAGCATGCGCTCGAGGCCGTCGAGGGCAGCGCTCAAGCCTGGCTCATAGGAGAGGGCCATGTCGAAGGCCTTGGTGGCCTCGTCCGCGGAGCGGTCCTCCTGGATTTCGCCTCTGGTGACCCATAGGGTGGCCAGGGTCTTGCCGTCATCCGTATTCTGGATGAGCTCGTCCACCATGCTCAGCGCTTCGTCCAAGCGGCCCTGTCGACGGTAGTGCTCGAGGGCGCGCTTCATGAGCAGCGGCTCACTGGCACCGTGGGCGAGGGCAAATTCGTAGTAGATGCCGGCCTCTCGCTCATCGCTGAGGCCATCCTGCCACTGCTGCCCCATACGATAGTAGAGCTCACCGCGTGCCTTGGTTTCGACGGCAGTGACCAGGGCTTGATGGAGGTTGGCGAGACCCAGCGCAATGTGCCCTTGCTTGAGGTAGATGGCGGCCAAGCCTTCCAAGGATTCGGCGTGGAGCGCATCGCGCCGCACGGTCGCGCGGAGATCGTCTGCAGCTTGGGCGTCGTTGCCCAGCTTCGCTGCCAGTGCGCCTCGGCGGAAGATGGCGTAGTTGCGCTGCTCTTCGTCGAGGGTTTGGGGGCTGCTCTCGAGGATTCGGTTGTACACATCGAAAGCCCCAGCCACGTCTCCATCGCTCTCGCGCACATCGGCCATGGCGAGCGCCGAGGGGGCAAAGTGGGGAGCGAGCGCGAAGGCGCGCGCATCGAGGCTGCGAGCCGTGCTGCTGTCCCCTGCTTCGCGGGCGGCGATGGCCGCTTCGTGGAGGAGTTTGGCGTGGACGCTGAGCTGCTCTGTGGAGGGGGCTACGCTCCGTTCGAAGGCGCCCACCGCTCCCAGTGCTGCTTCGAGTCGCGCTTCGTGCTTGCCCATCTTCAGGTAGACCGAAGCCAGGGCCTGCCATGATTCGACTTGGTCTGGATCGACGGCGACGGCGCGAAGCTGGAAGGAGAGGGCTTCCTTGAGGTCATGCTCGAGGCGCTCGAGTCCTCGTGCCCGAAGCTGTTGTCCACGCTTGGCCCAGCTCAGCTCCCTCTCGTTGTCGTCGGGCAGCAGGGCAGCGAAGGAGCGCCAGTTGCGGAGTCTTCGGCCTAGGGCTCGCAGCGCTTCGTTGGCGAAGCTGTTCTCCGCATCGAGGGCGCGCGCCTTGCGGTAGTTGGAGGCGACCTGCGCTGCCTTGTCGTGCTCGTCGCTGACCTCAGCGAGGTGGCAGTGGACGATGGCTGCCCAGGCGGGGTCGATGAGTTTGGCATGCTGTTCGCGCGCGTTGAGGTAGCCGTCGAGCTGCTCGCGTCGTCGGGCGATGGTCGCTATTTGCAGCAACGCATTCGGATCGGGATAGCGCGAAGTCGATAGGCCCTTGAGCACCTTGAGCGCGTCGTCGGGGCGATTGAGCGCGAGGTCCAGTGTACGCGCGAGCTCCTGCTGGAAGGGGAGCTTCTCCTCGACCTGAGGCGTGGCGTTGGCGACTTCCTCAAGCAGTTGGACGAGCTCTTCCCAGCGACTCTCTGCGCGGAGTGTGCGAGCGAGGCGCTCGAAGAGAGAGTTGTCGTCGGGGCGTTGAGCGCGCAGCTTGCGGGCGATGCGTTCAGAGACCTGCGCCGGGGCACTGTGCTCGTCGCAGAGGGCCAGCGCTTGTGCGAGAGACTTGGATTTGGCGAGCTCGTCCTCGAGAGCGTCGGCGTGGGCCTCGATGAGCTCGATGAGCTCGTTCCATTGACGCAATCGCTCGAGCAAAGCGCTGAGGGGCTTGTAGCCGGGCCCGCAGGGGCCGCTCTCTTGGACCAAGGTCTCCAGGGTTTCGCGGGCTGCCTCGGGTTGCTTGAGCTCTTGGTCCTGGACGCGAGCGAGGGAGAGCTGCAGCTTGGCTCGCTCTTCGGGGGCACACAGCTTGAGCTCGAGGCGCAAGCGTCGAGCCGTGACCTCTGGCCCCATGTTGCCTGCGGTCAGCGCGGTCACTGCAGCGCGCGCCTCTGCGTGCTCGGGGTCGAGGGCGAGGATGCGGGAGTAGGCTTCGAGGGCGCTCTCAGGATCATTGAGCGCATCAGCAGAGACTGTGGCGACCTCCATCCACAACTCGGTGACCATCTCGGCGTCGCCGCCGAGCTCGATGCGTTGGCGCAAGCGATCGCGTAGGTCGCTCCAATCGCTTCGCTCGCGATGCCAGGCGATGACGGCGTCGAGGGATGGGATCTCGTCGGGTGCCAGACGCAACATGCGACGGTGCACGGCGATGGCGCGGTGGGGTTCTCTGAGCTCGTCGAGATAGAGCTGGGCCACTTGCCGGTAGAGGCTGAGCGCATCTTCCGTGGAGCTGGCGCGTGCCGCTGCAAATCGCAGTGCCTGTGCGAGCCGTCCCAGGTCGGTGTTGGTGGTGGCGAGTCGCTCGAGCTCTTGGCGGCAGCCGTGGTCAGGCGCTTCGAGCAGCACTGCGGCGATCAGCTCGAAGGCGAGCTTGGTGTTGCTCAGGTGGGCTTCGCAGAGTCGCGCATTTTCGAGCAACTCGGCGGGCTCGCGCTGGGCGCGGCTCAAGCTGAGGGCCACCAGCCTGGGGATGATGATGTGCCAGCACTGCTCGGTCTTGGCGTAGTCGAGCAGGCTTTCGATGAGGCTGGGACTGGGTGCGAGGCGAAGTTGCAGGAGCAGCTCCGAGAGCGCTCCCGTCTTGTCTTGCAGGACATTGGCGAGCAGCTCGTGGCGTTTGCGGGCGAGCTCCAAACGCCGTTCGTCGTCGTTGGCTTTGTCCCAAAGCTCACCGTAGATTCCGAGTAGCTGGTGCGGCAGTTCCGCGTCGAGCGCCAGCTTCTCGACGGCGCGCAGTGACGCGTCATCATCGGGTTGCAGCATCAACAGGCGGCGATAGTCTTCGACCGCGCGAATGGGGCTGTGCAGCTTCTCTTCGAGGATGGCGATGCGTTGGAGCAGCGCTTGGCGACGTTGCTCCACACCGAAGTGGCGACTGGTCATGCCTTCGAGGATGACGAGCAGCTCCTCCCAACGCTCGGTGCTGGCAGCGAGACGTTGCAGCTCTTCGAGCTCAGGGGCGTGGCGTTCGGCATCGAAGCCCATTGCCGAGAGGGAGAGAAACGCGCGGTGAGGGTTCTCGATGGACTTTTCGAGCAGGCGCGCTTTGGCGCGGATGGCTTCCTCGCGGGCGCTGCGCTCCTCCGCTTCTGCGATGATGCATGAATAGGTGGCCAGCAGCTCCTCGAAGCGACCGGTGAGGTCGATTTCGCGACGTAGGTCTTCGAGCGCCGCTTCGTCTCCGAGGGCGTTCAAACGCCGCAACAGCGAGATGCGCTGATCGTGTTGGTCGACCGAGAGCAGGCCCAGAGACCGGCGCAGAAGCTGGATTTTCTGGCCAGGCTCCGACTCGAGGTTGGCGGCCAACTCGAGGGCCGAACGCACGGCGGGCCGCTCATCCACCGCGCTCAGGGACTCCAGCGCTTGCAGCGCCTCAGCTTGGGTGGGATTCCAGCAGAGCACGCGCTCGAAGCCCTCGACTGCTTCTGCGTGGTGGTCGCTGTTGCGATGGCGGGCGGCGAGCTCGAGGCAGAGCTCTTCGCGTAGCTCGGCTTGGGCAGCTTGGATGCGGAGCTCGAGGGCCGCCATGGCCTCGCTCTCTCGGCTGAGCTCGGTATTGCGGCGCGCGAGCGAGGCGAGGGCATCGAGCTCGGCCGGGACGAAGTCGAGGGCTTGCTCCCAGGCTGCGACGGAGCGTCGGGCGTCGTCGAGGTGCTCGTCGACATTGACGGCGATGGCGCGAGCAAGCTCGATGGCGTCCTCATCTGCAGCAGAGACGAGCTGCCGCGCGAGGGTCTGGTCGAGTGCCTCAAAGTCGCCACGGCGCGCGTAGATCTCGGCGAGCTCCGACTGGGCGACGCGGTTGCCTGGATGAATGGCCAGCACAGCGCGCCAGCGCTCCTCGCCCAAGTTGTCGTCATCCAAGTCTCGGCAGTAGAGCTCGCCGAGACGGGCGAGGATCTCGGCGCGGGCCGAAGGTTTGAAGGTTTGGGTCAGCAATCCCTCGAGCGATTGGGCAACGCCGCTGAGGTTGCCGATCAGCTCGTACAAGGAGATGAGTTTTTTGTACGAGTCAGGGTTGTGTTCACCTGCCTCGATGACGCGATGCCAGAGGCTGATGGCGCGGTCGAGCTCGCCGAGGTTTTGTTCGGCGATGAGCGCGGCGCGTTTGAGCATGGCCAAACGCTCGGGAGACGCAGGCTCACCAAGGTTTTCGAAGCGGGCAGCGCGCGCTTCGAGGTGAGAGCACAGGGAGGCGTAGTTTCCGCTCTCGGTGAAGTGGCTCTCCTTGGCGCGCAGCGCCTCGTGATCGTCCGGGTTGCGCTCGAGCAGGGTCTCGTAGATTTCGACGGCCAGGTCGCGCTCGCCCGACTGCCAGAGGGCGTCGGCGGAGATCCTATGGATGTCCAGTGCGAGGTCCTCTGGCAGACCAGAGATGCGCCCAAGGGAGACGAGCTGGTCGACGTCGCGCAACTGGAAGGCGATGCGCGCAGCGCTCAGCAGGGCAAGCGGATCTTGAGGTCGCTCAGCACGGATTCGCTCGATGATGCTGGCGGCTTGCTCGGGGGCACGCAGCGCCGAGAGGTAGATCTCGCCGACCTCGCGCAGGATGACGCGCTGCGACTCCTTGGGCTTGGTTTCGGCGAGGTCCTTGAGGAAGCGCGCCAAGGACTGCCAACGATGGTAATGGCGATAGGCCTTGCTGAGTGCGGCGACGACATCCTCACCACGCTCTCCGACGTGCCAGAGACGCTCCCAGTCAGCGATGGCGAGGTCTGGGTCGTGGAGAGATTCGACGGCCAAGGCGACGGCGTCGCGTGTATACGAAAGTCTCTCCGCGGGGTCCCATGTGCCTTCGACGGCGTTCATGTAGAGGTCGTGGATCGAGCGGTGTTGTTCACGTTTCCGGTAGAGCTCATCCAGGTACGAGAGGGCATCGCGATTGGTGGTGTCTTCCGCGATGAGCCGCAAAAACGTTTGTTCTGCTGCCTTCTCATCCGTCAGCTGCTCACTGTAGAGTCGAGCGAGCTCGAGCAGCAGCGCCGAGCGAACCTCGGGGAAGGCTGCCCAGCTTGCGTATTCCAATGCTTGCGCGGTGATCTCCGCCAGGTCGGCCCAGTTGCGCATCCGCGCGAGTCGTCTGGACTCGGCGCGAAACTCCATGTGCTCAGAGAGGAAGCGCGCGCCTGCCAGCTCAGGGGGGGGCGGAGAGGGCTGATGCATTTTTGGGGGAACCGGCAGCACCGCGGAGGCTTGGCTATTGTCTCCAGAAGCGCGCGTTGGGGCAGGGCCTTCCGAGCGTGCTGGGGCTGGCGACTGGGGCGCTGGGACCGCTGCTGTGGGCCATTGTTCCTTGCTCTGGTTGCGCTCCTCGACTGGCTCTGGAATGGCTGCAGCAGCCACTGGACTGGGGGTGGAGGGGGTTGGCTCGGCCGGGGATGCTTGCTCCCAGCCGCTGTCTTGTGCAGGTGGCGATGTTTCGATCGCAGCAAAGAGCTCGTCCTCACTGGGCAACATGTTCTCGTCCACAGCCTCTTCACTCGCCTGGACATCGCGTTCTTGCTGGCCTTCGTGGTCGCTCGCTGGCTGCTCCCAGGCAGGGTTGTCGAAAGCTTCGGCTGCTTCGAAGTCTGCTGCAGGCTCTCCGCCTTCGGCAGACACCACGTCCATGGGTGGTGGGGTGGGCACCGACGGATCATCGAGGGGAAAGTCGTTGCCCTCGGACAGCCCGACCTCGTCGAAAACAGAGCCAAGCTCGTCGGCGAGCTCGACTTCGGCAGGCTGCTCTGGGAGCGCGGGAGCGCGGTAGGCGAGCGTCGATTCGCTGAGGGGCTCGGCTGGCGCGGATGGCGGCTCCACTGGAGATGGCGCCTCGCTGGGCGCTTGCGGATCTGGACGGGAGAAGAGGGAAGTGCTGCCCCGACCGGTATCGCGACCTCGGTCGAAAGGAGCCCGCGGTGGTGGAGTGACCCGCGGGATTTCTCGGCTGCCTCTTCCAGATGGGATGGCAGAGAGGCCGCGGCCGGCAGTGCTGGGCGTGGACCAAGCGCCACTGCTTCCGCGGCTGGGCACCACTCGCGGGCTGTCCGGACGGCTGGCGCTGGCCGAGGGAACGATGGGACGAACAGGCGGCATGCCCGGCCGCGAGGGGATGGGGCCTCGAGATGGAGAAGGCCAAGCTGGCGCTCGACCTGGTAACCGGGCTCCGGGTCGAGGAGGCGGTGAGGATGAGCTGCGGGAGTCTGGCCCTTCGATCGCGTTCATGACCGCATCTTCGTCGAGATCGAGGCCCTCACCGTCGCCGGGGCCAAAATCGTCGAAGAGGCCCATCGCTTCTTCGTCAAGAAGGTTGGAGCCTTCGCCTTCGCCTTCAGGCTCCATTGCCGTCATTTCCTGAGAGCTCAGCTCGAGGTAATCGTCGTCACGTCCGCCAGAACCGCCCATCGTCATCGTTCGCCCCATTCGGAATTGAGCGTGCGTTGCCCACTGCTCGTCTGTCTTTCCTGGCTACTCCTTGCCAATCTTCACCTGTCCATCGCCGAGTTTACGATGATGGACGTAAAGCACAAGGGCGTTCGCTGCGTTCTCACACGCTTTCGTTCGGCAAGCGCCGAGCTTGCCACCGGCTCCGGCCTCGCTTGGAGGCTACGCGTCTGCGTTGTCGGCGAGGGAATTGAGGTTGCTGAGCACGCCTGCATCATTGACCTCGACGCGCTGCAACGAGGAAGCGAGAGACAAGTGTTCTCGCAGGGAAGCACAGGCTTCGATCGCGGTGCGTGCCGTGCCTGGGAGCAGAACCGGGTGTCCTGCTCGACCCAGGTAGTAGGGTACGGCGGCCTGCCTGCAGGGGAAACTGCAGAGGGCGTGAACGGCCTGCAGTGTCACCAGTGGACAGTCCACGGGCCAGACCAGATAGGCTGCCGCCTCGACCGAGGCGAGGCCGAGGCGCAGCGAGTCGATCATGTGGGTGCTCGCCCAATCTGGGTTGT
>JAVFAO010000049.1:0-19046 GCA_034002465.1 Myxococcota bacterium
GAGAGCTGGAGCAGCGCCTCGAAAGCGGCTTTGCGCACGTTCGCGTAGCTGTCACGAAGGGCCATCAGCAGACTTGGAAAAACACTTCCGAGCATGATGGAATCTTGCTCGGATCGCATCTTCTCCGCGATGCTGCCAAGGCGAGCAATGGCGCTGACGCGGATACTCTCGGGACCGCCCTGTCGCAGCAGCCCGATGTAGGCCCCCAGGACCAGGGACTGGAGCTCTTTCGAGGGTGCAACAGCTTGCTTCTTGGCGGCGGACAAGCAGCTCGCCATCTGGCTTTCGTAGCGGCGTGCGAGCAGCGCCCAACGGCGGGCAACGACTTGGTTCTCGTCATCGAAGTCGTTGAGGTACCAAAGCAAGCTCGCCACGCGCATACGCGCGGTCGAGGCATCGTGGGCGAGGAAAGCAGCCATCTTCTGGATGGTATCGATGCTGAGGGGACCGGGCTTGACGGTGTCGCCGCGATCATTGACGAGGCTCGTCACGAGCTCTGCGAAGCGCTCTCTCTCAGGCCAGCACTCGACAGCCCAAGCAGCACTCAAGCGCGTGCGGGGGTGCCGACTCGACATCGCGGCGAGGGCGAGCTGAGGCGTCTCGCGGGCCCAGCCCAGCTCGAGCAGCAAAGTGAGCAAGAGGGCGCGCCTGTGGATATCGAGGTCGGGGTGATCGAGGAAGGCCAGGAGCGCGTCCCGCCCTTGCTCACCAAGGGCGAGGGCGGCGAGCATGCCGAGGAAAGCGAGGTCCGGGCCCACGTCGTTGTCCTTGCGACGAAGCTGTTGCTTGTTGCGCTTGTTGTTCTCGACGTAGGAGGCGATGATCGAGGCGCCGCTGGCGTCGCCACAGAAGGCGAGGCCGACGGCCGCGTAGTATTTGACGGCGGCGTCTTGGTGCTGCAGGGCTTCGCGCAGGACGGTGAGCTGCTGTGGTGCAGCACACCACGCCATGGCGTGGGCTGCAGCCAGGCGAATGCGCGCCTCTGGGTAGCTACAGAGCCTGGCGAGCTGCTCCAATGTGCTGGGGTCGCCGAGCTGTGAGAGCCCATAGAGGGCGAGCACGACATAGTCTTCCCATAGCTTGCGTTCATCCTCGAAGGTCGGACGCTCGACGGCGATTTCATCGAGCAGCGGCTGACGTGCGGCATCGTCGCCGCGTTCGGCTCTGGCGCATGCGGCGCGCAAACGCACGTTTGCGTAGCGGCTACCCATGGCCTTCTGCAGTGCCGACTCCAGTCCTGCCGTCGCGAGCGCATCGACGGCCATCTGCCGCACCGTGTTGTCCTCGTCTTCGAGGGCCTGGACGAGCAGGAGCTGCGCACCTTCTTCTTTGCGCTCGATGAGAGCACGACAAGCTTCGATGCGGATATCGACATGTCGACTGTTGAGGCCTGCTCGAAGTGCCTCGAGCAGTCGAGACTTTGCCTTTTTCCTCGCAAATTCGAAGGCTTCTGCCCGCAATGCGGAATCTGGGTCGTTCAGGAGTTCGAGCAGCAGCGGCCACGCCCAGGGCTCACTCATCTGCCCCATCACCTCTCCGAGGACCTCGCGGCGCAGATCGCCATGTATCGAGCAGAGGGCGAAGCGCAGGGTCTGATCGATGCCATCGGAGTCGGCGTCGAGAGCGCGGAAGCGCTGATTGAGCACGGTCTTGAAGGCTTCGCTGCGCAGTCCGGGGTCGGCGTCGTTGAGCGCGCGTTCGAGCAGCGCCCAGGCCCGCGGATCGGCTTCTTGCTGGTCTTTTTTCGAGCGCTTGCTGGTCTTTTCGCCTGCGGGCTCGGCCATCTTCTTGGCGAGCTTGACGAGGACCTGCAGGCCGCGCCGACGCACATCGACGTGCTCAGCCATGAGGCCTGACTCGGCTGCGTCGAGCGGGGCCGCATCGAGTAGCTTGACGACTGCGCTGAAGGCGGCGTCTCGGACGCCCGCGTCTGCGTCACGCAACATCAACCGAAGCCGTTGCAGCGCCCTCTCATCACCAAGCTCTTGGAGGGCACGACAGGTTTGGACTCGGGCGTCACTCTGGTTCTCGCGGCTGAGCTGCAGCAGTGCCCCAAGGGCGCGCGGGTCTTGCAGCATCGCGAGACCGGAGGCGCCGGCGAGGCAGGTATCGAGGGCATGGCTGGCCATGGCCTCGACCAGCGGGACCCGGTCTTCGTCACTGACCTGTAGGTTCGCTTTCTTGAGCTTGGGAAGCTTGTCCTCGCTCTCGAGCGGCCCCACCTGGAGCTCATAGAAGCCGCGGTGCAGGTCTTTGTCTCTGCTTCGGAGGGCCTCGGCGAGGGTGGGTTTGGAGAGCACAGAGACGAGAAAAGCGGTTCGACGCACGCCAGCATCGCTGTCCTCGGCGTAGCGCCGCAACGCGCGCTGCACGGCAGGCTCCGCGAGCAGCTCACGGCGCAAACAGCGCCGCAGCGCCTCGACGCGGACGTCGGGCATGGTGGACCTGATAGCGATGAGCTCGGCCTCTGCACCGGAGGGTCGCAGCAGGGCGATGCTGTCGATAGCAGCCATGCGCACGGCCTGGGGCTCGCGGTCGAGGCAGCCGACGAGTCGCATCATGGCCTGCTCGTCTTTGGGGGCGAGGGCTTCGAGCTGCTTGACCGCAGCCTGCCCGAGGTCCTCTTGGCGCACGTCGAGGGCGAGCTCGAGCACCCGCAGTGACGGTCCCTGGCGGCTCAGCAGACCGGCGAAAGCGGCCATCCGAATCGCGCTTTCCGAGGCGCTCAGGAGCGCCTCCAGGGGTGACACTGCGCGCGGGTTGCCGCTGGCTCCGAGCAATTCTGTGGCGAGGACCTTGAGGGCAACGTCGGGCAGGATGTTGGCCGCCCTTTCGAGCAGCGCGATGGCGCCGCCATCATTGTATTCTGCGAGCTTTCGAAGCGCCTCTTCGCGGCGCTTCGGATCCTTGGCCTCCAGTTCGTGCTGGGCCCAGTCCAGAGCGCCACGCAGCACCAAGGAGCGGTCGTTCATGCGGCCTTCAGCATCGAGAATGAAGGCTCGGATGCTATTGTCCTTGCAGGCCTGCAAGAGATGGGGTCGTCCGTTGTATTCACCAACGCACAGAGCAACGCCATCTCCGACGCCATCCTTGGAGGTCAGCGTGAGAGGCCGTCCAGTCTTGGACCACTGTTTGATGGTGCTGTCGGCGCCCAGGGTATAGAAGATGTCGTCCTTGCCCAGCACGATGGCGAGTGCTCCGCCTTGGTGCATGGCTCGACCACCGCGGTCTTCGGCCTCGAGATTGCCACGGACGTGCGTGGAGAGCAGGCGCGAGTCGGCGCCACTCGAGAGCACCCGCAGCTCATCTCGCTCGAAGCAGACGGCAAAGACGTTGCCATCATGCACCTTGCCGGTGCTGCTGATGGTCCACTCGTCCTTGTCCTCGCGATCAAAAACGGTGAGCACGCCGTCCTCACGGGCAGCGACGAGCCAGACACCGCTGGAGTCGGAGGCAAGCGCGCTGATGGGTGCTTCGAGCTCGAAGCGTTGCAGCTCGACCCCTTTGACCCGATCGATGATGACCAGTGTCTGCCCGGCAGCGATGGCGAAGCGCTGCTGTGCGAGGGGCGCCATTGCGCCAGCACCAGCCAGGCAAAAGAGCGGGCTGAGGGCTGCGTCGACGGACCCGCGAAGCAGCGCGCCATCAGGCGCGAGCAGGAAGAGCTCGTCGTTGTCGAGCACGAGCGCTCGACCACCGGAGCTTGGCCGCGTATCGAGCTCGGCTTTGTCCAACTCGATACGATACAGCGGGGTCGGCTGCTCCTCTGGGTGCAAGGTGCACAAAAGGAGTTTGGGACCGAGGGCCACCATGGCTGCGATGTTGCCGCGATACTGTAGGTATTTCTCAGTGCTGGCCATGAACGAGTCCTGCTGTGGGAGAGCCAGGGAATGCGGGGCAGAGGTCAGTCAGGGAGCAGACAAGACTTAGGAGGCAAGCTCGGCGAGCTCCGGGTAGGCATGGTGGAGACGGGTGATCGCGACGAGGCAAGCGTCGCGCTCACTCATCCCCTGAGAAGCCATGAACTCGCGCAGCAGCGGTACGATGGTGCTCGCAAAGTCGCGGTCCTCCATCGCCAGGTCGCGGAAGACCTCGACCAAGGCCAGTTTGGCCTTGCGCGCGGGCAGAGGTCGCAGTCGCACGGCCTTGCCTTCACCGCGAGCGCTCGGCAGCTTCGCGGGTGGGATGCTGAAGAGCATGCGGCGCATGAAATCGCGCATCGCCTCGGCGCCAGCCGGAGGCTGTTCAGGGCGCGCAGGCATTGCACTCGCCGAAACCTCTGTAGGCTGCGACGCCTTCGCCTTCTTGGACTTCTTGTCGATTGGGCGCTTGGCCTGTTCCTGCTCGGCGGGCGGTGCCCATTGTGGGCTGAGCCCGCGGTCGCGATAGAGCCCCCAGAGCGTGCGAACGACAAAGGCGCGTACTTGTCTGTCTGGGCTTTCGGTGAGCCTGAAGAGCTCCTCTGGAATGGCCAGGCGTGGGTCTCGCCCGATGAGCAGCATGCCGAGCTTGCGGGTCTCTTCATCGGTGGACTCGCAGAAGCCATAGACCGCATCAGCAGTGAGGTTCTTCGGCTCGACGCGGTACCGGCGGTGTTCGATGGTGTCGTCGGCGAGCAGCGCCTTGGTGACGAACTTGCGCACCTCTGGGTAGGGCAGCTCGCAGAGGGAGACGATCTCGTCCATGGGTGGTGCCCAGCGAGCGAACTCGTAATGAGCGAGCTCCAAGGCAAAGCTGCGCAGCGTGCGTCGCTCGTCGGCGAAGAGAGGCCGCAAACGCTCGAAAGTCAGGAAGGATGCAGGAATTTCGGCACCTGGATCGAGATGGCGATCGGTCATCTTCAAGCCAATGTCCAAGTGATGTCGGCGCAGGTAGCGCAGGGCAAAGCGGGCGAGTGGGGCCTCGAGGGGCCCCGGCGCAGTCGCCATCTCCCACAGCCTTTCGCAGCCTGCCTCGACTGCATCTTCTGAGAACTCGCGTTGCTCTCCTGCCATCATTTGTAGGAAGGCAGTCTCGGAGATGATCTTGAGCGCCGAGCCGGAGGCTATCAGCTTCTCGGCCTTGACCTGCTTGGAACCTTTTCGCCCTTGGCCGTAGAGCGGCGAGCCGTCGTCACCGACGACGAGGTAATCAAGTTTGGGGGAGACGCCTGCGGCGTTGGCCCCATTGGCCGCGATGACGAGCTTCTCGGCAGCGGAGCGCTGCATGGTGGCCATCTTTCCGGTGAAGAGGAAAGAAGCGCCGTTGAGGTCGACATTGGGCTTCTCATCTGGCTCGGCAGAGTTTGCAGGGGCCTGCTCCTGCTTCTCGGCAAAGTCGGCCGGCAAGAACGCCTTGATCATGTATTCGATGGCAAATTCGTAATACCGCTGCTCAGTTCGCTGCACGAGAAGCATCAGCCAGTCGAAGCCGAGCTGCTCAGGCGAGAACTTTCGCACGTCTCCCAACCAGCCCAAGACCCGCTCGCTGAGCTCCTCATCGAAATCGAGTTCTTTCGCCCAGGGGCGGCTCGCGGCGAGCTCTTTGACCCACGCAGAGGCCTCCCACATGGGGTGAAAGGCGATCATTTTCAGGTGATCGATGCCAAGCTCTGCAACCTTGATGCGTCCCTCGTCAACCCAATCAGCGAGCCGCTCCCAACACGAAGGGTGCACCAGGGTGCGCTGCAGAAAATCGGTACCGAGCTCCGCCACAGGGAGCCGAGAGAGTGCATCGAGGGCAAACTCGACGGCATTTTCGGTCAAGCGCGGATCATCGAGCAGGTCCCGATAGAAGGTAGCGCCCAGGGCCTTCTCGGAATGCACACGCCCGAGCTGAGACGAGGCAAACTCGAAAATCTGCTCGTTTTCGCTCAGCAATCGGTCTTTGAACCAGTCCTTGCTCAGCTCGCCAGCGCCAAAGTGCTTGCGCAGCATCTCGGTGGCGAGCTCGTGTGCATGCTCGCTGCCCAGCAATCGGCCCCAGGCATCGAGTCCAACCTCCTTTCGGGGATCTCGCTCACGCAACAGGTCGCGGGCAAGTTTGCGAACAGTCTCACGCGCATTGTTGGAGAGGAGCAAGACCCGCTCCAGAGGCAGGTCGCGAGCATGAGTACGCGCATAGGCGGCGGCATAATCGCGCGCCTTGTGCGAAGGCGAATCGAAGAGGCTCAGCGTGGCGTCGTGCAAACCCAGGTCGCGAAACGCCGCTTGCTCGAAACGCGGCACGTTGGCGAGCAGCCAGATGACGAATTCATCAATGGAATTGCTATGTACCGCCAGAAGGCGAGTGACCCATGCGGGTTCAATCTCGCGCAAAGTCGTGCGGAAGTCACCACGCAGGGCATCCGTCGCATAGGCACGTACCTCTTCTCCCTCGGCCCGCTCGAGCAAGCTGAAGAGCGGGCGCGGGCTGCGGCGCCACAGCTCGGCGTAGGCGCGGTGCTTGGTCAGCGACGAGGGGGCGCGGCGATAATTGAAGCGGCGGCGCGTATAGCCCTTGCTTTCGTGGAAGAGGATATGATTGACCACCCAGCTTCCGCGAAAACGGCCGCGATAGAAGCGCAACACGGCGCAAGCAGCATCTGCGTAGCTCGCCGGCAAGGCAAGCGCCTGCTGACGCAGAAAGCGCCAAGCGCGGCGAAGCAGGTAGCCCAGGGTCGCGCGCTTGATCTCGTGACTGGCAACGCCAGCAGCGTAGGCCATGTCAAAGCGCGCAGTGAGGGCTCCGAAGACCTCGAGATCACGCTTGGCCTCTGCCTCTTTGAAGATCTGCTTGAGCGCGCGCCAAGGCCCCCAACGCAACGGCACGTAGCGAATGATCTGCAGCAGCGCGGCACGCTCGAAGGCTCCCTCGCTCTGCCACAGTTCCATCAAGATGGCGCTGAGCCCAAAGCGCACGGGCAATGCACCAGGTACCTGAGACGCTTCGAGTTGCTGGATGCGCTCCCGTCGCAAGGCGTGGCGCTGTACGCGGGTGAGCTTCTTGAAGCTGCGCGCGTTGAGCTCGTTGAGGAAGCCCTTCAAGCTCGGGGTACCCTCGGGCAGAGGCTGCTCGGGCTGCTTGTCGCGCCCACCAGCCAATTGCACGAAGAGCGCCGGAAACGCAGGATCTCGAGCACCTAAGGCGCGGCGAAGCTCGTCAATACCGTCTTCGGACTCGGTCCACGAATCGTAATCGATGACCTCGTACAGGCTCATGAATGGACCTTTCTTTCGTTGGCGGAGAGAGGTTGGAGGCCTTGGCGTTTCGCTTCGCGTAGCGGCTTTCGCGTACCGTGAGGATGAACGAAGCGGCGCTCAGCCATCCGTAAGTGCGGCCACGAAGTGTTACGCATTCTGATTGAGAGCGTCAAGCGTGAACGCAGAGACAAGATCAAACGGCGAGCTTGGCAGCATGCCTGGAATTCTGTATCATTATACAGAGTCTCGTCTGACGTGGCCCACCGGATGAGGACCGCTCAGAGTCAGACGCAAGCATTTCGCTCTGAGCGTGCATCATTCAACTTCTTGTTGATTGGGCGCTTGGCCTGTTCCCCCAAGTTCTCGAGCAAGTTCATGAGTCTCTAGTCTCCTTCAGCAGGTGCTCTTTCTGCCCCCGCGGGTCGCGTTCGCTCGGCCGGGTTCGTCAGTCGTCGCCCAAGGACGGAGGGAAACAGGTGCGAGCGCAAGCGCCCATCATCAGCGCCTCCAGACGTACCGACATCCCCCATTTCTTCGGCGCCTGGTTCGAGCGCCGCCGCCGCGCAGGCTTCGTGAAAGCCAGGAGCGTATTCGGAGTTACATCATCAATCTCGCTCCATCCAGACAACGTGGGGGCTTTTCTCTTCTGGACAAAGAATGCCGAGCCTTTTCTAAAAAACCTCGGATCTCTTGCTGATGAGCGAATACCTTTCGCGTTTCAGTATACCATCAACGGCTATCCAGAGGTCATTGAGCCGCGCACTCCAGAGCTCTCTCAGTGCATCGCGACCTTTTTGAAGGTTCGGCGTCTGCTGCCAAGCTCGGCAGCGATTCAGTGGCGCTACGACCCGGTTCTCATCTCCCGCCTCACTCCCCCTGAGTGGCACTTGCGCCAGTTTCACACCATCGCCGCGCAACTCGCCGGACATACCCAGGTGGTGAATTGCTCTGTCGTCCAAGCCTACCGAAGCAACATCAAACGCCTGCAGCCGCTCGAGGTCTCTTTTCGCCCTTCCTCCATCGACCATCAGCAGACACCACTCTCAGCAGCGGGCGACGAGACGCGCCAACTGCTCGCTGAGCTCGCCTCCATCGCTCGAGCTCATGGGCTGCAATTGAGAGCCTGCGCCGATCCAGGCTGGGGACTCCCTCCAGCGCAGTGCTGCTCGGCGGAACTCTACTCCGCTCACCCCGAGCTGCTGCAGAAGCTCGCTCGCCTCAAATCCAAACCGACGCGCTCGGGTTGCCGCTGCATCCCGAGCGCCGACATCGGCATGGACAACACCTGCATCGGCGGATGCGCCTACTGCTACGCCGTGCGGAATCCGTCTCGAGCGCTGGAACAGTTCGAGAAGCACTCGCCAGAAGCGCCAGCGCTCAATTGTTCTTCTCACCGGGACGAGACGCGTTGACGTGCAGCACGCCGAAGCAGCGAGAGGCTGGCGACGCACTTTTTTCCAACCAACACGACACGCGTTGGCTCGCTCCCGCCACCGAGCTCTCGGCAGCTACCATTCCAGCGAAATATCCAGAGGATGCGTGCCTCGAGATGGCATTTCCTCTCAAGACGCGGCCCAAGCACGCACCCGAGAGATCGCAGCCACAATCAACGGTATCGCTCTTTCGACCTCTTCGGCCGTATTCTGAACAGACAAAGAGAGGCGAACCGAGGAGCGCGCTTCTCGTTCACTCTGGCCCATCGCCAGCAACACATGCGAGGCCTCATCACTCATGGAGCTACAGGCAGCTCCTGTCGAACAGGCCAGTCCACAGAGATCCAGCTCCACCACCAAGGCCACCCCATCTAAGCCTTCGAAGCCCGCGTTCAGCGTATTGGGAAGACGCTCTGCACCCTCCCCATTCACCCACATACGCGGAACCTCGGCGCGCAGTGCCCCCTCGAGCCGATCCCGCAGCGCCTTCACCTGACGCACTTTCTCATCCAGACGCGCCCGAAGCAGCATGCAGGCATGCCCCATCGCCACGATCCCTTCGACGTTCTCTGTGCCAGCCCGCAGAGAGCGTTCCTGCCTGCCACCCCAGAGCTGTGCCAGCAAGCGTCTCTCAGGACCCGCCATCGTGGAGCGACGTAGGTAGAGCGCCCCCACGCCACGCGGCCCATGAAACTTATGGCCCGAGAGCGACAGCATATCCACGCCCAAGGCGTTCACATCCACCGGCATTTTCCCAAGCGCTTGCGCCGCGTCACAGTGCAGCCACCAGCCACGCGCATGCACCAGCTCGGCCAACGCCGGAATGTCTTGGATGACACCCGTATCGTTGTTGGCCAGCATGACGCTCAACAAACCGCCCTTGCTCTCCACGGCAGCACGCACGCCATCCAAGTCCACGCGCCCACAGCGATCGACGCCGAGCCAGACGAGCTCACGGCCGCTACGTTCGGCATGGCGACAAGGTTCGATAACGGCCTTGTGTTCGATGGTGGAGAGCGCAATCCTCGCCTCTTTGGGCAAGATGGCGTGGCTACCAAGAATGGCGAGGTTGTTGGATTCGGTGGCACCGCTGGTGAAGATGATCTCGTCGGGCTGCGCCCCTAGCAGCTCCGCGAGCTCTTCCCGAGCTTGATCGACAGCCAGACGAACGCGCCGTCCCCAGCGGTGAGGGCTCGACGCATTCCCCGCCAGGTCGCGACAGGCACGCAGGTACACGTCAAGAACAAGAGGATCGATTGGGGTGCTCGCGTTGTTATCGAAATACATCGCTGCCTCGCCCCTGCTTCCAGGTGACGCAAGCAGACTCGAGGCCATCACGAACCTGGGACCACATCGTCACTGCGCTCGTTGTGGTGGTACTGTCGTACGGCGAGTCTGTCCAAGCTCATCCCAGCGAGGGTGTTTTCGATGACGGTCGCGACATTGCTCCATACCTCCCGAGCCACACAGCGCCCCGTTCTCACGCAAACGTCGTCCCGGCAGGTGCACTCGACCGGGGCGAGTCGCCCTTCGACAGCAACGATGACGTCGAGGGCCGTGATGCTCGAGGGTTCTCTCAGGAGCTCGTATCCGCCACTGGGACCGCGCACACTTGCAATCAGTTGGCTCGCCTTCAAACCTCCCACCAGAACGTGGATGTACTTGCCGGAAATGCCAAGCTTGGCGCTCAGGGATTCGACAGAGACGGGACCCAGCCCGTACTGCTCCGCAAGCTCAATCATGATTCGCAGACTGTAACGGCCTTTGGTCGACATCCGCATCTGAAGAAGACTCCTCGCTGTCACCCGACGCCGACGATACGGGGGCAGCAAGCGCTCGTCAATGCGAGCGAAGCGAGGCACGAGTCAGCGGCTGTCGCGGGCGCATCCGATGTGCACGAGCAGCGCTGCGAGGGGCTCGCGAGAACGAGCGAAATCTGAAAGCAATGTCGAGAACGAGTCTCGATTTGCAGGCGCCTTCAAGAGGCATTTGGGACATCTAGTATACAGTCGCCAGAAGAGGAAAAACTGTCTCATCATCCGAGCAGGATCACGACGGGATCACGCGAGAACACGTGCATTCAAGGCTCGAGACTCGTATACGAATCGGTCATCTCGAGCTTCGCTCTGCACGCTCTTCCGAGCTCAATCGCAGACCTGCCCGCATCTCACTCGCACTCGAACATCCCCGTGGACATGCGGCCATTCTTACGATTCGTTGGGATGCGATTGCGGGCTTGGACTGTTTCCTCTGGCCTGTGCCAGTGCAGGCGGAGGAAGAAGGCTGCTTCGCGGCAGCGCCTGGGGATTGACGCGTCCACATGCATTCGTTCGCTCTCGGGCACCGACCTCTCGACAGCGGCAATTCCTTCGGAATGTCGAGAGGATGCGTGCCCTTCGCTCACTATCGATTGCTTTCTCGCGCACCCGGCGAGCACCGCTGCCGCGCAACTTCCATGGTCCACAAAGGCGGTTCTGATGAGAAAGCGAGTTCTGATCGTCGATGACACCAAGACCGTGCTCTCCCGCACGGCCAGCCTCTTGCAAGACGCTGGCTATGAGGTTTTGACGCGCAGCGAACCGCTCGGCACTGGTGGTGCCGTGATGCGCGAGCAACCAGATCTGGTGCTGCTCGACGTGCAGATGCCCTTGCTCAGTGGAGACGAAATCCTGCGCCTGCTGCGAGACTCCAAGCCCGAGCTGGCTCCGCGTGTGCTGCTCTACTCCTCCCTGCCAACGCCAATGCTCGCCGAGAAAGCCGCCGCCTGCGGCGCTGACGGCTATCTCCAGAAAGGTTGCAGTCCAGAGGAGCTTTTGGAGAGGGTCCGAAAAGCCCTCGATGAACCCTCACCTTTGGCCCTCCCAAGCAGACCTCCTCAGCACGTGGAGAACCGAGTTGATGCCGCGTTCGTCCTCGTGCTCAGCGAGCTATCCTTCCTCCCCGCGATTGTCGGCATGGCCGTTTCCAGCATCCCCTCATTGCAGGTTCGGCATGTCCGCTCGCTCAGTGATGCCCTGTCCGCGATAGCTGAGTCCAAGCCCTCGGCCATCGTGCTCGGCCTGAGCGATTCCGACGCGTACAACGCCCTCGAGCGTCTCAGCAAGGTCTGCGCAAGCTGCCTGCCGCCAGTGCTGATGCTCAGCAACGACGACCGCCAGGACTCTGCACTTCACGCCTGTCAGCTCGGTGTCTCGCATTGCTTGCCGCCGCGGCGCTCGAAGGGCTGCCTCAGAGCGGCGCTCGTGGACATTCTCAAGGCATTGGATCGAAACAGCCGTCGTCACCAGTTCCCAGTCAAAGTCGTGCTCGGCGATGGCTCCTGCTTCCGATGTCAGACCTGGGATCTTCAGCCTTCGTTCGCCTATCTCGAATGCCCACAAACGCTGCCCCTGGAGACCGCTGTCGAAGTTCACTTCCTCGACACTGCCTCGACACTGCGCGTCCGCGCCAAAGTCGCTCAGCTTCGTACATGCCCAGTGGGTCCTTTTCCGGCGGGGCTGGGTTTGAGTCTCGAAGAACTGGATGCTCAGCAAAGAGACAGTCTGAGCACACGACTCAACGCTTGAGAGCCGCACAGCGCTGCAGATAGTCCATCATCTGCTCCGGCTCCATGACCGCTGATACCCCCTCCTGAATGGCCGCCTTGGGCATGCTGTCCACAGTGCAGGTCGAGGGGCTCTGCGCGATGCTGACCGCTCCTGCCCGATGCAGCCTTGCCATGCCTCGGGCACCATCTCTGCCCATCCCCGTCAAGAGCAATGCCAGCGCTGGCATCGCCCCCATAGCAGCCGCGGACTCGAAACAGACATCGATACTTGGCGCGATGCTGGCACCGGGCTGTGGGTCGCAGACCTCCACGAGACAGGGTGCGAGCAGGCACAGATCTCGACTGTCCGGCGCCAAATAGATCCGCCCCCCAACGAGGCTGCAACGGTGCGAAAGCAAGTCACACGGATGTCCACTCGCCTCAGCAAGCCATGATGCAAAGCCCTCGCCAAATCCAGCGGCAATGTGCTGCACCACCAACACGGGAAAGGCAAAGCTCGCTGGCAACGACGACAGCAGTCTGGCGAGCAATTGAGGACCGCCCGTGGAAGCCCCAATCAGCAGCATGGTTGGCGTGAAGGGATGCACACTCCGAGCCGAGGGTGGGCCAAATGGCCGGGCTACTGCAGCCTGCGAAGCGAGCTCAGCCGAGCCAAGCTCCCGTGATGCTGGGTTTTTGTCGATTGGTCGACTGGCCTGTTCCCCGTAGTTCTGTTTGCTCACTCTGCTCGAAGCGACTGCACTGCGTACCCGCCTCGACGCCGCATGCAGCACGGGCACCTTGCTGAGGTTGTGCAGCAGACGACGAAGCTCCCGGCATCGCTTGGCATAGTCGGGATGATGCGGTGCGGGCAGCTTGGGACGCGCCTCCAGAGCGCCATGCTGCAATGCCTGGTAGGCGAGCTCAGTCCCCTCCAGCGCTGCTGCCGTCAGCACCACGATCGGCAAAGGGTGCGTGGCCATGATCTGCCGGCTCAAGTCCAAGCCGTTCTCGGAACCGAGGTATACATCCATGGTCAGCAGATCGGGCTCGTAGCGTTCAAGCAGTGAGAGCGCCTGCGCGCCATTCTCAGCCTCGCCAAGAACCAAGATCTCGTGATCCTTTTCCAGTGCGAAACGAAGCGCCGCCCGAGCGGTACGACAGTCGTCTACGATGATGAGCTTGAGCACATCGACTCCCAGGTGATTGGTGCTTTTGCCCCATCAGAGGCGACCATAACAGCACTCGAACGCGTGCCGTTATGGTCAGAAGAAAAAACAGTTGAAATTCCAGACACCTGGGCAGCACTGCCTTCGTATTCTGCGCCAGCAATAAGAACCAACCTATAGATGGCGCTTGACCAGTTCTAGCAAGCGGTCCTGCTCGAAGCTTCCTTTCACCAAATACTCGTCAGCGCCCGCGCTGATCCCCAAAGCCAGCTCCTCGGGGCGGTGCCGGCTGGTCACGAGGATCACCGGCAACTCCCGCAAAGTCACATGAGATCGTATTCTTCTGGTAAGCTCAACCCCATCCATCCGAGGCATGTTGATATCACTGATGAGCATATCATATTTGCCTCGGATCAGTTTATCCCAGGCATCCTGGCCATCGACGGCTAGGTCGATCTCAGCCTCCAACGGCTCGAGCAACAGACGATGCCGCGCCCGGATACTCGCCACATCATCAACCACCAAGATGCGGCTTCTCTCCACCTGAGCTCGCTCTAGCCCGTCCTGATTGGCGTGTCTGAGCTGCTCGAAGAGATGGGGTAGTTCGAGCAACGCCGACACGGTCCCATCCGCTTCGACTGTCGAACCGCCCACGCTCGCGAGCCCCTCCAGGTTCCAGGGTAAGCGGTTACGGACGAAGTCTCTCAGCTCCACGACCTCGTCGACCACCAGTCCCAAACGGCTGCGACCGCGGCGCAGCAAAACCACCATCTCATCGCTGTCACGCAAGCGCTGCGGTACCCACCCACTCGACCTTGCGGACAGCAGCTCCGCCAAGAAGAGAAGGCGAATCGGGGCTTCGCCTGCACGGTCCAAGACAAGACCTCCATCCAAGCGGTGAAGCTGCGCAGGCCTGAGCGAGAGTACCCCCTCGACGGCATCTGCGGGCAACACGAAACGCCGCTCTCCCTGCTTGACGAAGAGCCCTGTCATGGAGACCACGGTCGAAGGCAAGCGCAAACAGAAGCAGGCACCGCCTAGCTCTCCCCGAGCCTTCGCCCAAACCTGGCCACCCACGTGCTCCACCTGGGTGCGGACCACATCCAAGCCCACGCCGCGGCCACTGAGCCGAGTCAGACTCTCCGCAGTACTGAAACCGGGCTCGAAGATGCGCTCCAAGAGCTCGTCCTCAGTCATGCTCTGCAGCTTCGCCCGGTCGAGACTGCCGAGCTCCAGCAAGCGAACGCGAACCGCTTCGACATCGATGCCGCAACCATCGTCCTCGAGCTCCAACTCGACCCATGAGCCCACCGCTCGCGCGGACAAGCGCACAACGCCCATCTCCGCCTTGGACATGGCTCTGCGCAGCTCCGGACGCTCAATGCCGTGGGACACTGCGTTGCGCAAGAGGTGCATGAGGGCCTCGCGTAGCTGCTCGATAAGCGTCTTGTCGATCTCGATGTCTCCAAGTTGCACGTGAAACTCGACCCGCTTGCGAGATTCTTGTGCCGCCTCCCGCACGATCTGCCGCCAGCGATACTCCTCCACCCGCAACGGAACCAAGCGCAACGCCCTCAGCGCATGCTTGAGCGATTGCCCGAGCCGATCGAACTCGAGCAAATGCCGACGGCTCTCATGGATCAGCGTGTTGAGCGCAGCCTTCGAGAAATCCTCGCCGAGGCTTTCAAAATAAGGCTCGGCATTGTTCTGATGGCCCCCCGAAGCGGGCGCGCCAAGGACGCTTCGCAACACCTCGATCAGCTGCTTCTGAGCGTGCCCAATGTGCATACGCACCGTGAAAAGCTGCGCGAGCTCGTTCATCACCCGATCGACGCGCGCAGGGTCGGTCCGCATCTCCCGCACTCTCACTGCATCGGCGATGCCGACATCCTCGTCAGTGCGTTGGAGCGGCAGACCATTCTCTCGAACCCCGAACGCTGGCGGCTTGGCGCGGCTCTGCTCGAGCTTGTCCTGAGACCCCAGGCCCCGTGATACGTCCCGGCTAGCCACTTCCCCACGCGCACGCGCATTCACCATGAGCGCGAGCTGCTCGCCAGCCTGCCGAAGAGAGTCCAGTAGCTCCGGCGAAGCGCGCTGACCAGCCAGCAGCGCGCTGAGCGCGTCCTCGATAGCATGTGCCTGCTCGGCGATGGCCTCGAGCCCAACCACCGCCGCCGCGCCCTTCAGGCTGTGTGCAAAGCGCATCGCGGCGTCGATGACGGCTGGCTTCGGGTCCTCGTTCAGCTCGCCGAGCTGCTGAGCGAGCTGCTCGACGAGCTCGAGCGCCTCCTCGTCGAAGATGGCCATCAGTTCGCGTTCATCCATGGTCATGCCTCGGCGCGAGCTTTTCCAGTGACAAAGATGCTCATGTTGATCGCCACTTGGCGAAGCGATTCGCTGGCTTGTTCGAGCTGGCGCACCGACGCCGTGGTGTCATGCCCCGCCTGCGCCACGTTCTGCATAGCAGCAGAAATCTGCTTCAACCCGGCGGACTGCTGGATGGTCGCCCCCGAAATCTGCCGGCCCTTGTCCGCCGTGGACTCCAAGGTCATCACGAGCTCTTCGATGGTCTGCCTGACGAGCTCGATCGCTCGCCTCGCCTCGTCACTGCGGCGCAGGCTTTCACGCACCTGCAAGCTGGCCTCGCGGCTCTGCTCGGCGAGGGTCCTGACCTCGGCGGCGACCACTGAGAACCCGCGCCCGTGCTCACCCGCCTTGGCTGCTTCGATGGCAGCGTTGACAGCAAGCAGCTTCGACTGATCGGCGAGACTCCGAATGGTTTCAACAATTTCACTCATCTCTGAGATTTCTGCGATGACCCGAGCCGCGCTCTCCGTTGCCTGCAACCCAGTCTGGCCACGCTGCAGCGCCTCACCGCCGAGCTTCATGAGCTCCTCCGCATTCTGGCTGGTTGTCAGGCTCATCTGGTTGATTTCCTCAGTTGTCGCAGTGACCTGAGACACCACAGTAGACTGTTCGGCAGCGGTCGCAGCGGACTGCTTCGCAGTCGCACTGAGCTGCGCAGTGCTTGCCATCAGGGACTCCGTCTGGACCGCGATTCGCTTGACGACAATCCGATATAAAGAATACAGAGCAGCAGTGCCCACGATAGCCGATACCGGGGTGGTGATCATCGCCACGTTGGGATCCAAGTGCGAATCACCGACGACGTACCCAAGATAGCAAATGAAGCCAATTGCTGGACCGACCAGCGCGAACATCCGAAATGCCAATCCCTTCCCGAGGGCGAGATAGACACCGAACACGACGAACGCGACGGTGAGGACACAGATCAGAATCATGATAAGATGCTCATTCATTGGGCACTCCTCGAATACTTCCTAGGCATTTTTCAGAACGGAAATTCGCTCGCTCTGATAGAGCAAGCCGAGCTCGATGATGGAGACAAATTCGCTTCTCTCGCTCGAAGAACGGGCCGTCCGTGCGATGGCTCGAACGGGCCAATCCACAGAGCGCTCACGCCCTGCTTCATCAGAGAGCTCGAGAGCGCACACATCGTCCACGCCTTCGATGGCGAAAGAGAGCGGCCTCCCGTGCGGATCATGTGCCGTCATCAGCAATGACTCCTCGCTCAGCGACACGCCCAAGTATCCAGCGAGGTCGATGACGGACACACAAACACCTCGAAACAGACAAATCCCTCGTACCGCATCGGGTTGGCCAGGCAAGGGAACGAGGGGGGGCATGGGTCCGACCGCGAGCACGGAGGTCGCCTGCAGCGCAAATCTTTCACCGCCCAGTCGAAAGATGACAAAACTGTGGTCACGGGCTTGTGACTCATAGCTCGGCATCGATTCGAACGCGGACCGACTGTATTCGCTATCATTAGGATTTCGAATCGCGTAGCGCGCTGCACGCTGCTGCAGCAGGCGCTTGTCACGCTCGTCCATGCTTTCCTCCACCACGCTGGCGCAACCCCAGACAAAGCGCGTCCTCGCCGCGCGCCAGAGAAGCGCGCAGCTCACCAACACGCACCCCAAGCCCATCGACGCGCTGCATGTGGTCCATGCCATCGAGCGTGTGCAACAGCGCTCGGAGCTGTCGGCTGGCACGCTCACGCGCCCCGGTTCGCTTCAACGCGAGCGCATACCAGAAGCGGTAACAGAGCATGTGCTCATCCAAAGCCACCGCGTTTCTCAAGGCATCGACTGCCGACTGAGCCTCCTCTTGGGCGAGCAGCAGCAGCCCAAGAACGGCGTGATGGTGAGGCTCACTGGGGTGCAGGGCAATGCGACTTTGTACCGCATCGAGGGCCGATTTGGGATCACCGCTGCGGAGCAAGTCAAAGGCAGCGTCATCGAAGCTCGACTGGCTACACACCATCCCTGGCTGTGACGTGTTCATTCCAGGAAGCGCCAAGTCAGAGCGGAGCGCGAGCTGTGGGGATGCCGACTGCTTCGAAGGGGAACGCAGCCAAGCAGCGGGCGGGCTCGAGTGCTTGTTCGGCACGCGTTCTCCAGCCCTGACCACGCCCTGGCCAAACGCGGCTCGAGCGCGATAGGCGCTCACTCCCTGTTCCTCGATAGACACGAAGAGCTGCTCACTTGGTCGCGGATCGCTCGGCGCGAGGAGCAACACGCCATCTGGCCGCAAGATGCGTCGAAACTGCGCGAAGAGCGCTTCGTTGGTCTGCGCGCTCAGGTAGATCCCAACATTGCGGAAAAAAATCACATCGAGGCTGTTGTCCGCCCGTCGGCGCGCCGCATCCAACAGATGGGCGCGCTCGAAGCGCACCATCTGGCGCAGGTCACTGCGCAGCTGCCAAGCATCGGCGTGGCGAGCGGCGAGGTGTGGCTTGTGTTCGGCGACAAAATACAATCGCCGCAGGCCTTCCTCGACGCCACGCATGGCCCAAGCCGGATATCTCGCCACTCGTGCGTCGTTGACGGCCGCGAGGTCGCAGTCGGTGGCCACAATCTCGATGGGATGTGGGCATGAGAGAGGCCAGCTTCGCCGCACACAGATCGCCATCGAATAGGGCTCCTCTCCGCGGGCACAACCCGCTGACCAAAGGTGCAGAGGGCGACAGGGAGCAAGCGTCTCGAGGCGATGGCGAAGCAGCTCGAAGTGTTCGGGATGACGAAAGAAATAGGATTCCTTGACCGTCAACAGCGCGAGCAGCTCGTCGATAGCGGTGCCCGGCGGCAAGAGCCTGTCGATGGCTTCGTCCAGCGACCAGGCTCGCCCCTGGGCAAGTCGCTCGAGCTCCTCTGGAAGACGCGCAAACCAAGCGGCGTTGCGCTCAAACCCATAACAGTCGAGAAGATGCCGCTCGAGCATTGCAAGCTTGCTGGCAGACACGCTCACAGCTCGAGCCCTGGTGAATAGCGCAACAATGACCGCAGATCGATCAGGACAAGCGCAGCACGTGAATCAGCCAACAAGGCTTCGACATAGGGGGCGCAGGGTAGCTCGGGCGGTACCTCCTTGAAAGATGCTGCGCTATCGACTTGGCTGCGCAGCTCCTCAACAGCGTCGACCAGCAAAGCGATGCGAATGCAACGCGTCGGCTCCTCGAGCTCCTCTGTCCTGCCCGAGAGCACTTCTTGTCGATTGGGCGCTTGGCCTGTTCCCTCAACTTCTTGTCGATTGGCCGCTTGGCCTGTTCCCTCAACTTCTTGTCGATTGGCCGCTTGGCCTGTTCCCTCAACTTCTTGTCGATTGGCCGCTTGGCCTGTTCCCTCAACTTCTTGTCGATTGGCCGCTTGGCCTGTTCCCTCAACTTCTTGTCGATTGG